>JALGTU010000034.1 GCA_029821195.1 Candidatus Zipacnadia bacterium
AGTAACCAAGGTGGGGCAGAGGGGCCTATCCCCGCGCCCTCCACGCCGAAAAGAGATTTGCCCAGATTTGTTTGAGTTAACGAAAATATGACCTGTAACTGAGGAACATACACCAGCGTACAATTAGGGTTGACGTCTTTCTCGATTGGGTATATACTGAATATGTAATATTGGCTACGCCGCAGCGACGGTGTCAGCCGTAAAAGCTCATCGCCCCAGGGCGATAGATTTGGGAGGCAAACAAGATGACCTCAGCACGTCGACGTCCCCAGGGCCCATCCCCCTCACAGTCTTAATGCCGTTTGCACAAGACTCTAGCTACTGCATTAGCCAAAAGCCCAGACGCGTGCCCAGTTGCGCAGGCCGTGTCAGGCCACACTACTTCAAGGAGGATGACCCAAATGGCTAGCACAGAGAAGCAAGTTCAATTCAAAGTCGAATGCCTGAGGCGCATACCTGACCCTGTGACACCAGACGCGCGAGTGCGGTACTTCGCCGTAGTGAACGTGGAGAATCTGCCGGTCGATCTCCCGATGGACACCAATCCGCGGGACCAAAAGACGACTACCAAGGTGGCGAAGGACATCAAGAGCGGACTTCTTGGGGAGACCTCTGGCCAGCTCTTTCATTTGCTCAACAGAGGCCTGCTTATATCCGCCGACCGCATCGACTTCAACAACAAGACCAGGATCCTTACTGTATACCTGCCAGACGGTGAAAAACACGGGTTGGTCGATGGAGGACATACCTACAGGATCATTCAGGACAATATTGCAGAGCTGTCCACCCAGCAGTTCGTAAACCTGGAGATAATGACCGGAATCGAAGAGGATTTCACCGAAATTGCCGGTGCGCGAAACACCTCAGTCCAGGTGGATCTTAAGTCATTGGAGGAGTTGAAGAAGAACCTCGACACCATCAAGCAAGTTGTAAGTGGTCAACCTTTTGCGGACCGAATTGCCTACAGGCAGTTTGAGGAAAAGGAGATTGATGTCTTGGAGGTCATATCCTTACTGACGATCTTCAACATCGACCTTTATCCTGACTCTGCGGCACATCCGATACGCTCTTACAGCTCCAAGCAGAAAAACCTTGAGCAGTATCTTGAGAATGGCAACTGGAAGACCTACGCAAAGCTGAAGCCAATCGCTGGCGATGTATTTCGACTCCACGACCACGTCCTAGGGACCTTCTGGGATTACTATAACGAGGCGGTGGGCGGTGGCAGGCTCGGCGGACGGAAAGAAATCACCAAGAAGGATCACCCGCACTATCCCCTCCGCTTTTCGCCAGTTGACGTCAATGGGGATGTCCCGAAAATCCGCTACGGGATCCCGGCGGGCTTTGTCTACCCCATCCTTGGTGCGATGCGCTTCCTGGTGGAGAAGAGCGGTGACGGCTCTGTCTTCACTTGGAAGACGGATCCGCTAGCCTTCTACGATGAGTATGTTGGCATCGATCTGGTGCGCACCACAATGGAAGCAAGCAAAGAGTACGGCCAGAATCCTAATGCAGTGGGCAAGAGCAGACGGCACTGGGAGAGCTTGTACAACGTCGTGAAAGCGAAGTATCTTGAACTACAGGCTGGCGAAGACTAACGATCGAGGACAAGGCGGGCCCCGCTTGCGTTCGCGCGGGGCCCGCCGTCTCCACCATTGGTCTACTTGCCCTAACTACCTGCGCCGGCACAAGCTGAGATGAACCGCCGGGGATGAAGAGCAGGCTGCGCACTTGCTCGTTCATTTACACTGATTCGCCCATCGGGTATAATATAAGTGGAGAGTGGGTCGGGTGGTCGCGCCGGCTCCTGTATCCGGTGAGGAAAGTCCGAGCTCCATAGGGCACAGTGCTGGCGAAATGCCAGAAGAGCTGCCAAATGCCCCGCAAGATACTGATAATCTGCGTTGACGGGCTGGGGCCGGAGTATCTGGAGTTGACGCCTACGCCCAACCTCGACCGCATGGCCGCTGCGGGCAGCTTCATCATCGGCCAGTCCGTCATCCCCTCGGTCACCAACGTCAACAACGTCTCCCTCATCACCGGCGCACCGCCGCGCGTGCACGGCATCACCACCAACTACTGGCTCGACCGGGAGACGGGGGAGGAGCACTATATGGAATCGCCCGACTTCCTGCGCTGCCCCACTGTGCTCCAGCGCGCCCAGCGCCGGGGCATGTCCACGGCCCTGCTCACCGCCAAGCAGAAGCTGCTGCGGCTCCTGAACGCCGGTGCGGACTACTCTCTGGTCGCTGAAAGCCCTGACGCCGATATGATCCAGAAGGTCGGCCCGCCCGAGGATATCTACTCGCCCGACATCAATCACTGGCTCTTTCGTGCGCTGCGGGTAGTCCTGCGCGAACAGGACCCCGACATCGCCTACTGCTCGACCACCGACGGTATGATGCACAAGTATCCGCCCGATGCCGAGCAGTCTCACGAGCACATTCACGGTCTGGACGCCATACTTGGTGAGATTGTCGCGGAGAATCCCGCGCGCGAAGTCTACCTCACGGCTGACCACGGAATGTCGGCGAAGAGCCGCGGGCTGGACCTGGAGAAGCTTCTGGGGGCAGCGGGCATCGCCGCGCGCGCTATCCCCATCATCAAAGACCGCTACGTCGCGCATCATCAGAACCTGGGCGGCGCCGCCTACGTCTACCTGGACGACCACCGTCTTCTCGGAGATGCGGTGGGTGCCTTGGAGGCGGCTCGGGGCATCGAGTCGGTCTACCCGCGTTCCGAGGCCGCCGCGCAGTTCGAGCTGCTGGCCGAGCGCATCGGCGACTTGTTCGTGCTGGGCGACGCGGCGACGGTCTTCGGGGAATTCGCGACTGCCGAGGCGGAAGTCAACGTCCGCTCGCACGGCTCGCGCCACGAGAGCGCCGTGCCCATCCTGGCCTACAACAGCCCGCTAACTCCCACCTACCGCACGAACTTCGACCTCGTAGCCGCGAGTGACCGCAGGGACTAGCCATACTCGGGGAGTAGTGTCTCTGCAGTCCGGCCGGCGAGGCCTGGGAACGCCTAATTCAGCGTTGTAAGCCTATCCGCGACCTGCAAATCCTCAATCGTGGCAAGTAAGCCGTCCCCACCGGGAGGCATTCGAGTGAGCAGCAAAGAATCCTATACTGAGTGCGGACCCGTGCAGGACAACAGTTTCGCACGCGTTACGCAGCACCCTATTTCGCAAAGGAGGATGATTAGTGGTGAACAGCATCGAGGGAACACAGACGGAGAAGAACCTATTGGCGGCGTTTGCCGGCGAGTCGCAAGCCCGTAACCGGTACACCTACTTTGCCAGCGTTGCCCGAAAGGAGGGCTACGAGCAGATCTCAGCTATCTTCCAGGAGACCGCCGACAACGAAAAGGAGCACGCGGAGGTGTTCTTCAAGTATCTGGAAGGTGGGGAGGTGGAGATTACTGCCGGATATCCGGCCGGGGTAATAGGCGATACGCTGGCCAATCTGCAGGCCGCCGCTGCTGGCGAGAAGCTGGAATGGAGCACGCTGTATCCCAACTTCGAAGAGGCTGCCAGGGATGAGGGCTTCCCCGAGGTCGCGGCCTCCTTCGGTGAGATTGCTGAGGTCGAAGAATACCACGAGCGGCGGTACAATATCCTGGCCAGGCGCGTGGCAGAGGGTGAAGTCTTCAAGCGCGCTGAGCCGATCAAGTGGAAGTGTCGCAACTGCGGGTACGTCCACGAGGGCACAGACGCGCCCGCGGTCTGCCCGGCTTGCCAGCATGCCCAGTCGTACTACGAACCCTGGGCCGACAACTACTGAGGCATAGCTCAGGTAAGCAAGCTAATCGTTGCCGGCCGGTTCTGTGATGCACGCATCTGGTCTGTTAGCTGTTGGCTTGTCGCTCGTCGGAGAGGCGAAAAGTGATGTCAGGCACTAGGATTGCGCCCTCTGCTGAAGTGATCTGCCCTGTTGGCGCGGACATCATCAGCACGTCATTCGAACGCGTTGTCAGTTGAGTTCCGAAATGAGTCCAGGATGGCGAGATGGCAGAGCTTCAAGCTGTCCCTCCAGGGGTTGAGGGGCGGCTGTTTGGGCTGAGGGTGTCCGCGCAATCCTGGCGAACAAGAAAAATTCTTCCGCGGGGTCTTGACAAGAGAACAATAATATGGTATAGTAATACCTAAATACCACTAAGCATTGTGATGGATATGGCCACCCTACTCAAAATCTCGGAAGCTGCCTCGCTGGCACTGCACACTATGGTCTACCTGGCTGCGAACGATCGGCGGCTGGTTACGACCCACCAGATCGGTGAGGCCCTGCAGGTCTCGGAGGCCCATCTTTCCAAGGTGCTCCAGCGTCTAGCGAAAGTCGGGCTGGTGGACTCAACTCGCGGCCCCGGAGGTGGCTTCAAGCTGGCGAAACCTGGTGAGCAAATAAGTCTCCTCGAAGTGTACGAAGCAATTGAGGGTCCGCTGGCTCCTACCAATTGCTTGCTGAGCACACCGATTTGCAGCGGTGAGAAGTGCATCCTGGGAGGATTGTTGGAAGACATCAACAAGCGAGTCAAGGAGTATTTCGCCGAGACTCGGCTGGATGAACTGACTAATGTATATCAGTGCGAAAAGGTGAAGCAAACTAGGCAAGTAAGATTGCCCTGAAAATGTAGGCATTAAGCGGGAAAGCCAGTAATCAAGCGGCTGCGAAGACGTGCAAGGAGGCATCAAGTGGCTATGTTCTGCTACCAATGTGAACAGACGGCCAAGGGAACCGGCTGCACCGTACGGGGAGTATGTGGGAAAGCTCCCGAAGTCGCTGCGCTGCAAGACTTGCTCATATACGCGACCAAGGGCTTGTCTGCGTACGCGCATCGCGCCCGCCAATTGGGCGCTCAGGACCGGGACATTGATGTCTTCGTCCTGGAAGCGCTATTCTCGACGGTGACCAATGTGGACTTCGATGTCGAGCGTCTGCGGGGGCTGCTGGTGCGGGCGGTGCAGTTGCGTGATAACGCGCGCGAAATGTACGAGGAGGCCTGCCGGCAGGCGGGACGCCCGCCCGAGACCCTTTCGGGGCCGGGCACGTGGATTCCCGCTGACGACCTAGATAGCCTGCTTCAGCAAGCTGAAGAAATCGGCATCGCCAGGCGCAAGGAAGCGCTGGGTGAGGTAATCACCGGCTTGCAGGAGTTTATCACGAGCGGCCTGAAGGGCGCGGCTGCCTATGCCGACCACGCGCAGATACTGGGCCACGAAGATGATGATGTGTATGCATCTTTTCACGAAGCGTTAGACTTTCTGACCGGTGAGCCAACCGATATCAATGAACTTCTGGCAAAAGCACTGACGGTCGGGGAACTGAATCTGAAGGTGATGGCGCTGCTCGACACAGCGAACACCAGCACATACGGAGAGCCGGTGCCTACTGCGGTGCGCATTGAGCCAATTGCCGGCAAGGCGATAGTCGTCTCTGGCCACGATCTGAAGGACCTGGAGGAGTTACTCAAACAGACCGAGGGTACGGGCATCAATGTGTATACGCACGGCGAGATGCTCCCCGCCCATGGGTATCCCGGGCTAAAGAAGTACAAGCACCTGGTGGGCAATTACGGTGGGGCCTGGCAGGACCAGCAAAAGGAGTTTGAGGCCTTCCCGGGGGCGATTCTGATGACCACCAATTGTATCCAGAAACCCAGAGACAGTTATAAAGACAGGATATTTACCAACGGACTGGTTGCCTGGCCTGGAGTCGTCCACATCACCAATCGTGATTTCAGTCCCGTCATTGATGCTGCGCTGGCAGCCGAGGGGTTTGCGGAGGATGGTCCCGATAAGACCATTCTCGTGGGTTTTGGGCATCAGGCGGTTCTGAATGTGGCTGGTCAGGTTGTCGAAGCGGTCAAGAGTGGGGCTATCCGCCACTTTTTCCTCATCGGTGGCTGCGATGGGGCCAAGCCCGGCCGCAACTACTACACCGAGTTTGCCCAGGCCGTGCCCAAGGACTGCGTGATATTGACTCTGGGCTGTGGCAAGTACCGCTTCAACAAGCTCGAGTTTGGGGACATCGGGGGCATTCCTCGCCTGCTGGACGTCGGCCAGTGCAACGATGCCCATTCGGCGATAGTAATCGCCCGGGCATTGGCGGACACCTTTGACACCGATGTCAACAGCCTGCCGTTGTCGCTAATCATTTCCTGGTATGAGCAGAAGGCGGTAGCGATTCTGCTCAGCCTGTTGCACCTGGGCATAAGGGACATCCGTCTGGGACCAACGCTGCCCGCATCTGTCACGCCACCGGTGCTGGAGGTGCTCGGCGAGAAGTTCAACCTTATGCCCATCACAACGCCCCAGGAGGACTTGCAGGCCATACTGGGGGCATGACCAGCGCATCCGCAGAAGTCACCTCTGGGAGGAGTGACACGGATGACTGAGCGCTCCGTGACTCTCGAGATCAGCGGGATGCACTGCGTGGCTTGCGCGCAGAGTATTGAGAAGGCCTTACGCCGTGTGGCCGGGGTTGTTGAGGCGAATGTCAACTTCGCCGTCGAGACGGCGCGAGTGACCTTCGACCCGCAGCAGGCCAGCACCTCGCTGCTCATCGAGGCAGTGGCCGATGCCGGGTACGATGCACGCGTGCACGAACGGCGGCCGCAGCGGGTGCGTCTGCGCATTGGTGACATGACCTGCGCTTCTTGCGTCCAGCGCATCGAGCGACGCCTCAAGAATGCTCCCGGCGTCATCTCGGCGACAGTCAACCTGGCTGCTGAGACTGCCGATGTGACGTTCGCCCCCACGCAGACCGGTATCAAGCGGCTTATCGCCGTGGTGCAGGATACTGGTTACACCGCCGAAGCTGCGGGCGAGCAACCTCAGGACGAGCAGGAACAAGCGCAGAGCGCTGAGGTCCGCCGCCAGGGGCGGCTGTTTGTGCTGGGGGTGGTGGTCAGTGTTCCCCTGTTCATTCTTAGCGCCTGGTTCGAGTTTCCGGGGCGACTGTACGTGCTGTTCGCCATGGCTACGCTGGTTCAGATCATGCTGGGCTGGCAGTATTATCGCAACTCTTATCGGGCGCTGAAGCACGGCAGTGCCAACATGGATGTGCTCATTGCTATGGGCTCGTCGGCTGCCTATCTGTACAGTGTCTATGTCACCTTCCTTGCCCAGAATCAGTTGCACGTCTACTACGACACGGCCGCTGTCATCCTCACGCTCATCACTCTCGGGCGCCTCCTGGAGGCGCGCGCTAAGGGCCGTACCTCGGCGGCAATCCGCAAACTGATGCAACTGGCCCCGACTGAGGCATCCGTAATGCGCGATGGCGAAGAGGTCAAACTCCCACTTGAGGAAATCCAGGTAGGCGATGTGGTGGTGGTTCGGCCCGGTGAGAAGATTGCGGTTGATGGGGAGGTGGTCGAGGGTCATTCGACGGTAGACGAGTCTATGATAACCGGCGAGAGCATCCCGGTTGACAAAAGCAGCGGCGACGAGGTCATTGGCGCGACCATCAACAAGACCGGCACATTCACGTTCCAGGCAACGGCGGTAGGCAGCGAAACGGCCCTGCAGCAAATCATACATTTAGTGCAGAAGGCGCAGGGGACTAAGCCGCCTATCCAGCGACTGGCCGATACGGTTGCCGCCTACTTCGTGCCCGCCGTCATTGCTATTGCCTTGCTGACTTTCCTGGGCTGGCTGCTGGCGGGGGTCGGTTTGGAGCGTGCTTTGGTTAACGGTGTGGCGGTGTTAGTGATTGCCTGTCCCTGCGCCCTGGGGCTGGCCACGCCCACGGCGGTGATGGTGGGCACCGGCCTGGGCGCGGAGCACGGTATCCTCATCAAGCAAGCTAGTGCTCTGGAGATGGTGGGCCAACTCGATACTGTCCTTTTCGATAAGACCGGCACTCTTACCCGCGGGGAGCCCGCGGTGACCAGGGTGTTGTCCCTGACCGACGAGCTTGCTGAGGAAGACTTATTGCGGCTGGCGGCGGCAGTCGAGAACCCCTCCGAACATCCTCTGGGGCAGGCAATTGTGGCTCGGGCCAGGGAAAACAACCGGGAGATTGCCGCCGTGGAGGACTTTGAGGCACTGGCGGGTCGTGGGGTACGCGCGACGGTAGACGGGCAGCAGATTCTGGTGGGCAGCAGTGGGCTCATGCAAGAAGCCGGTGTGGATATCTCCTCCGCTCAGCGACCTAAGACTAAGCTCGAAGAAGAAGGCAATACGACATTGCTGGCAGCGGAGGGCGGTCGGCTGGTGGGTCTGCTGGCGCTGGCTGACACGCTTAAGCCCGGAGCCGCGAGGGCCGTCTCGCGCTTACAGCAGATGGGCCTGGATACCTACCTCATCACCGGCGACAATCGGCGCACCGGGGAAGCTATCGGCGAGCAGTTGGGTATGGACAACGTGCTTGCGCAAGTCCTGCCCGAGCAGAAGAGCGACCAGGTGAAACAGCTTCAGCAGCAAGGCCACCGCGTTGCGATGGTCGGCGACGGTATAAACGATGCGCCAGCGCTCGCGCAGGCCGACGTGGGCATCGCCCTGGGCACCGGCACAGATGTCGCTATGGAGGCGGGAGAGATCACCCTCGTCAGCGGCGATCCGATGGGTGTGGTGCGCGCTATACTGCTCAGCCGCCGCACGTTGACCCATATCAAGCAGAATCTGTTCCTCGCGTTCTTCTACAACATCGCCGCCATCCCACTGGCCGCCGCGGGCCTGCTGGACCCGATGATTGCTGCCGGCGCAATGGCCGCTTCCTCGGTGTCAGTGGTATCCAATTCGCTGCGCCTGCGCCGCTATTCGCTGATAGCGGACGAGGAATAGGCGCCATCGGGCTGTGTGAAGCAAAAAGGTACTGGGGCCCAGCTCAACAAGGGCCCCAGTACCGCATGCTGCTACTGGCAACACGACTTCTTTGGCTTTTCCTCTTCGCAGCACTTCTCTTCTTTTTCATCTTCATACTTCTCTTCTTCCTTCTTGGGTGCGCAGCACTCCTTACACATATCTCTCACCTCCTTCTATTGAATGGGCAATGATTTCGCCTACTTAGTCGCTACCGATCAGTTCTAGGACTTCACTATCGCTGAGGCACTGGGTTTTAAGTATTTCGTCGAGCAACTTAAGTACCTCATTAACCGTCTCGTCAGCAATTGCGTAGTAGACGTGGGTGCCCTCTTTGCGCGTGGCAACTAGGCCGGTGGTCCGCAGACTATTCAGGTGGCACGATATGGTAGACTGATTGCCCTCAAGGGCCTCGGCTATGTCGCAGACCGTCATCTCGCCTTCGGTGAGCAGGTCTAGGATGTGCAATCTGGTATGCGAAGCGAGAGCTTTCAGAATACGGACCCTAAGATGGTGGACGCACTTCATGGTGATCTCCTGCCCTTGGGGCAAAGATTGAAATATTTCAATAGCTAAATGTATTGTATCACAATGTCTGACCTGTGTCAATACCGATCGTTGTTCTTTCTCACGCGAGGGTGGTAGCGGCAACCGCAGCCAGGCGGGCGGCGATGCGGGTGCGACGCAGCCGCCAGCCATCTCCACGGATGACGGCAGCCAGCAGCCCGCAGTGCCGCTGGCTGCGGACAGCGTCGTCAAGCGGGCGGTGCTGTGTACGGGGGTTGATGCACAGAACGATCCTACTGGTGTAGCAAGTCAGTTTCCCGCCGAGACGAAGAAGGTCGGCTTGTTCCTTGACTTCGCGGACGCCCCGGCTAACACCGAAATCAGCCTGGAGTGGTATCGCGCCGGCAAGATCATCTTCCGCCAATTGCTGCTTGCATCCGGCGACAAGCAGGTCATCACATTCCTATACTCGGAGTGCCGCCCCTGCCTGCGGGGAGGAAGCTACGCGGTGGCAGTCCTGCAAAATGATCGGCTCGTTGCCCGCCTGCCGTTCACTATCCAATAGTGAGAAGTGCCTCACGGGCTATGATCGTGCCCCCTATTCTGGGTCTGTCTTCCGCAATTAGCTATTCCCCATTGTGATGCAGATAGCGTCGGCCATCTGCGAGGTGCGGACGGCAGTAAGATCATCGCGGTGAATAGTACATTGGATTGCTCCTGCGCGAAGATAGAGGAACCACGTGAGCCAGGGGCGACGGATATTGGGGTTGGGCGACGTACGTTGATGTATCTTGACACTGTTTATCCACTCTAAGATGTCTCAGCTCACGCTGCCCCGGGTATTCTGTCTTATGAGATATTCCAAAGGCCTCTTCCTTCCTACAACATCCCTAACCCATGCTCGCCGCCATAACACAGCCTGTGCCAGAGCACTCTAGATCATTATAAAGCATGTTTGGGAACCTATCACCACAATCTCAGAACCTGCTCCTACTCTTTGGCAACTCGCATTCACGGACCCCTGCTACATAATCCATACCTCTACCTTCGGCTACGCCTCAGCTTCCGGCCCTGGCTGCAGGGGCCCTGGGACTAACATAGCAACTGGTACCACAAATGGGGGCCGGCCAATACTACGCACTGCACGTCTATTCGGTAATCATATTGATGAACTTCTGAGCTGTTTGATCAATGTCAAAATCAGCAGCAAAGGCTGCGCTGCCACTTAAGAATGCAGATGTTGACTGATTGTACACTCTAATAAGCGCTGATGCTATTTCTTCTGGCGCCGCGCGGGCAGCTACCTCACCGCAGCCATACTTTCTCACGAGCATTCCCATGTCGCCAACGTCTGTCACTACCACGGGAATGCCACACTGTGTGGCATCAGAAAGAATCACAGGAATACTCTCTAACCGCGAGGGCACCACCAGACAATGGCAAGCTTTCAAATACGCAATAGCGGTGCGGGGATCGGCGTATCCTCGGACCGTTATGTTCTCTTCAACGCCGTATTTGCGAATCTGCTCTTTCAATTGACCGGCAAAACTTCCTCCGCCGAAAATGTATAAGTGAGCGTCAATAGATGCTTTCAGTACAATCTCAAGGGTTTGGGGAAGCAGGTCAACCCCCTTGGCCTCTTCCCACCGACCAATGAACAGGAGGTTGTAGCTATCCTTTTTAAGGACGGCTGGCGGTACCGCCTCGACGTCCAGACGGCGCGAGCTTGGCAGAAACACACACTCACGACCGCAGATGCGGGTGACTTCGCTGCTCAGCTCGAGGCCGTCCGCGAGCAAATGAGAGGCAGATCTCAGTACACTTCTGAGAACGAGTTCACCAAAGGGGTAATTGCGACGCAACCAGATATCGGAGCCCAGAGCCCATACGCCATACGGTATATCGAAGTGTTTGAGTACCCGTTTGGCGAATACGCCGTTGGGAAGCGCCCAGAGAGCTAGGCAGTAGTCAACCTCATTCCTCCGGGCAAAGTCCCTAACTGTTCGCCAGCCGTTCCACATCAGACTCCCAAGGTGGTATAGTCCTGATACTGAGCTCGCACAACACTCATGAGCAATATCCTTTGTCCCTCCCGACCATTTGAAGTACTGCACGGAAACTCCGGCATCCGGAATTATCTCTCCGTCTTTGACGGGCGTGAACACAAAGGGCTGGTGCCCCAGACTTGCAAGAGATAGGGCCAAAGATCGAACGAACACCCCGGCCCCTACACTATCATTAGGACAGACCGGATAGGAAGTGGTTATTAGTGCGATACGCATGGCTTCCTCCTCTTGGGCAACTGTCACAGTTCGTGTTGCTCACCCCGCCAGTGACGTGCGAAACAGTTGTTGCGGAACAGAACTCCTGAGCAATAAAGCCTGGCAAATAGGAGCTTGGTGTCTCCCGGTTATTAGCAGTCCAACCGGGCTGCAGCTGTGTTGTGCCAAGTGAGAGATTCTCATCCGCCAGAAGGCTTTGTCAAATTTTCTCTTGTAGAAGGGGGAATGCTCGTAGACATAATTCAATTGCTGCTTTAGCCGTTCCAGCTGCAGTTCAGCCCATGCTTGAGGGTCCATCTTTTCAAACTCGTTGAGAATCCTGTCCATCTGGCGTCCCGTCCTTGAGCGATTTGACATTCATTCTTCCAAAAAAGAGTATTCTCCAAGAACTTATCTCTGTGATTTCTTCATAGCCTATCTTCTTGTGCGCAGACCTTGACGAAGAGTTATGGGGAGAAGTTGTAGATAGAATCCGCCGATACCCCAACGCTCTTGCACATTTCATTGTTTCGATTGCCACTGCAGGCCAGATCATACTGCCACGATACGCGGGAATTATGAAGGCGTCTGCGCCCCAGGCATCGTCATCTGTGAAATGGATCGCCTTGCCCAAAATAGGATGTCTCGAGGGGACTTCTAGCGATACACAGGCATAGCCGATTATTCTGTCTTCAGCCACAGCTACAAAGAAAGGGTAGCCCTCTGCAATCCATTTAGAAAGCTGTTGCTTGCTTCGCGACCAATTATTCCTTATTGCACATTGGTGCAACTCTGCAACGTCAGCAAGAGTTGCCTTGCGAATTGCTATATTAGGAGGATGTTGTATTTCGGGGATGGGGTCCTCAAGTGAAAGACATAGAAGAATCTGCTGATAACGGTGAAATATGAACATTGTGACGCCGGCTTTCAGTAGGCCTGAAAGTCCATGTTCTCTGGTGTATTCAATGATTTCACTGATGCTATACATGTGTTATTTCGCACGTCGCGCGATAAACATGGACAAATCAAGGTGAAACACAAGGTGTAACTTGCCCACTCTATCGCTTGACTCACGCCATACTGGCTGTTAACGCCAGCTCATGCCGGCGTCTTTGCTGTAGACTTCGACGTTTGATTTCGTTTCTCCTGCGGAGAATCTGTTCTGCCCGGCCTGCTTGCCTCGGACTCGAACGCTCCGCCGGCTTATTGGGTACCTCAAGCCCTGTTGGCGGCCCGCCGTGGGCCTTTCCCTCTTGGCCTTGCTCCAAACGACGCTGGGCTTGGTACCTCCCTACCTGCAAAAGCCGCTCATGGACCAAGTGCTGGCCCCCATCGGCGTTGCGCGGCCCATGCTCGAACGGGCAAGCCTGTTGGTGCTCCTCGTTCTGACTTTGCTGGCCGCCCATGCGCTTATGGCATCGCTCAGTGCCCTGCAAGGTTGGCTGTCGGCCTGGCTGGGCAACCGCGTCAGCCACGACATTCGCGCGCAACTCTACCAGCACTGCAGTACCTGTCACTGCGGTTTTTCGACAAGCGCCAGACGGGGAGTGTAATATCACGCGTCAATCAGGATACCGGCGAGTTGCAAAGGTTCCTGATGTGGGGCTCACAATACTTGGCCACGAACCTGCTGCTAATTGTGGGCATTGGCGCGATGTTATTGGCCATGAACTGGAAGCTGGCTCTCTTTGTATTCCTACCTGCTCCGGTCGTGATGGTTCTGTCGGCTGGCTTCTGGAACCGGATTCGCCGCTACATGCACCGCTCCTTTCACCGCTGGAGCCGCCTCAACACTGTGCTCAACGAAAGCCTTACAGGGCTCAGGGCGGTGAAAGCCTTTGCCCAGGAGCTCCGGCACATTGCTGACTTTCGGGCTCGCAGCCGGGAACTGGCCATGTCAGGCACCGGGGTCGAGCGTGTGTGGTCTGTGCTTTTCTCGGGTCTTTCTTTGATCATAATGCTGGGCACCCTACTGGTATCGTACATAGGTGGTCGGTAGGTACTGTTCGGTCAGATGACTTTGGGGACTCTGGTTACATTTCTGACCTACACGGGCATGTTCTACCAACCGATCCGGTTTCTTTCGATGCTGTTCAACTGGGCTTCGTTCCCTGGCGGCTGCGGAGCAGGCCTTCGAGGTGATAGACAGCCAGCCTGAAGTGACCGAGGCCGAAGATGCCACCTCGATGCCAGACATGGAGGGCCGAGTGGAGTTTCGAGATGTTACTTTCGGCTACGATCGCCATCGGCCGGTGCTCAAGGGAGTATCCTTCGAGGTACAGCCCGGCGAGATGATTGGACTAGTAGGGCACAGCGGCGCAGGTAAGACAACCGCCATCAACCTGCTCTGCCGATTCTACGACCCAGACGAAGGCGAGATATTGATTGGTGGGATGCCGATTCGTCAGATTCGCTTGAATGACCTGCGGCGACACACGGGCATAGTACCGCAGGACACCTTCTTGTTTGCTGGCACCATTGCAGAGGATATCGCTTATGCGAAGCCCGGCCCAACGCGAGAAGAGATCCTTAGAGCAGCGATAGTCGCTAACGCTCACGAGTTCGTTCCGCAGAAACCAGATGGCTACGAGACCTTATTGGGTGAAAAAGGGCAGGGATTGTCAGTGGGAGAGCAGCAGCAGCTGGCGATAGCACGGGCCGTGCTGCACCGTCCGCGTATCCTAATCCTGGACGATGCCACCTCACAAGTGGATGTGGAAACCGAGAAACCGGATCCAGGAGGCTATCGCACGGCTCGTTGAGGCGCGCACCACCTTTGCAACTGCCCATCGTCTTTCTACGCTCAAGAACGCTGACCGACTCATCATACTCAAAGATGGTGAGATAGCCGAGTTGGGCATCCATGACGAATTCCCCGAGAAGGAAGGTGAATTGCACCGCCTGGTACAAGCTTATCAAGAGATCTCCAAAGTTCGCACCGTTGAGCGCCGGTATTGGAGCAAAGCCATGCTTTTGTCTACGCATCATTCGGATAATGAGTCATCTTCCGAGAGACCGGCATCGCGTCGGCCTGCCTCAAGCGAGGCCGCTGCTGACCTGCATGTCTTGGACCCCTTGTCGCTTGCCTTTCGGCGTGAAGCGAATCGCCTGCAGATGTGCCCGGAGGGAGAGGAGGAGTGGCAGCAAGTAACTCTGGTACGTCTGTTTGCTCTCAGCGAGCCAGAAAGGTAGGTCTCGGTGCTTGACAAGGAAGACAAGGAGATCGGCATCCTGTTGGAATTGCACAAGCTGTCGTGAGGTGACTTGGCCCTGGTGAGGGAGGAGCTTGACCGGCGGTATCTGGTGCCCAATATCCGCGCGATCCTAAAGTCTCGACAGCGGTTCGACATGGTGCAGTGGACTGCCCAGACTGGTCGCCCTCAGCCTTTCAGCCCGGCCCGAACAACCGCTCGTGCAGCAGCCCGCAACTGTATGTCTTCGCCGACAGCGTTGGCGTCCTGACGAAGCCAGAGGTAGTGTTGAAATTGGCGAGGAAAGATGTCGACTGCAATGTCCCTGCTACGCCGTCAGGGAACCGCCGCACGGCGTCAACCGCCCGAAAAGACGACTTTGCCGCGCCGGCTCATCGCAAATGGGACCCAAGGCGCGTCCCGCCATCCGGGTGACCAGATGTAGTTGCGACCCGTGCGGGTGCGCCACAGGTCAGCTCGATACGTGCCCAGCTGTTCCTCCGCGTTGATGACGCGTTTGGGGATAGTCAGAAAGACCGCCCAGAAGCCCTCCCCGATCTGAGTGCGAGCGCGCACTCCTTCGGCGTCGGTTGTCACGGTCTGGTCAGGACGGCAGGCTACGCTGAGGATGGGGTCCTGGGGGCCGAAGAAGGTCAGACCGACGGAGTCCTGTTCACTGGGAGCTTCGGGTTGCGTGCAACGAAAGGCAACGTATACATTATGGCCGTCCTGAAGCAGCTTCACGCAGGTAGGCACGTCGGGAGGGAAGCCGATGTTATCAAGCGGCACAACAGCATTGACCGTGCCGCGGACGAGGTATGTCGGCGCTGCGGCCAGCCAGGCCGGATCACTGATGTCAGGGCGAGGGCGGCGGGAGGTATGAGCCACACGGTAGGTAGGTACGCCCCGCGCCAGGGACCGGTGCCCGAGTTTGGCAGCGACGAGGAAGCCGTCGTGAAGCCCGTATGTTGAGCTGGCCGGGTGATAGTCCTCAAAGCCCTCGCGCATCCAGAGCACGCGCTGCTGATAGATGCTGGGCTGCTCGCTTTGTGCGATGCTGACCGGCGCACTCATGGTTATGCGCATTCTTCCCTCACCGGGCGGACCGTCGTGGAAGTAGTGGAAGACCTGAGAGGTTTGGGCATCAATCCGCGGCAGCGTGCCGGTGAGACGGTCGGTGACGTCAAGTCCATGTTCGGGCATATCACGCTTGACCGACACGCCGCCGTACCAGACAGTGCCGACCTGCTCGTGGCGCAGCAGCCCGATATACTCGAGTTTGCTGATGCCGTCGGGGATGGTGAAGACTTCGGAGACGGTGCGCCAGTCGGACCCCAATCTGTCCTGCAAGATCTGAGGCGCCGTGGGCCTGGGGGTGATCCGTACTACCACTGAGCTGTTACCACCATCGGCGGCTTTGCCCGTGATGCTGATCCGGAAGCGCTCACCGGGCTTCACCGGCAGGTAGAGTAGTGGCTTGTGCAGCCAGTGACCATCGGAGGCCGCGATCGGCTTGTCCAGGGACAGCCTGTCGGCCTCTTGGACAAGCTCCGCCGGATACACTCGAGCGACGGGCCCGGGTTCAATGACCAGCTTCGTGCCTGGCAAAAGCTCACCCCGGAAGCTCAGGGAGCCGTCATCCCACCGCAGGGCCGGGTTATTGACGGTGGCGCCGAGATTGGTAAGTGTGATGGAGTAGGTCTGAGGAACATCGCCCGCATTCCGGCGCAGCATCCAGCCTTCGCCAGCAAACTCGACGGTTCGCAGGGCCGGCTCTCCCACAGCCGCCTGGGCTTCGGCCAGGTACCGCTCCAATGCTTCGATGACCTCGGGCGTGTAGGTCTGGCCGTGGAATAGGATTTCTGAGACGAGGTTGTCGGCAGCATTCTCGGGCCAGATGGTGTTCTCGTAGCGGCTGATGAGGAGTCGGTAGAGCTGCTCCATTGGTCCGGCGGCGGGGCCAAAGAAATGCTGGCAGTAGTCGGTGAGGTAGGCGTCAACATCCATGTCGGGGTCCCACAGGAGCTTAAACCATACCGAGGACATGAAATGGCTCTCTTGAAGGGTGGTGCCGCCGCCGTTGATGTGCTCGCCACTGATCATATCCCGGCATTCTTGGAGCCAGCGCTGCTTGCTGTGGGGAAAGATAATCGGGTCGCAAATCCAGTAGGTGGGCCAGATGTAGTAGTCCCAGACGTACAGCCGGCTGCGGCCCTGGCCCAGCTTGGCGTACCACTGGCGGACGAGCCTCATGTTGTGGTCCCAGACCTCGGGCTCCTTGACCATAGTACCGGGTACTTCCATGCACACCATCACATCAACGTTGTCGGCAATATCGCAGGCCGGAGGCCAACGGCGCCCCTGGTAGGCGAGGGTAGCGATACGTTTGTCAGGCCAGCGTTGCTTGACCGCGGCGGCCAGGCGGTTGACGTAGTCAAACCAGAGATTGGCCAGGCTAAAGCGATCAGAGGGATCCCACTTGGCCAGACAGCGCTGGCAGTAACAACCGGACCAGTGGTCAGGCGGCTCGACGGGGATGTAGTGCTCGTTGAGAGTGGCCCAGCCCAGCTTCATTTTGCCTGAGGCATAGGCCTCTGCGATGTGCTCCAGCTCCCGCTGGAGTACGCCGGGCTCGGAGTAGCAGAGGAAGCGGAAGTTGCGAGTGCCGTCTTTGTTCATGGCGAAATACTCAGGGTGGGTCTCTTTGTATTTCTCATCCCAGCCCAGGTGCGTGTGATTGGCGTTGAAGTTGTGGCGTCGGGAGCCGCGACGGCCAAAGAAGACGCCGCCAGTCCGGTGGGCGAAGTAGGGGGCGTCGGTGAATTCGATAGGCAGGTCCAGGGCGATGGTCGGCAGGTCGGGGATGACGACGCCGAAATCTTCGGGAACGCTCTGATGCCGGGTGCCGTGAAAGTAGAAGCGGAAACCCAGGTAGTCCTCTAGGAAGGCAACGACACCGTGGAGGGTGCCCCGGTCCACTTCATAGTCCCAGTTATTCGTGCCGACGGGAGCAATCTCGCCGAGAATGGCCAGTCCGCGCGGGAAGCTGTGGATCCGCAGGCCCTCAGGCTCGGCAGGTGAGGGAATGCCGAACCGTTCAGTGAGAGCACTACGGCCTACCAGAACGAGCGTGCCGTCCGCCGGGGCCTGCGACACAGCGACGATGGGCAGTTTTGCGCCGCTGGCTTTCTCAATATGAGTCTGCAACGCCTCCGCCGCCGCCATCTGGGTATCTCGGTAAAGTCCCCCACGGTCGAGCATTCTCAGAGGTTCATCGGCGACGACGATTGTGGCTCGGGGCTCGCCGTTTTCAGTGAGCAAGAGCTGTTTGGTGCTGCCGGCAGATGCAGCAAGAAAGAGAACAGCGACAGCCAGTACCAGCCGTTTTGTGGATAGCAGTGGTAACCCTCCAAGCATATGAACCGAGATTCCCCACATTGCTTGTTACTGGTTGTTGTATTCTTTGATCACGGCCCGAATTCCTCCGGCTGCCGACTGTGTGCTGCTGAGAGCCGCGAACTTGGCAGCTTGCCGCGGGCTCGCCACGCCAAACTGAATAATCCTGGAGGGTTTCGGCTGGAAAGTACTGACGAGCTTCGCGCGCTCGAGCCAGGCCCTTGCTGGCTTCCGAATCATAGCAGAAGCTCAGAATAACCGGCCGGTCATCGTTGATCGCCGCAGTATAATCATCCCAGCCGGCCTTCTCACCGCTCTCGTTAGAGTAGCGGCAGCGCTCTTTAATTGGACTGTTGGGATAGCCTCGGGCAGTGAACAGCTTCTTCAATCCGTGGCTGATGCGCCATATAATTGGCTTGTCCTTCTTGTCGCATTCACAATATTGGGCATACATCCAGCAGGTTGCGATCAAGGGTTTATCTGATTCGTTCTGCTTCTGCAGTCCGTGATACTTGACGAACGAGGCCACGGCTGTAGAGTGCGAGTTGCGGAATACGGGTATGGCCTGCCCCGCGTGGTTCACGACTTTCCAGGAAATAGACACAGCAGCGCAGGGGAGCATAACGTTCAACACAACAATGAACACGAGCGGGGTGCGCCTGGACCCAATAACAATTCTCTTCCAGTAGAGGTAGCCGTTAAGCATCTAGACACACTCTTGCTCCTATTGGCTCTCACATTTGCATTTCTGGGAAGACGGGTCCCAGCGCCTCAGCCGCCTGCTTAACATCCAGCATCGAGGCTTCTTCCGCCGGATAGGCCGCCACAATCTCCTGCCGTTGCTCCTTGCTCAGCTCGCGTCCCACCAGCACGCAGTAGTCAAAGAGGCCGACTACGCCGCAGCTTTCGGGGTCCGATGCCACTGCTGTCACTATGAATCCCGCGAATAACGTGGACACTGACAACAGGATTGTCCAGGACTTGGATTGCGCGGCGAATAGGACCATGAAACACCTCGAAGCTAAAATAGTGGCCTGCCCCCAAGAAGTGACACCAGTTGTCATATTAGGTCAGGCGCGTTGGAGTGCACCCCGTTAATGGTACCACCTGCTATGTTAGTCCCATGGCTGGAGCGCCTCCGGGGCGGGTGGCCGGTAGCCCAGTGCGCTGTGGGGCCTTACTGTATTATAATGCCTTCGCCATCGTAACAGCCGCACTCCCTGCACACTTTGCTGTGAATTGCAGGGCTCCACGCTGAGGGTGTTTCAGAAGTCACGGACACTGGGTAACGCCCCACCAGCAGGCGGTGGTCCAATAATTGTTACAATTCCACAGCGAGTAACCAAAGTTCCAATTTGCACAGTGGCGACAGGGAGGACAATAGGTCGTCGTGCAGGTATCTCCTTTATGCGTCTGACAAAGCTTGTATTGAACGAACTCGCGCCAGTAGTACCCGGGGGTTGCGGATGAATCTCTCCACAGGGCGAATCACCGTAAGGCCTGCATTGGTCATTTGTGCAGTTCTTGTGAATTGATGTGTAGTCGAGACACTTCTAGTCGGGCGCGCTTGAACCTGACTCCAACGCTGTCATATGTTACCACCTCATCATAGATTGCGGTGTCGCCTCTGTAAACGTCTCCTTCGGCATCCGCCGCTATCATCCCTCTACAATCCACTGCTCCTCGGCCAGATACCACGACTCAGGGTGATCGAGATACTCCAGAGTGGTGGCGAGCAAATTCAAGTGCCCCCGTTCTTCCTCGGTGAGGAACTCGTAGAATTCCCGGGCATTGTAGTCGGTAGCCTGCTTTGCCTGAGTGCGATAAAGGTCAATACTCTTGCGTTCAAGTTCCATAGCACCGTTGTACAGCTCGCTCAGTTCAATATCCTCGGGGACACCATCCTAAATCTGCGCTAGCGCCTGTTGAAATATGCTGGCCGCCTCCTGGCGCGCGTCCTGAGCGCGCACCTCTATTTGGTTTATGGGTGGCCAGTCATGCTGTTCT
>JALGTU010000035.1 GCA_029821195.1 Candidatus Zipacnadia bacterium
GTCCCGATGATCTGTGTCGCATAGCCCGCTCGGCCTAGCTCCGTTTCAAAGGTCGGTGCATCTTCTGCCAGCCCCTTGTGGTTGTTCCACGCTTCACAGTGATGCGGGAACTGTCCACTCCAGATGCTTGCCCGGCATGGACAGCACAAGGGCGTGGTGCAGTATGTGCTCTCGAAAACGGTTGCCTCCTCCGCCAGCCGGTCTGCGTTGGGCGTGAGTACACTCGAATCCGACAGACACCCCATCTTCCGTCCGTCCCAGCTATCCACCAGGAACATAATGATATTCGGTCTGCTCATGAGCATTGCTTCATCTCTACAAATCAGGATAGGATGCTATCGTCACAGAGAGGGGGCCTGACGGCCCCCTCTTCGGCGCGCTGACAACCCCGTACCTACTTCAGGAACAACTCAATTACCGGCACGGTCACGGGCGGCTTGACGGCGGGCAATTCCAGAATCAGTGTCTCGGGCGCGTCCGGCTCTAATCGCCGTGGTGGCTGCCCTTCGATGAGCTTAATCTCCGAGGCGTCATTGAGCAGTTGTGCGTATGCGACTTTACCGGCCAGCCCCTTGAGCCGCACGTGCTTGAACGGCCAGGCGAACAGGTGTAGGTAGAGCCGCTCACCGTTCTGCGTATAGCGGCAGTCCGGCGGAGCCTGGAACTCGCTGGGGCCGCAGCCGTAGATGGAACGCTTGTGCAGGCGCATCCATTCCCCCATCGCTTCGAGTCTTTCCACGGCTCGAGGCTCGATTTCGCCACGGGCGGTGGGCCCGACGTTCAGCAGCAGATTGCCGCCCTTGGACACACCGTCAATGAGCATCTGAATGAGCATCTCGGGTGATTTCCAGGTGAACTCGTCCCGGTAGTAGCCCCAGCTTCCGCTGAAGGTCTGGCAGGCTTCCCAGATGACCGGCTTGCCGTCCAGAAGCACCTGGCCTTCGGGCTGGACCTGCTCAGGCGTGACGTAGTCCTGGGGAATCTCGGTGCGATCGTTGATGATGATCCCCGGCTGGAGCTCGCGCACCAGCGCGATTAGCTTCTCCGATTGCCAGTCGTCTTTGCCCTTGCCGTGGGACAGGAGACCTTCGCCTTCGCGGCCCGAGTAGGAGAAGTCGAAGAACATCACGTCAATCTTGCCGTAGTTGCTCAGCAGTTCTCGCACCTGCCCGTGCAGGTACTCGGCGTACTTGGTGATGTCCCGGTCCTTATTCGTCTTCAAGGCTTCTTCGTCATTGCGCTGCGGATGGACGCCATCAATGGGGAATTCGGGGTGGTGCCAGTCGATCAGCGAGTGGTAGAAGCCGATCTTCAACCCCTCGGCCCGAAACGCCTCCACCATCGGCGCGATCAGGTCGCGGCCTGCCGGCGTGTTGGTAGCTTTGTAGTCGGTAAGCTGGCTATCCCACAGGCAGAAGCCGTCGTGGTGCTTGGTGGTGATGACGAAGTACTTCATCCCGGCCTGCCTGGCCAGTCGGGCCCACTGCACCGGATCATACAGGTCCGGGTCGAAGTGGTCGAAATACTTCTGGTAGTCCGCATCACTTATCTCCTCCCGATTCTTCACCCACTCGTGGCGTGCCGCCGAGGCGTAGATACCCCAGTGGATGAACATCCCAAAGCGATCGTGCACGAACCATTCAGTGTTGCCGGGGGTGTCTGGAAGATCCTGGGCCATCAGTAAGTCCTCCCATTATGGAGATTGTGTTAGCTGGGCAAGCCGAGCTAACTTCTCTATCCACCTGCGAGTTCCTTGGCTTCGGAGAAATTCCTCCCGTGGTGGCGTTATACTGCCGTTGCTTCAGCGCCGGCCTAGCTCCCGGTACACTTCGTTATAGTACAGAGCGTTTTCCACCGGGGTATTAGGGGGAATGTGGTTGCCCACGGCCATAAAGAAGCCGGGATAGTCCTTGCCGATGTCCATACAGCGCTGCACTTCGGCGCGGATTTGCTCCCTCGTCCCGCTCAGCAGTATCCTGGTATCAGCGTTGCCCACGAAAGAATGGGTCTTACCGTACTTATCCGCGACATACTGCATATCAGTAGTCGGCTCCATCACAAAGCCGCCGACACCGCAGTCTGCGAGGTCATCAATGAACTCGGTGTAGTTGCCATCCGCTGTGTAGAGAATGATTTTTCCGGCTTCGACCAGCGGAGCCACCTCGCGCTTGATGTTGGGGAATACATACTCCCGGTACCAGTCGGGATGAAATACGGCGCCAGAGCTCCAGACGATATCGTCGTGAACCATTACTACCGGGCTTTCAAATTCGGCCAGCACATCGAAGAACTGCTGAATCCACGCCGAGTAACGATTAGCGACTTCGCCAAAGCCCGGAGGATCCATACCTGCTGCCGTGAGCAGCAGCTCCCAGCCAAATAGATCAATCAGGCCTGAGACCATTGTGACGTAGACGCCCGCCATATTTACGCAATCCGGCCAGATCTCGCACTCACTCTCGTAACGGTTCCTGTAGAAGCCCATTATCTCTTCGTCGGAATACCTGGGGAGCATTTCCAACGGATCAAAGGCCAGCACTTCTTCCGGGCTATTGAAGGGAGAGCTGATGTCCTCCGAGAAGTCCACGCCACCGGCCGCATAAACTGCATGGCCCATCTTGGTGCGCATGTCTCCGAAGACCCAGGCGCCTATCGTAGTGGACCACATAAAGTCGTAGTCCCAGGCTTTGACGAAGGCTGAGGAGGCCTGGCTCTTGACCTCGGGGGAACTATCCGCTGAGACCTGGATACCGGTGACAGTCTGGACCAAGTCCCAGTGCTGATGAGCGGAGTACTCGGTGCGCGGGACGTGGTCGGGCATTTCCAGGTTCAGTGCGGCCATACCACGTTCGTAGCTCATGGCTTTATCGTTTCCTTGGAGTGCTGGGCTTCGCTGAGGGGCGAATGATGCTGTGTCCTTGTCTGCCGTCCACCGTTAGCGGTTCAGTGACTACTCTTTAATCTGGAGCCAGATGGGGCGCGAAGGGCTCCAAGTAGTCGCGCCAGACCTCATTGGTCAGGGCGCGGCGCATGGTCGCGAAGCTGAGGTAGGGAATGAAGCGGGGGCGCTGGGGATCCTTAAGCAGCTTCATCCCCGCCTCGCGGGCGGTGCGGTTACCCTTGCGCACGTTGCAGTCCACGCAGCAGGCCACCAGGTTCGACCACCGGTGACGCCCGCCGCGCTCGCGGGGGACGATATGGTCCACGGTCAGATGCTTGCTCTGCTTGCCGCAGTACTGGCAGGTGTAATTGTCGCGTTCCATCAGGCTCTGGCGGGACAGCTTAATCTTGGGCAGCGGCCGTTTGATATAGCGGACGAGTCGAACAACGGAGGGCATAGGCATGGTAATGGTGGGCGAGCGCAGAGTTTTCGAATCGCTTTCGACGAGGATGGCCTTGCCCAGGAAGACAAGCGTAACCGCCCGCTGCCACCGGCAGATGTTCAGCGGTTCGTAGTTCTGATTCAGCACCAGTACTCGACCGTTTGTATCACCGTCGTTCATTCCGCATAAATGCTACCAGAAAGTCCGACGGCAGTCAACTGTATATGGCAGCGCCGTACGTCGGCCCTTGTCTGTCGTCGAAAGGCAGGACTTTAGCCCACCCGAGAGGAATAACTAGTGGGCAAGACTACTCACGATCATCCTGGGTTGGTTTTCCCGAGGAGGCGTCCAATGCAGGCCGTAATCTTTGGGGCGGGTGGTGTGGGGCTGGGTTTTTTGGGTGAATTGCTCATCAAGTCGGGCTGGGAGGTCACCTTCGCCGATACTGATAGTGATCTCGTTGCCGCGCTCAACGCGCACCACACCTACGTATTCAATAAGGTTGGCACGCGGATCGAGCAGATCCAGCTCGGTCCGGTACGCGCAATAGACCTGCAGTCGCCGGATGCTCAGCCGAACCTGGCGGCGGCGCTGGCCGGGGCTGACCTCGTCTTCACAGCGGCAGGGGCGCGCGCCTTTGCGCCGCTGGGCAAGTCGCTGGCCGCCGCTGCGGAGGCGACGGCTTTCGCCCGGGAGCCGCTTAACGTGCTCTGCTGCGAGAACCACCGCAATGCCGCCGTAGCGCTGCGCGAGGCAACGCAAGCCAACCTGACCGAGCCCGGGCTGCTGGCCGAGAGGCTCACATTCGTCAATACCGTGGTGGCCCGCATGTGCCAGCGGCTTACGCCACAGGAGCGTGATCTGGCGCCGGTTGCGCCGGACCTGGACACCGTGATTGTCGCCGAATCCTACGATCTCCTGCCTGTTGACGCCAGCGCTGCCGCCGGGGCACTACCCCAATTCACGGGCTTGAGGTTGTTGCCCCGGGCCGAGTTTCAGGCCTGGGATCACCGTAAGCTGTTTGCTCACAACGGCACTCACGCGCTGCTAGGGGTTCTGGGCAAACTCGCCGGGCACACCCTGATGTACGAGTGTCGCCAGGACCTTGACATTGATGCTGCCGGTCGCTGGGCGATGTGGGAAGAGGTCGGGGGCGCGCTGCTCAGCGCCTACCCCCGGGTCTTCACGCCGGCTGACCACGACGCTTTCGCTACGGACCTCTACAGGCGTCTCACCAGCGAACTGTTTGCCGACACCGTTGACCGTGCCACGCACGACACGATGCGGATGATCAGCGCGGAGGACGGTCGGCTCAGCGGCGCGGCGGAGTTTGTTCTCCAGCAGGGCGGCCAGCCCCGGGTCCTGGCTCTGGGCATTGCCGGCGTGTTGATGTTGAATGGCAAGTCAGCGGATGAGGCAGCCGGTCTGCTGGCGCACATTGACCCGGTTTGCCACGCCGATCTGACCGGGCTCACCGCCCAGGCTTTTGAGGTGATTACCAAGTGGCAAAGCGGGGGAAGTCAGGGGCTGGGCTCGTTTGCAGGATAAGGTTGCATCACGGTTTTGGGCAGGCTCAGGACATTTTATCTAGCAGTGTGTTAGAATATATGTTGTCAACAGCACACCGGCGGCTTGGTGGAAAAGGTTGTGGAAAACGGGGGCAAACAATACCTGACCTGCCTGGATTTGTGGAAAACCAGGGGGAAAACTTTGGCCACTGAACCGCTGATAAAGCTCTGTTCTACAAGAAAGAGCACTCTCTCGCCGGGGGCGAATTAGCCCGATGACACCCCGAGAGAGCGCTATCGCCGCCCTTGAGCGCCAGCCACCGCAGGGCCTCGTGCCGCATATGGAGCTAGTATTTCAGCTCACGGAGGAGCTCTATGGTCCAGAGGGTCGCGCCCTACACCGTGAGCACCTCGAAGGCATAACCGGTGCCCGGCGCCAGGACCTGCTCAAGCGTCATGCCGAGATGTGGGTGCGAGTCGCCGAACGCTTCAAGTCCTGCATCATCACCGACCTGCACTACCTGGATATTGACGATCAGTGCCAGTCGTTCCAGTACGTCAAAGAGCTGGCCGGCGATACCTACATGCTCAGCGCCTTCTGCGACGGCACGTTTGCCATCCCGCGGGGCGAGGAGATGGTCGAGCACGTCGTCTGGCTGCGTGAGCACACCGAAGAGGCTCTGGAAGAGGCCGACCGGCGTGTAGCGCAGGCAATCTGTGATGCCCGGACGCTCATCGGGGCCGGCGCGGAAGTCGTTTTTTCGTGCGCCGACTACTGCTTCAACGACGGCCCGTTTATGTCGCCGAGTATGTTCCGCCAATTCATAACGCCCTTCCTGAAGAAGCTGGTAGACGGCATCCACGCTGCCGGTGGCTACGCGGTCAAGCACACCGATGGCAATATAATGCCCATACTCGACCAACTCGTCGAAACGGGCATTGACGGGCTGCACTCCCTCGATCCGATGGCGGGCGTGGACATTGCCGAGGTCAAGCGCCTCTACGGCGAGCGCATTTGCCTGATAGGCAACGTCAACCTGGCGTTGCTCCAGCGGGGTACACCCGAGCAGATTGAGGAAAGCTGCTTGTACTGCCTCCAGCACGGCGGGGTCGAGCAGGGCGGGTATATCTTCGCGACCAGCAACTGCATCTTCCCGGGAGTACCGCTGGAGAATTATGAACTGATGCTCGAGTTCCGCGAGCGCTATGGCTATGCCGGGCAATCGCCCTGGGCGGACTAGCCTGCATTATTCACGAAGATAAAAGCGATCAGCCTTCGAGAGACGTGCAGGTGCCCCTCAGAAGGCACTGACGGCAGTTCACAGTTCGTTGTGAAGAGCGAGAAGATGCAACTATCAACTGCGTTACGCAACTTGCAGAGTTTTTGCCGGAAGGGTGTGGGAAACCGGCTTTTTTGCCTAAAAAGCGGGTTCCCCACAAGCCGTTTATGGACAATCTGGGCTGAGGCCCGGGTGGTCCTGGCGGGCTTCCGCCAGGCCTGACCACAACGGGGAGATGGTGTCAATGGCAAATCGTCAACAGCTTCCCCTGCGCACGGTGATCGCGGGTGCCGCTCACGGGGTATGGATGGCGGTGCTGGTTGGAGTAGTACTTATGCTTATCGCTATGGTGAGCCGTGAAGTGGCGATGCGCTTCTACCCCGTCCATTTGGCGCTGGTCTGGGGCGTCCCGCTGCACGAGCTACCCGGGCTTATGGCCCAGGTATTGGCTTATTTCAAGGTACTAGTGGGCTTTTTCTTGCTGCTGGGCATTGCGTTGTCAAGCTGGTGGCGCGCCCTGCCGGCTCTGGCGCCGCGGGAAGAGTAATTGCCACTACTATCAAGGAGGAGCAATATGAACCGCAGAGAGTTTCTGAAGACTGCGGGCGGCGCAGCGCTGGCGGGCAGTTTGATCGGGCAAAGCACTGGCCCGGCTCACGGGGCCGCACAACCAGGAGGCAGCAGCGTGACTGACTTCCGCATCGGTTGTTGGGCGAACCTGCCGAGTATGAGGGGCACTGCCGACGAGATGCGCCGGCGAATCGTCCAACTGGCTGAAGCCGGCATTTCACTGATGGCGCTGTCGCTCGTGAAGAAGTTCCCGGACGGCAGGAAATGGTGGTATTTCACTGACATAGAAGAGGTGGATCCTGCCTATCCCGACTGGGATCCGCTGAAGCTGGTTATTGAGACTGCGCACGAACACGGCATGGCAGTCAACGCGATGACCAGCTGCTTCAGTGTCGGGCGCAACGCCGGGGTTTTCCAGAAGCACCCGGAGGGCGTAGCCCAGCTCTTCTCGGGCACGGCCGAGCCGCATAAGAAGCAGGGCGGATACGCTTGTGCGATGCAGCCACACGTGCAGAAGTACCTGTTTGATCTGTATCGCGAAATGGCCGAGCGCTACCAGCCCGACGGGCTGCGCATGGACGCCATCCGCACTGGCTGCCAGTGCCATTGCGACTACTGCACCGAAGAAATGGCGAAGCTGGGCATTGACATCCACGCCGTCGAGAGCCGGTACGAAGGCGACTACCAGACGTGGCTGCAAACGGGCACTCACGGCATGCTGCGCCGGTACAACGTGCGGAAAGTGGTCGGGGCGTTACAGGAGACCGATCCCGTACTGGTAGACGAAGAGCTTGACCGGTGGATTCAGTGGCGGATAGACGGGCTTACCCACTTTGTCAGTCAGCTCACCCAGTACGCCCGCAAGCACGGGATGAAGACTTCCGCCGATGTCAAGCGTTTCTGGCCGAAGCAGGTCCCCACCGGCGCTCAGGACTGGGTGCGGTGGGCCCGCGAGGATGCGGTGGACTACCTCTTCACGATGGACTACACTGACGACACGGCTACGCTGGCGCGACTTCTTGCCGATGAGAACGCAATGCTCACTGGCACCAAGCCCCAGCACTGGCCGGGCCTGGGCCGGAACCCCAAACTGTGGGCTCAGAGTCCGGAGGCGCTGCTTGAGCAGGCTGAGATGGTCAGGAGCGCCGGGGTGCCCGGAATGATGATATTCTTCGAGCGCAGCCTTACTGACGAAGACCTGGCCCTGCTCAAGGACTTCTAGCCGGATGTAACGCCCACTGCCCACGGCTGTCGTTGGACTGTAGGGGCGCATGTTGCCTGCAACGGCCGCCCGCTCTTGTCCGTCGTTCTCCCCCATGGCTCCCCTCTCCCGCCGGGAGAGGGGTCGGGGGCGAGGCCGCCGTTCAGTCTCCCCTATCCTCTCCTCCCACCGAGAACCTCAGACCCGTATAGATAAACCACGCGGCCAGCGCCAGGATGATTATCCCGCAGGCAAAGACCAACGCCTGGTAAACGACATCTTGCAAGATGAGGCGGCTGCTGACAATAACCAGGCCTACCGCCGCATACCAGGTCAGGTCGGAAAGCTCGTGGCCGACGTAGAAGGTGACATATTCGCCGGCGCTGCGGGGCGCGACGTGGGCCAGTCCGCCGGCGCCGACGGTCGCCCACCAGCCGATGAAGTAGGGGTTAATGACGCAGACGGCTGCGCCGGCGACGATGAGCCGTCCCCAGCCGAGGGCTGTCCCGGTTGTCCCCATGTCCAGGGTCAATGTGGTTGCCTGCCGCACCATATCGCTACCCATCCATATCAGCACCGCCCCGCCAATCAGCCCGATAACGCCCCGCACCCGCCGCTTGAGCAGCACCGCACGCAGGCCAGTCATAAGCAGGACTATGGTGACGAGTTCGAGCAAGGCGTGCCCCAGGACTATTGCTAGGACGGCCATAAAGCCTCTGGCGGAGGTCTGCCCGATGACCAGTGCCAGCATCGGCCCGGGCATCATCGCACCGGAGAAGCCGGTAATGAAGGCGATACCGAATATCTGCAGGAATCTCACTTACCGTGACTCGCTTTCCGCGTAATGGTCGGTTGCCAGTTTCTTCGCGCCCCCGCCGACCGCCTCCTCCCTGTCCGTGCCGAGAGCATTCGGTACGACAGGCGTCCCGCCTGTCGGCCTCGCTGTTTGCCGTCGGCCTCTTCCGTTTTCTGTAGTTATCTGTCGTTATCTGCTGTTGTCTGCCGTTCACTGCCGTTTGCCCACCGCCTCAGTGGACAGGCGAGACGCCTGTCCTACCAGTGGCGTGAGCGTTGTGGCTGTTTGCCGGTGCTCTTTGTCCGGTACGACAGGCGTCCCGCCTGTCGGCCTCGCTGTTTGCCGTCGCCCTCTTCCGTTGTCTGCTGTTCACTGCCGTTCACTCTCCACTGTCCACTAGCCACTATCCACTCGTCGTACGTGGAACAATCGCCTCATCTGGGTGTCATATAACGTGTAGCGACTGAATCGGCGCAACGATAACTCACGCGAGGACCTCGTGAAACAGGAGGAACGGTTATGTTCGGACGAAGCTGGCTGTTGGCAATTACAATTCTCTGCGTAGTACTGGTAGCGGGCGCGACGGCGTGGTACGCGCTGGCGGACAATGGTGCCGGGGATGATCTGACGGCAAAGCCTGCCGACGGGCCGCCGGCGACGGCGAACCCGGTAGTGGCGGTCATCGCTTACCGCTCCGAGACGGAGTACGAGCCGGATCCGTTCGATCCGGACCGCCTGCGCTCGGCGGAGACCGAGGTCAAGGAGCTTATTCTGGTCCGGGCCGACGGCAGCATCGAGCACAAGCGGGCGTGGTAGACAGACGCAATTGCCCCAATCGGTTATAATAGTGGGCGAATCTGGTATTTGACTCTTTCGCGCCAGGAGGGAAGCTGTTATGGCTAAGATCGAGGTCGCATGGGACGCATATCTCAACGAGACTGTGGACGCACTGCCTGACGGGCTGCTCTTGGCCTCGCTGGACGCTGAGGGCCAGCCCAACGCCATGGCTATCGGCTGGGGGACGGTTGGCATTGTGTGGGGGCGGGCGATGTTCGTCGCGCTGGTGCGCCACTCCCGGTACACATTCGACTGTGTGCAAGCGACCGGCGATTTCACGGTCAACGTCCCCTACGCACATCAGGCCGACGCGGTGGCGCTTTGCGGCACCGTCTCCGGTCGCGACCGCGACAAGTTCGCCGAATGCGGCTTCACCGCCGTGGACTCGGGGATGGTCAAGACGCCGCACATCGGGGAATGCGCTTTGGTCTACGAGTGCCAGGTCGTCCAGTCCACTGACGTAGTACCGGAGAACTTCGACCCGGCCATCATCAGCGAGTTCTACGCCGACGGCGACTTCCACCGCATCTACTTCGGGGAGATTCTACGGGTGCTGGCTGACGAGGGTTTTGGCGCTTGAGCGGAAGGTGAGCCCCTGAGCTTGCCGTAGGCCCACATGCTCCCCACCCCAGTAGGAGCGACATTCGTGTCGCGACTGCCTTTGAGGGTCTAAGGGTTCTCGCCTCCCGCCTCTGCTCCCAGAGGGGCCGGGGGTAAGGCCGCCGTTCTACTCCCCGACGGTGAGCTTGTAGAGTTCTTCGGCGAGGCCGCGGATGCCGTGGGCACCGGGCAGCTCATCGAGCCAGTACTTGGGCCACGCCGCGGTGCCGAGTTGTGCACCCCAGATCGCGCCGACGATAGCGGCACGGGTATCGGTATCGCCCCCGTTGACGACTGCGGATACCAGCCCTTTGACGGGATCGTCGGGCCAGCGCATGATGCAATAGACTGCCGAGGGCACTGTTTCGTAGATACTGCCACCGCGGCCCAGCTCATTCATGGCCGCAAGCGGGGTTTGGCCGGTTTCGACGAGTTCACCGGCCCGTAGGATGGCGGAGCTGACGGAAGGCTGCGTGGTGACGGCGGACATCTGGACAGCCAGGGCCTCAATGACGAGGTCACCGACGGCGGCTTGGGCTACGGCATAGGCGACGGCGACGGCACCGTCGATCGCGTCGTCGTCGCGGTGGGTGATCATGCCGCAGACGCGGCAGTCCTCGTGGATATCCTCCCGACGCAGGGAGTGGAACAGGCCGACGGGGGCGATGCGCATGGCGACACCGTTACCGGTGGCATATTCGCCCTCCTGGCCCGCTTGGTCCCAGCGCACACCGGCTTGCAGGCGCTTCATGGAGTGATAGGTCGCCCGGCCGATTCCCCGCCCTCCGGACTCGAACCAGGCCAGGTACTTGGCGGCCAGGTCGGGGCCGTCGACGCGGCCGGTATCCACGATAGACTGGGCGGTGGCCATGGCCATGGCGGTATCGTCGGTCCACTCGCTCATGCGCAGGTTAACCGGATCGAAGCGTCCGTCATAGTAGGCTTCCGCGACTTCGGTGCCCAGATAGCCTTCCCAGGAGGCGCCCAGGCAGTCGCCCAGTGCAAGCCCCAGCAGACAGCCGGCAAATCTATCCCGTAGCGAAACCTCGCCGTTCTGTTCGCTATTCATTCGGCCACTCACTTGCAGCGTGGCTAGTAGGTACTAGAGCCCACACCACTACGCGTGCATTTGCGTATGCAGCAAATTGCTGGTCCCGATCGTAGCAAAGTTGCACATATTTACGCCGCGCCAGGAGAATAATCCTGCTTTTTTCCGTGGTGGTTTGAAAAAAAGTTCACACTGAGCACAGAAATGCACACAGCCGGCGTATTTAGCACAAAAGCCGGCTGGCGCAGACCAGCCGGCTGGACTAGCTTGGTAGCGGGGGCGGGATTCGAACCCGCGACCTCAAGGTTATGAGCCTTGCGAGCTACCTGACTGCTCCACCCCGCGTCGTGAACGATAGTATACCACAATCCGGCTGGAATGTAAAGACTCGGCTACTATCGGGCCGCCGTTATCGTCCCGCGGCGGCTATCCTTTGTGGTCTGCTGCCCGCTCTTTCTATTCCCTGGGTGCGCTATGATGGCGATTGTGTTATAATGCCTTGCACGTCGTGCATCTCACAGTTAGGGCAGGTGCTATGATGAGGCACACCATTTCAGCTTTGGTAGAGAACAAACCCGGTGTGTTGGCGCGGTGTGCGGGATTATTCGCCCGCCGCGGCTTCAACATTGACAGCCTGGCTGTCAGCACTACCGAAAACGCGGCGGTTTCGCGGATGATCATCACGGTAAGCGGTGATGACCAGACGCTGGACCAGATCTGCAAGCAGCTCCAGAAGCTGGTGGACGTAATCGCGGTACTGGATCACACCGAGGATGCTACCGTCGAGCGGGAGCTATGTTTGTGCAAGGTGAAGGTAGATCGCGAGAGCCGCTCGGGGGTCATCGAGATCTGCAATATCTTCCGCGGCGAGATCGTGGACGTAGGCGAGAATGCTTTGATGGTCGAGGTCACCGGTGACGAAGAGAAGATTGATGCCTTTGTCAATGTGCTGAGGGACTACGAGATTGAAGAGCTGGTCCGGACGGGGAAGATCCTGCTGGTGCGAGGCAGCCAGCAGACCTGAGCGGTGTTCGTCGGCGGTACGGGTTTCAGGCTCCTGGCGAGACAGTGGGGGCGGGAGTATGCACGAACTGATTGATCCGGCCAAATTGGAGTGGGCGATCGCCCTGCTTGCGGCCCTGGCCTTGCCAGCCGGGCTTACTTGCGGTGCCTGGCTCGGCTGGGCGCGTGGGCAGATGCGCTGGTACCTGACGCGCGGTATCGCTTTAGGCCTATTGGGGCCGGTCGTCTATGCGGTATGGCGGTATTACCGCTGGATGGTGCGGATTGACCCCGAAACCGGCTACGTCGGCCTGCACAAGTCGTCCGTCCTCTTTCTCAACGTCCTGGTCTTTGTTGTTTTTGGTGCAGTTGTCGGCCTGATCTACGGGAGGATTCTGCGCCACGGCAGGGAATCTACGAACCATCGCTGAATTGAGTTGTGTCCGTCGTGCTTATGGCACGGCTCTTGGCCCGACGGCTGTACCAAAGACCCGCTGTGACGGCGAGTTGTACTCACTTGACACTCGAAAGGAGCATTTCCAATGCCTGCACAGATGTACTACGATGACGATGCTGACCTTGCTTATCTAGAGGGGAAAACGATTGCCATTATCGGCTATGGCATCCAGGGCGGCGCCCAAGCACTATGCCTGCGTGACAGCGGCTGCGATGTCTTGGTGGCGGAACTGGAGGGTACGCCCAACTACGAGCGCGCCGTGGCCGACGGCTGGGACGTGCTCACCGCGGAGCAGGCCGCCTCCCGCGCCGATATCGTCCAAATCCTGACGCAGGACCACGTCCAGGCGTTGGTGTACAAGAACACCATCGAGCCCAACCTGATCGCGGGCAATGCCCTGGTCTTCTCCCACGGCTTCAACATCCACTACGGGCAGATCGTCCCGCCGCCGGACGTGGACGTCTTCATGATCGCGCCCAAAGGCCCGGGGGCGCTGGTGCGCGAGTGCTACGTCACCGACATCGGCGTGCCCTCGCTGGTGGCGGTCTTTCAGGATGCTACCGGCAACGCGATGCAACTGGCGCTGGCCTACGCCAAGGCGATCAAGGCGACCAAAGCCGGCGTCATTGAGACCACCTTCGCCGAGGAGACCGAGACCGACCTGTTCGGCGAACAGGCGGTGTTGTGCGGCGGGGTCACTGAGCTGATCAAAGCCGGTTTTGATACGCTCACCGAAGCCGGCTATCAGCCCGAAATCGCCTACTTCGAGGTCTGCCACGAGCTGAAGCTGATTATGGACCTCATCTATAACAAGGGCATCAGCGGGATGCGCAGCGGCGTCTCGGATACCGCGACCTACGGCGATATCACCCGGGGCAAGCGCATCATCACCGACCAGACTCGCGCCGAGATGAAGAAGATGCTGCGGGAGGTCCAGGATGGCAGCTTTGCCAAGGAGTGGATTCTGGAGAACCAGACGGGCCGGCCCTGTTACAACGCGCTGATGCGTGAGGAGGCCGGGCACCCGATCAACGAGGTCGGGAAGAAGCTCCGCGCCATGATGCCGTGGCTGGAAGGCGAATAGGACAACAGCTTGGGAACGGGCTTTGCGGGGAAACCCCTTTCTGTAGAAAGTGGCTTTCCCCGGACCTCTTCTGCAAAGACTTTGGAAACTGGGAGCGTAGCAGCAACCATTACCTGACCGCAGCGAAGCCGGTCCCTTTTTGTCTGTATTTGCACAGGGGATGTGGCTATCCGCGGCCAATAGTGGGTATGTTGCTATTACAGCGTCAATGCGGTGTGCCACCATGGCTAATCGCGGTTGTCTGCCTTTATCCTGCGTCTTGTATCCGCCAGGCCTGGGCGCTGAGTCGCTACTACCCAAGCCCCACTAACCGCCGGAATCTCTCTCGATATTCTGCCAGGGTACGCTCTCTCATCTCCCGGTATGCTTCGCGCCATCCCGGCGGATGCGGCACCGTTGTATAGTCGTAGCGGTCGGCTTGCGATATCAAATAGTTGGAGATGGCGTTGATATTGCGCGGCGAGACGAAGCGCGAGCGGGTGCCCGCCAAATCGTAGCCCGCGCGGATCTGCGCGACGACGTGGTCCGGCTGGTTTTCGATGATCTCGGGGAACATCATCAGGTCGTAGGTGCTGGCCAGGTGGCCATCGGGCCACTCGATGACGATACCACGGATATCGGCATAGGCCCAGCCGCCCTCCACGTAGACCTCCGTCAGCGCATGGCCGTCGCACAGCGCCCCATCGGGCAGGAAGTTGAGGTAGTGCACTACCAGCCGTGCCGGCAGGCCCGCGATCTGGGCGAGATGAGCCATAAGCCGGGCCTGCTCCCCACAGTAGTTATCCGACTTCTGGATGACCTGCTCTTCGGTTCCGCCACCAAAATCGTCCGGAATCTCGCGGGGCTGGTCGGGCAGGTCGCGCACGAACCACAGCAGCGCCAGCAGCTTCTCCCGCTCACTCATCGCCTCATGTGTCTGTTCTGCCACAACTTCTTCCAGCATCGGCCGCGAACCGCGCTCGTACTGCACATCCAGGGGCGTATATGAGGAGTACAATTCGGTCGCAGTGGCGTCACAGAGGCGAATAGCGTCCACCTGATAGACCACATCGTCAACGATGCCGTGGGGGTAGTACGGCTCCATCACGGCGGCGGAGTAGTCGAGGTTAAGCCTCTGGATCGGGTCGGTAACCCCGAAGTACCGGCCTTTATAGTGTGACAGTATGCTCCTGGTCTTCATGACTCACCTCCTGGTCTTGGCTGTGGACGTTGTGCCGTTGGCTGCTATTGTGCAGTCCTTGTGCTGCCTCCAAAAGCCCGCCTGCCATAGGAGCAGCCGGGCTTGGTTGCTGGTGCGGCCGCGGGATGTTAACGCTTACGTGCTATTCTTTGCTCTGCTCGGGCTCTTCTGGCTCTTCGAGTTCGTCTTTGGGCTCAAGCTCGGCGGCGACGACTTCGACGGTTACTTCCTCGGCGACCGCCTCGCCGGCTTCCTGCTCAGGGGGAGCTTCTTCTGCAGCTTCGACTTCTTCCTCGAGTTGAGCGTAGGGGTCAACGATCTCGCGTCCCATCATCGCTTGCACGGTAGTGTCGCGCTGTTGGGCGACGTGCCGCGGGTCGCGCAGTTCGCTGAGCGCTTTGAAGCAGGCTTTGGCGCGGTTCATGACGTTGCCGCTGCCGAGCGATTTGGTCAGCACGTCGCGGATGCCGCTGATCTCGATTAGCTGACGCACAGCACCGCCGGCGATAACCCCGGTGCCCCGCGAGGCGGGTTTGAGCAGGATGACGGCTCCGCCCACCTTTGCTTGCACGACGTGGGGAATTGTGTAACCGTCCAGGGGAATCCTTATCATCGTCTTGCGCGCCTTGCGGATCCCCTTGGCGATGGCCTCGGGCACATTCCGAGCCTTGCCGATGCCCAGGCCAACACGACCCTTATTATCACCGACCGCGACGACGACGCGGGCGCTGGAAAGCCGGCCGCCGGCTACGGTCTTGCGGGTGCGATCGATGCGGATTACGCGATCTTCGAGCTCTTCGGCTTCCAGCCGTTCACGTTCTGCTGTGGTGACCACCTAGTACTGACCTCCCCAAATGTGATAGCCTCCCAACCGGGAGGCCTGATAAGTGTAGCATATCACCACCGGTGTGTCAACCGCAGGGCCGCTGGGCGGGCCGCGTGGGCCTGGAGCTTCTTCCCTATTCTCTATCCGAGATTGCTCGGACAACGGCCGCGGAATAGCACGTATGTGCCATCCCTGCCTGCTGCCCTCTGGTCATTATGCATGTGGAGCGGTTGAGCCGCGGGATAGTTCGGGTTGTAGCGTCTCGCTAATTAGCGGCTATATGGCCGCGATCCGGTCCTCGATCTGCCCTATTTCCCCGTGGCCGACGAGCACGCCGATTTCCAGATTGTAGTTGCGTTGCTCACCAGGGCCAATGGTAATCATGCGCCCGCTTTTGCGCTCGTTGGGTCGGCCATCACCGTGGCCGGTGGCGGGCTCGATACCGGTCACGTAGGTCTGCGCGCCGGGCATCTTCCACTGACACAGCCACGGCATCTGGTTGAGATTGAATCGCAGGTAGACTCCTAAGCCCTCGCCGTTATTGAAGTTGCGGTTGACGAAGGCAACATAGGTGGTGCCATCGGCCTGTGCGCGGAGGCGGTGGTAGTAGACCAGTTCTTCCTGGGCGGGATTGGGTTGGGCGAAGCGCTGCCAGTCGGCGATGTGGTCGGCGGCGAGTTCAGTACGGGGCAGAACTTCTTGGGAGGGGAATAGATATTGCCCGCCCTCGTCCACCACCGGGAAGCCGAGGTTGCAGTGGTACATGAACATATGTTCCTGTTCGGTGAAGGCCTCGTTGGTCACCACGTCATCAATCCAGATGCGGTTTTCTCCCAGTCGTGTCGAGACTTTGCGTTCTAGGAGTAGATTGGGTCCGAAAACCATTGTCTCGCGCATCTTCGCCTGCGCCCACATAACGTACTCATCGCCCTCCCAGGTGCCGTCTACATAGAGGTTCTGGGCGGGAATGTGGGTAATGCGGCCGTGCAGGCCGAGATCGCTGTGGGCTTCCACCCCACCGTGGGGATCCTCGTGCGGCGCGCCAAACCAGGTCATGCCACATGTGATCAGCAGACCCCCGGGAAAAGTGCGCAGCCAGCCCAGGCCTTGCGGCTCGAAATACGAGGGGTGGACATCACCGCAGGGGGAGCGCCAGCACAAGGATGCCCCGCGATACTCGGCGCTGGTGATGTCGAGAGCTCGTTCGGCGAGCGCCGTGAAGCATAACCCGGTGCCGGTGCGGAACTCGACTGCGCGGGAGCCGGCGGTATTGCCCTCGGCCAGGGTGACCTGGCGGACGCCACCGAGTTGCGCGACGCTGCCTACTTTCTGTAGCAGCTCCTGCTTGGTGTACTCACGTCCGAACAACTTTGCCATTGTTGACACCTCCAGTAGGAATCACTTGTAGACGAGTGCGGCGTTGTTTGTGCTGTACTTGGGATATTCGCCACTGGGGGGGCAAATTCCTTTTGGCTGGGACTTGTTTTGGCATTACACAGGACAATCTCACCTGTCCGCGCCGGTGCGTGCTCTTGTTGGGAGCGCTGGGGAAGTCTGTACACGGTTTTGGCCTATTCTTGTAATTTTCTCCCTTTGGCGAAAATTATGTAGTTCGGCCTTGCATTTCGCGGTCATTTGTGCTATTATTATGCAGCGAATAGTTGGTGGGTTGCTGGGTGGGATGTTTCACGTGAAACATGGTGGTTAAGTTGAGGTAGGCAGCGAGCAATGTTTCACGTGAAACATTCATGGTTGGGTTAGGCCTGAGAATCCGGGAAGATGTCGCATGAAAAATCTCGACAGCCCGGCACTGACTACTGTCGCCCACTTGTGCGAGTACGCCGCCGAGCGTGGCTGTAGACTCTTGCCCGAGCAAATGGAGCAGTTCGAGGTGCTGGCCGAGTGGCTCGCCGAACGAGCGGTGGCGATAGGTCTTTCCCGGTACCGCGATCTGCCTGCCGTCCTGACGGCAGCGCTTGCCCCGACCCTTGCGCTCTGGGAGCTAGTGGATATGACCGGGGTGCATCGGGTGATGGACCTGGGTGCTGGCTCGGGTGCATTAGGCTTGACTTTAGCCATCGCTCAGCCCCACCTGGCTGTTGATTTGGTAGATCGGAGGGCAAAAGTGGCCACTTTTCTCGAGTTGACTGCCCAACGTCTGGGTGTCGGCAATGTCTCCGTAATCCGTGGCGAGGCGCGGGAGCTAGCGGCCTCGTATGCGCACAGCTACGATCTCGTCTGTTTCCGGGCGTTGGCCCAGGCACAGACGGCCTTAGGGCGGGCTTATCCCTTCCTCCAACCCGAGGGCTATATTGCAGCCTGGCACCAGACGGATGACCCAGCCTTTCTCAAGCCGTCGCTGGCACTGCGCCGGATTGGCACCACCCGGACGGCGGTAGCCGGGCTGGCGGTCTCCCTATATGAGCGGACTATCGGCGGCTGATCAAGCAGGGGGCGGGACGAACTGTCCTCTGTAGGTGTCCGGGAGGTGGTCAGATGGCGATATCCTATGCTGTGGTCAATCAAAAAGGCGGAGTCGGGAAGACCACTACTGCGGTCAACCTGGCGGCGTGCGCCGCCATAAGTGGCAGGAAGGTGCTGTTGGTGGATGCAGATCCGCAGGGGAATGCCACCAGCGGGCTGGGGATTGATCGCTCTATTCTGAATCAGTGCATCTACGATCTACTGACCGCGGACAGCGTGGGAGTGGATCCCGTGGAGTTGTTCCCTGAAATAGTGGTCCCGACGGGGATAGACGATCTGGCCGTTGTGCCTGCGACCATCAACTTGGCAGGCGCGTCGGTCAGTCTGGTGAACGCTATTGCTCGGGAGAACAAGCTCCGCCGCGCCTTACAGCAGGCCTATGAGCGGTACGATATCATAATTGTGGACACCGCGCCGTCCCTGGGCCTGCTGACGATGAACAGCCTGACGGCAGTGCAGCAGATTCTGATCCCCATCCAGTGCGAGTACTATGCGCTGGAGGGTCTCAGCCAGCTTCTGCAGGTCATTCAGCTCGTGCAGGGGCAACTGAATCCGAGCCTCCGCATAAGTGGGGTTGTCCTAACGATGTACGATGCGCGAACCAATCTCGCGGCGGAGGTGGAGCAGGAAGTTCGGCACAATTTTCCGGGAAAAGTCTTTGAGTCGGTGATTCCCCGTAACGTTCAACTGGCGGAAGCGCCTTCTCACGGCCTTCCGGCGATTATCTACGACAAGTTCTGTGCCGGCAGCCGGGCATACTGGCGACTTTATCAGGAGGTCTTCGAAAATGCGGAAACCAAGTCTGGGCCGTGGTCTGAGTCAACTAATTCCGAGTAGTGCCGTGGCGCAAAGCCGGGCGGTGATTGATATCTCGCTTGATCGGCTGCATCCCAATCCTTTTCAACCGCGCCAAGCCTACGATCCGGAGACACTTAGTGAACTGGTGGAATCTATCCGTAGCCAGGGAATCCTCCAGCCTATCCTGGTGCGGCCCGCCGGGGAGGATTACGAAATCGTGCTCGGCGAGCGGCGCTGGCGAGCTGCGGAACAGGCGGGACTGCAAACGATCCCTTGTATGGTGCAGGAGGTGGACGACCGCCACATGCTAGAGCTGGCCCTGGTGGAGAATATCCAGCGGGAAGACCTGAACTGTATGGAGACTGCGCGTGCGTACCAGCAGCTTGTGGACGAATTTGGCTTTACGCATGATGAGTTATCGGCGCGGATTGGCAAGAGTCGCAGCGCTATCACCAACACTATGCGTTTGCTGCAACTGCCGGGAGATGTGCAAATGAGCCTGCTGGAGGGGGAGATAAGCGAAGGTCACGGGCGGGCCTTGTTGACGCTGGTGGACGATGCTGATAAACTGCTGGAGGTCTGGGCGACCGTGAGAAGCGGGAACCTGTCGGTGCGTGAGACGGAAAAGCTGGTGCGCAAGTCGGGTGGGGTCGGGAAGGTGGCGAAGCGCCCGGTCGGGCCAAAGAGCCGAGCGTTGGATTCTCACCTGAACGCGATGGTAGAGCATCTGCAGGCTGCGCTAGCGACTGAGGTCAACATTCGCCCGAAGTCGGAGGTCACGGGCACAATCGTGATCCATTACACGGATGCGGAAGAACTGGAGCGGATTGTCCAAACCATTGCGCCGGGGGAGTATTGGTAGGGGGGAGGGGAATGGAACATATGTTCCATTCCGAAAGTGAGTGGAGTAGCTCGATGCACGCGGTTCGGCGGGAAGCACACGCCCAGCGCCTCCGGCGATATGTTAGCTGAACCGGCGCAGGTGAGGCTGTGAAACTGGGCTTATTGACGACGGTTCTGGTGGCCGCGGCGGTGATTGTGGTGATTGCTGTGTCGCCGGTGAGAGAGGGGATGCGGGAAGGCGTCTACATGATTCCGCATTCGCCTTTTGCCGGGATGCCGACGCAGGCACGTCTGCAGCGCATTGCCCAGGCACATCC
>JALGTU010000168.1 GCA_029821195.1 Candidatus Zipacnadia bacterium
ACCGCACATGCGGCAGAAGCGTGCGGGCCTGGAGAGCCTCACCGAGGAATGGGTCTACGAGCCGAAGACATACGAGGCGGGGCGCCGTCGCAATCTGCGCGCTTATCTGGGCTGTGTTAGCCAGGTTGACTACTCGGTCGGCCTGGTGCGAGAGGCCCTAGAGCAGCGGGGCCTGATGGACAATACGATTATCATTTACAGTTCCGACCACGGCAACTTCGCCGGCGAGCACGGGATTACCGAGAAGGCACCCGGTATCGGCACCGACGCAATCACCCGGGTCCCCATGATCTGGCGCTGGCCAGAGCGATTTGCCCACGGTGCGCGCTGCGGGCAGCTGGTGCAGTGGGTGGACTTTGTCCCGACGATGGTCGAGCTGCTCGGCCTCGACCCGATGCCTACCTGCGACGGTCACAGTATGACGGCGCTGCTCGAGGGCGGCGGCGAGCCGCTGCGGGATGTGGCCGTTACCGAGTTTCCCTGGAGCAAATCAATCCGGGACGAACGCTGGCGCTACGTCCACTACCAGCCCGAGATGTTCGGCGGCGAGGATGTTGGCGAGCTTTACGATCTGCACAATGACCCGTGGGAGATGAATAATCTCTATTACGAGCCGGCGCACCGCGAGAAGGTCAACGAGATGCGCCACCGGCTGCTGGACTGGATGATCAAGACCAAGCGCGTGGTCACTACGCATCCGGGGATTGATGAGAACGGGGAGACCTTCCGCCACGAAGTTGACGAGGATGGGCGGGTGGGATACGCCCGCACCCGGCTCCTGGCCGAGAAGGGGATGATAAGCTACCTGTAGGCATACGCGCGATCCGGCCGCGCTTACGGGTCCCCGAAGAATACCATCGTCACGAAGCCGGCCATAAGCAGATCATCGAAGAAGGGGTCCTGCTCGTCCTCGTCAGGTTCATCCCCCAGCTCCTCGGCCCCCAGTTGATACTCATCCAGCTCGGCGAAGCACTCCGGGCAAATCTCGTCAAGTTCGTCCACTTCGGCGCCACATTCCGGACAGGTCAGCACAGGGATCGCCTCCCAGTGAAGGCAATTTCGCTGCATTTATGTATTCGCGCCCACTCCGTGCTTTCCTCCCCCCATACCACAATAGCGCGGAGGGCGCAGCCCCAAGCGTGCCGAACATAGACTGGGCCGCACCAGAGAAGAGAGAAAGAGAGATGTCGCCCTGATGAGCGCCGCAAGGAAGCAAATGATACCGATTTGCGAGCAGATTGTCTGCCCCTGGACCGCTCAGAATCCGCGGCACGACCACCAACTCATTTTCCCCCTCAGCGATGACCGGCTCCTGCTAGTCTGGTCGGAGTACTACGTGCAGAGCCCGTCGTACATCTTCCGCACGCCCCACGATGAGGGCGGTCGGCCGGCGGATAGGTCGCCGTGCCACCTGGCCGGAAAGGTCTCGACCGACAGCGGCCGCACCTGGAGCGAGCGCATCATCATCCAGGAGAACATCTGGGGCTGGAACGTCAAACACCCCAACCTGCTGCGTCTGCCCTCGGGCGAGATCATCTTTACCTTCACCGCCTGGCAGTCAGCCGAAGAGCGCAATGTCTTTATGAAGCGCTCCAGCGACGAGTGCGAGAGCTGGAGCGAGATCGTCCAGATTTCCGAGCCAGGCTGGTACTGCACCAACAATGACCACATCATGCAACTGAGCACCGGCCGCATTCTTCTGCCCGCGCACGGCGGACCGGGCTTCAAATTCGTCACGGGCAACCCCCTGTACTCGTTCGTTTTCTACTCCGACGACGGCTTCCGGACCTGGCAGATGAGTGAGGACACGATGACCGCGCCGGGGCGCGGCGCTCACGAGCCAACCATCATCGAGCGCCAAGACGGCACGCTGCTCTGCTTCCTGCGCACCACGATGAAGTGTATCTACAAGGCGTACTCGGCAGACGGCGGAGTGCATTGGTCCGCGCCGGAGCCGACTGATCTGCCGGCGCCGGATTCCCCGCCGCTGCTCAAGCGCATCCCCACCACCGGCGATCTGCTCCTGCTGTGGAACAACGTCCCGTCGGAGGTCGGCTGGCCGCGCACACCGCTGACCGCAGCGATCTCCCGGGACGAAGGCGAGACCTGGGAGAGCTTTCAGGACATAGATGCACGGCCCGATTATGGCGCGGCGTACGCCGCGGTGACCTTCCTCGGCGATGAGGCGCTGGTGACCTACTCCATCGGCTCCACCTCCTGGGCAGGCGACAAGGAGATAACGCTGAAGATATTCAACATAGACCAATTCTACTAGTAGGAGTGTGGCCGCACCATGAGTTCACTGCGTCTGGTGCTACTCACATTGGTGATGAGTCTGGGACTTACTGCGAGGGCGGGCGCGGCGCTCAGCGGGCCATTCGAGCCGCAGGACAGCCTCACGTTTTATGTCGTCAACGAGCGCGGTGTGGACTTCACGGTCAAGCTTAGCGGGGTGATGCGCGACTATCCTACTTTGTACCATATGTTGATACGTATCTATGGGCCTGACGAGAATCTCCTAATGCGCCACCTCCACGAGCAACCGAAGCCAGGCCGGTATGAATGGAGCGCACAAGTCAACAGCGCCCAGCCCGGCGTCTACCAGATAATCGTCACCGCTCCCATCCCCCATACGACGGTGGACATCAAGCTTACACCCGAGTTGCCCTTCGGCCTCGCGGGCCACTTTGAGTGGCTGGGGGGACGCGACGACCAGTTTGCCGACACCTACCTATACGTGCCGCCGGGCGCGCGTAAGCTGAGCCTGCGCTTCCACGAAGCTGAGCAACTGCAAGCCACTATTAGCGATGAACAGGGGCAGGTGCTGCTACACCTCGACGACGAGCAGCCTAGCGGCGAGGTAGAAGTCACCCAGACGCCCGCCTTATGGCGGCTTCAGGCCCGTGCCCAGGGCAATTACGCCATCAGGAACGCCAAGGGGTTCCCCTTCATCCTCTGCCCTGACCGGGCCACGGCGCTCGCCATCGGTGCCAGCGTGGATGTCCTCGACGATGGGACAGTCTGCTTCCACAAGTTCCAACGCGATATCTGGGAGATACTCAAGCGCTACCGAGCACTGCCCCCCGAGGCCTTTCGGGTGCCGGCTGCTGACCTGAAGCCCTACCTGCCTCAGTTGCTCACTGAGCCGGTGCGCAATCAATCTCTGGTCAACCGGTGGGGACTGTTTCGCTACATCTACAGCATCGCTCAGGAGCAGAATCTGGATCGGGACAGTCCCTGGTTCGGGGCAACGAACCTGTGGCAGGATCGGCAGGATAGCAATCCCCTGCTGTATACTGACCGCGGAGGTATACGCGGCTACAACAATGTCGCCCAGAGCATGGAGGTAATGGCCATCGCCTATGGGCTGGATGAACCGTTCAATCCCTACTACCACAGCGAGGCTCTCCTGAACCGGGTGATTATCGCCCGCCTGCTGGAGTTGATGTACCTGCGCGAGTCAGAGTGGCGTTACAACGACGATGACTACTATGGCGGCCACTGCTTCGTCGCTTACTTCCGCAGCAATGCCCTGCCCTGGGTGACGGCAGACCTACCCGATGATGTACGCACGGCCTGGCTGACTGGTCAGCAGCGCAACCTGTATCGGCTCAGTCTTGCCAAGGTCGGCGCCGTCAATCAGTGGACTTTTCTGCTTATGCCGCTGATGCGAATGTATATGGGCAGCGGCGATGAGTGGTGGCGACAGATAGCGCGCAGCCACGCCGACTGGATAATCAATCGGCGCCACTACGACATAGGCCAGGAGCCAGCCGGATACTTCACCGAAAGAGGGGGAGTTGACGCCACTTACAACGGTATCACCACCCAGATGCTGGCTCACTTCTACCACCTCTGCCCCGACGAGACGGTCAAGGAGGCCCTGCGCAAAAGCTACAACTTCTTCAACTATACCGTCGCGCCTCATCCCGGAGGCCGCCCGCTGGGCGCCAGTAACTTTTGCCATCGCACCCCTGGCTCAGCCGCCCATCCTCAGCACGCCGGCGGTTACCTGGTTATGGCGGACGACCTGCCTGAAGCCGGCCTGTGGCTGGCCCGGGGCTGGGGCTTTGGTGGTGATCCGGCCAGCCCGGAAAACCGCGCGCAGGCCCGCGAGCGCATCATCGAGTACGTCAACGGGGGCCTCGCCCCACCCGACGACCGCGCCACTATGATGCGCTCTGCTAGCTACATCAAAGACCGTCTCGTCCACGAATGGCGTTACTTCCCCGAACGGGCGCTGAACGGCAAGCTGCCTATGGAAGCGGAGCAGCGCTTCACCCGCAACTTCGCCGACCAGTTCTACTGCTTTCGCCGTCCCGCTTATTACAGCTTCCTGTTTGCGGCGCATCCTATGGAGAGCTGGCACCGGGGACAGCGGCCCAGCG
>JALGTU010000169.1 GCA_029821195.1 Candidatus Zipacnadia bacterium
CAAAGGGCCGGTCCCGGTTCTTCTCAATAAAATCGCAGGCGTGCATGGCTGTGAAGGCCGGCTTGGTAAGCTCCTTGGGGAGGCTCAGGCAAAACCTGCGCGAGAACCACTTGAACCCGTCATCGAACTGTGCATCCGCCTCAAGGCCCTGCGCCTTCAGGAAGTAGTGATAGTCCGAATGGCGTGACCTCAACAAGTCATCGGTCAGATTGGGATGATATGCGTCTTCGGTGCTGACCCAGTTTTTCTCGAAGCCGCGCTGGCCGATGATCTCCGGCCCGAGATGCCACTTGCCGAAGAAGCCGCACTCGTAGACCCCGTCCGGCAGCATCTCCGCCAGTGTCGGATATTCAGGGGACAAGGGAATCGCGTTGTTGTGGGTGTACCCATTGGTGTGCGGATACGTCCCGGTCATTATCGAGGCGCGTGACGGGCCACAGACGGGCTGAGAGACATAGCAGTTGTTGAAAACCACGCTGTCCCCGGCCAGCCCGTCGAGGCGAGGGGTCTTCGTAGTCCGGTTGCCATAAACCCGCAGCGTATCCTGGCGTTGCTCATCGGTGAATATAAACAGAAGGTTAGGTCTGCGCATGGTACTCCCTTGGACTATGAGCCCCTATGCGGGGCAACCCGGTTGAATCCAGGCCTTTTCGACATCGCCAGGGACTGTGGGGTTAGGATGGGGCCGGCTCGAGGTGACCACAGCCCGCACGTACAACTCGTCGCCAGTGAATCGGTACGACGGCTGGAGTCCCGATACCTCCGCCAGAAGCTCGCCAATCTGCTCACTGTAGCGCTGCGTGGTCCGCACCGGATTGCCCTCGTCATCAATCACGGGGGTCGCAGTCTGGTCGAACCCGCGCCGCGTACCGATAAAGTGTGTAGTGTAGGCGACGCCCTCTTCGCCGTCAATCTTCAGGGTAAGGCCCGAACCATCGGCACGGATGTCCTTGAGGGCGACGCCGCTGCTGCCGTAGAAGTCACCTCGCGCCATCGCCCCGACCAGGGCATCCGGAGTAAGCGTGCGCGAGCGCACCATTACCCAGGCTCGGCCTGGTGCCGCGCTGTCCCCGGGCTGGTGGTAGTGGTGCGCGTCGTCGGTGACAAGACCGTAGACTATCCCTTTGCCCAGCACGCCCAGGCGCATCGCGAGCACAATGTCCCAGATGCGTTCGGCGCCGACGTGAAGCTCGTCGCCGTAGCTCCAGGTCGAATTCAGCGCCGTGTGGACCTCCATAAACTCCAGGGCTTCGACCTGGAACATCTCCTCAGCCAGAGCATTCCACCGGTAGTTGGGGTGGTTCAGATGCAGCATGACCCGCCGACCGGTCTCCCGGGCGTGAGCACGGACCGCCTCGACCGTCTGCTTAATCACCTCAATGCTGCTTTGCGCGCGCTGGGGAGGGATAGCCTGCTCAATGTTGTTGGCGTTCAGCCAATGCGGCTGCTCGCCCGCCCATACCGATATCTCCTCGCCCTGCACCAGCAGGAACCGTCCTGCCTCCTCCAGCAAAGGACGGTACTCCTCGCGCGGCTTGAGCCGCACCTGCGTCTGGCCCGCCACCGTGCGCTGCTCCACCCAGTCATCGCCGAACATGGCCCCGTACTTGTCTATCGCCAGTTCTATCTTCTCAGAATCAACGTCCCGCCAGAAACTGCCTTCCTGCAGGCGATCGTGTTCCGTCAGCGAAAGGAAGTGGTAGCCCTGGGATTTGTACCAGGCAGCGACCATCTCCGGAAAATCGTCGCCGTCACTCCACAGCGAGTGGCCGTGCAGGCTCCCCCGCCACCAGCGCGGCGGGTCGTAGATGGGCAGACTATCCCGGTCAATTGTCATGGGAAGCTCCCGCTGCGAGATTGCGGAAATCAGATCACCACGCGCTGGCCGGGCTTGGGCCAGTGGGTCTCAGGGAAGATCTCGCGGCCGGCGGCGAGTATCTCGTCGCGGTTGCCCGGCGGCGCGTGTACCAGGTACAGTCGCGCCGGGCCTACTTCCCGCGCAATGCGCGCGGTCTGGCGCACCCCGGAGTGGTTCTCCTGGGGAGTGACCTCCGGGTCCACCAAGCCCCGGCCCGCTTCGTAGACCAGCAGATCCACCCCGGCAAAGAACTCGGCGAGGCGCGGCGCGTAGGCCGTATCACCGGAGAAGCCGATCTGCTTGCCGGTTCGATTGTCACGAAAGCGGTAACACAGCGCCGGGACGCGGTGATGCGCGCGCGCGGTCCTCACGGTGAGCTCGCCGATCTCAAATTCCTCGCCCGGGCCCAGTGGGACCACTCGCAGTACCTGCCCCAGACTTGACTGCAGGAAGGTCAACGCGTCGGCCACTATCCGCTCGATATCTTCCTGCGGCCCGAAGATGGTCAGCTCCTCGTCCCGCCCGAACACGCTGTTGAGGTAGAGCACGCCGAGCAGGCCGATGTAATGGTCGGTATGGCCGTGGGTAATGAATATGGCATCGAGATTCCGCGGGCTGTGACCAATCCGGCGCATATTGGTGGCCACGTTCCAGGCACAGTCGAACAGACAATGACCATTTATTAGATAACTGATCGTATGGTCTTCGAGGTCCTCCCGTAAGGGCTCCGTCGCAATGAAAGTAACTGCGGTCTCCAAGATGTGCATCTCCTGAGCCAGAGTCATATTGCACCTACGTCTGTGCCGTAGTTCGGTACGGTAGCAACTTTCTCCTGCCCAATTACCTGCCGGGGCAATGCGCCACAGGTGCAGCAACAGCTTCTCCGCGCTGCTGAGGCGGTTGACTACTTCACTTCGAACTGGGCCTCCGCTGTTTTGCCGCTCATCACGTCCACCGCCCGCACCTGCCACGTACCAACGGGGTCGTCCAGCGCCAGGGTGAAGGTGTGCCGGGCCCGCCCGTCGGGAGCCAGCAGGTTATCAGTGTAGGCAGCGCGGAGCTGGCCGGCAGGATCGGTCACCTCCAACCGTACCACGTGCGTACTGCACTCCCCGGCTACAGCCCGGACCTCGGCGCGGCACGTCACTGCCTGGCCTGGACCGGAGGTGGGGGTCGCGTGGAGCTGCAGCTCGCGGACCTCGTACGGCGCCAGCGCCAGCAGCGCCGGGCCGTGCTCCGCCAGGAGCGTGGGGGAATCAGTGTGGCCCAGGAATTGGTGATGGCGCACGTCGTAGCAGAAGGCTGGCTGGGGGAGATTGACAGTCACCTCGCCGCTGCCGGACAGCACGAAGACCCGGAGCTCGCCCAGCCGCTTGCGCACGACCCGCCCCGCGTTCTCGAAGGTCTCCAGCGAGGTAATGCCGGCCTTGGCTAGGTGTTCGGCCAGGGCCGCTCGGTTCTCGGGAGTAGCTTTGGGAGCCACAGAAGGAAAGACAACAGCTTGTGTGGCCAGTCGTTGAGGGAGCCCGTCGTTCCGCACCCGCCCATGCTCGTCGAGCCTCCCGCAATCATCATCGCGCACCACCGTCCCACCCCGCTGCATAAACGCCTCCACCTGCGCGAGGACCTCGTCAGACAGCGAGACACACTGGGGCATAATCAGAGCGCGATACTTGGCCAGCTCGCCGTTCTCCACCTGGTCCTCGTCCACGAAGCGGTAGCCAATGTGCAGCCCCCCCACCAGACCTGCATAGCCGCGCGGGAACAGGTCAAACTCGCCGGCCCAGCGCTCCGCATCGGCATTGCCGCTCGGCGCCCCCCGGAGCACAGCGAAGGCCATCTTGCTGCGGTAGGATTTGAGGATGGCGACCGGCTCCGGATCGAGGTCAGCCAGCATCACCAGCTTGCCGGGGCCCTGGGTGAGGGCGGGAGTAATCTGCTTGATCCACTGGGCGCGCGGGCCCAGGCCGAGCGTCGGGGTAAACGTGCCGTATTCGCAACGATTGACCCCGTACAAACCAATCATCGAGCCACCATAGGCCGGGACCAACCAGCAGTCGTTAGCGATCTTCGCCGCCGAGCGGTCGTAGCCGGTCCAGACCCAGGCATGGCGGGGCACGCCGAACCAACTGCGTCCCCAGTCGTAGAAGCGCGGGTAACACTCGGCGAAGTCCAGGCGAGGCATCACCAGCGAGAAGAATGCTCCGTTCATGTAGTTCTCGCTGACGGGATTCACCCCGCCGACCGGCACGCCTGGGGCGCCCTCCCGCACCGCCTCCATCATCCGGGCGATGTAGTCGGCGAAGCTCCTGGCCATAAACACGCGGAAGTCGAGCCAGGGCGCGATATTGTCGGGCCGCTGCAAAGCCTGCGGCGCGCGCCAGGGCATTACCTGCTCCCATCTCCCGAAGTCCGTCGCCCAGACTTCGTTGAGCCCATTCAGAGTCTGGTACGTCTCGGCCAGATGCCGGCGGAAGGCGGCCAGACTGTGCTCGCCGAAGCACACCTCCCGGCCGCCCAGGAAACCCAGCGCCAGCGGCGACCAATGTGCCAGCCTTTGGGCATTGCGGCGAAGCCCCGCCTCGATATCTTCCCAGAAGGCCGGATCGTGGAGGCAGGGGTCACGGACACCGGCTTCATTGATCGAAGGGTGGCCGCTGCTGGTCATTCTGTACGCCAACGCCGCCCGCATCCCGAATTCGTTGCCGGTCACGCAGTCGGCGCAGGGATGCAGCAGGTCCACGCCGATCTCGTGCCAGAGCCGCACGTACAACGGGCGCAGATA
>JALGTU010000036.1 GCA_029821195.1 Candidatus Zipacnadia bacterium
TAGACCAGCAGCGCGTCATCCACCGTAAGCGCGGTCTGGGCCAGGCGGACGGTGGTACTGGTGAATTGCCCCACGCTGTTCGCGTGCAGAAAGATGCCGTCCCAGCAGCCGGGCGTCTCATTCACCCCGCGAATCACTACCGAGGCTTGCCCGGCAGCCCCGGAGACCAGCGTGCCGCGCACTTCGATGCGGTCGGCGATGAGCTGGCAGCCCGATTCGAGAGTCAGCCGGATGCCCTGGGGAATCTCGAGAAGATCCGACGAGCCGACCAGCAAGTCAAACCTCAGCGGCTGGTACTGCCAGGTCTGGGTGCGCCGGATGTCGTTGGCGGCACTGCAACTTACCCCGATCAGGTCCTGGCCGTTGTTATGGAAGCGCAGGTTGCTGCCGAGCATCCCCACACAATTGGCCTTCACGTGAATCGGGTACTCGCCGTTATTCATAAAGATGCAGTCGGATATCGTGCCGGCGGGATCGGGGGTGAGGATATACAGCCCGCGGCGCTGGTTGTGGGCGAAGGTGGAAGTCTCCACCTGGATCGTAGCATCATTCAGCACATACAGCCCGTCCTGGCCGGCGTAAAGGAACCAGCACCTCTCGAACTTGGCCCAGCCGCCGTCAACGGTCACGCAATTGGTTCCGGCCCAGAAGGAGGTCCCCCCAAACCAGCCCACGCCGCCCGCAGCAATATACACCCCCGCCCAGCTCCCCGGCGTAGTCGGACTGGTGGACTTGAAGACCACCGGCCGCGAGCGGGTGCCCAGGCAGCGCAGCTTGCCCTGGACGGTGAGCTGGTAGTTGCCCTGGGCAATGACCTGGACCTTGGGACGGACAGTGACGATCACACCTGACGCGATCGTGGTATTCCCGGTCAGGCGATACGGCGACCCGGCCACAGTCCACGTCGCATCGCTGGTGATGGTGCCGGCGATGTCGGTCGCCGCCGAAGTGAAGCCCGCAACCACCAATACCGCCACCAATGTGAAGGTGGCTCGGCTGAGCGTAGGCAAATAATGGCGGCCAAACAAAAAACCGCACTGCCAATGCGGTTTCCCTGGTGAGGAGCCGTTATGATACAAGCGCGACATCACTGGACGTCCTCCCCGCAGATACATATCTCGGTATCGAGCCTTACGCCAAACTTTGCCTCGACCTTGTCCTGGACCTGCCTGATCAGTTCGATGACATCGGCAGCAGTGGCATTGCCGGTGTTAACGATGAAGTTAGCATGCTTGCGCGAGATCATTGCCCCGCCCACGCGCATACCCTTACCGTCGGTCTCTTCCAACAGTCGGCCGGCGTAATCGCCCGGCGGGTGTTTGAAGATGCAGCCCGCGCTCCACTCCGACACCGGCTGGCGTCGGCACCGCGTCTCCACGGCTTCGTACAGAGACTGGTATACCGCGCTGGGTGCCGAGGGCCGCAGCGACACCGCGGCCTTCGTGATAATCGAATCGCCATATTGGAACTGACTCTGGCGGTAGTCAAAGTGCAGCTCTTCGCGGCTGCAGCACGAGATCTGCCCGGTCTTATCTATCATCTCCACCCAGTCGAGGACCTTGGCCATCTCGCCGCCATTGGCCCCAGCGTTCATCACGATCGCCCCGCCCACAGTACCCGGGATGCCGGCGGCAAACTCCAGCCCCGCCAGCCCCTGCTGGGCGGCATAGTGACAGACCGCAGCCAGGCTCTCCCCCGCGCTCATCATTAGACTGTTCCCCTCCCGCTCTATACCCATCAACGCCCCGGCGATCCTGACTACCACGCCGCGGATGCCGCCGTCTTTGACCAACAGGTTGGTACCGTTGCCGATGTACAGCGCTTCAATCTCGGTCCCAGCCAGATACGCGACCAACCGCGCCAGCGCGGCAGCATCCTCAGGGATGACGAATAGGTCCGCCGGTCCACCGATGCCGAACGAGGTGTGCCGGGTCATCGGCTCGTCCCGCCGGACGGTCAGGCCAGGGAGCTGCAATAGTTCCTGATATAGGTCAACAGTTGCCACACTCATGCGATACCTCGCGGTTCATATCTTTCTGCGTTGCGGTTGCTGCAGTACTCAACAGCCGTGGTGCTAGTCGTCGGTAACTCGGTCCGGGTCGGGATTGGCACTGTCCTCCAGATGGCTCACCAGTTGGCGCAGATAATCCCGGAAGTCTGCGCCCAACTCCGGGTCAGCCGCCATCGCGCGCACAAAGGCCCGGCTGTACGAACCAAAGTTCCCCACATCCAGCCGCAATTCCTCCGCGCCCAGCGGCAGCGCCTGCACCAGCTCGCCGGCGCGAGCCAAGGCCGCGATTGCGTCGGTCACTTGAATCTCACCGCCGTGCCCGGGCGGCAAGTCACGCAGGTGCGTAAAGATGCCAGGGGAGAGTACATAGCGTCCGCATATTGCCAGGTCGCTGGGCGCCTGCTCCGGGTTGGGCTTCTCCACCAGGTCGCTCACCCGCAAGACGCCCTGTCGCTCCCCCGCCACTGCAATGACACCGTACCGGCTACTCTCCTCGGGCCGGATGCGTCGCACCCCCACAGTTGCTGCCGCGCCGCTCGCCTGGTGAGCCGCAACGAGCCGCCGGCTGAACGGCTCCGGGCCGCCGGTTATCACAGCGTCCCCGAGCGCCACCACAAAGTCCTCATCGCCGACGAACCGCTCGGCGCACGCCACCGCATCGCCCAATCCCCGGGGTGGATTCTGCCGGGTGAAGTAGAGTCTGACGTCGGGATCAGCAAACTCGGCGGCCCACGGCTCGCGTCCTGACTCGGCGCGCCGGCCTTCCTCGCCATCCAGGTGCGCTTCCAGCACTGATTTACCCGGGGCGACAATCACGAGGATATCAGTCAGCCCCGCCACCGCCAGCTCCTCAACAACGGCTTGAATCGCCGGGCGCGGGCCGACCGGCATCATCTCCTTGGGCTGGACCTTGGTCAGGGGGTAGAGCCGGGTGCCGCTGCCCGCGGCGGGTACAACGGCTTTTGTTATGGGGTTCGCGCGCTTCATTCTGCCTGCTGCGCTACGGTTGCTGAGGTGCACAAGTTGCCTGACAGTGATATATGCAGAATGTGGAGCCGGCGATCAGGGTCGAACTGATAACCTGCGGATTACGATTCCGCTGCTCTGCCAGATTGAGCTACGCCGGCTCCTCCGACGAATATAGGTCCTATTGTTTTCGGTTCAATACCGAGCTGTGACAAACAAGGCTAAATTGGTGGCCAGACCCAGATTCGAACTGGGGACACACGGATTTTCAGTCCGTTGCTCTACCAACTGAGCTATCTGGCCACCTTATCTGTCGTCTCCGTTGTTGTCTTGCTGCTGTTGGGCTGCAGTTGAGCTTCCGTTGTGCTGCCGTTAAACTGGTGGGCGGAGCAGGACTCGAACCTGCGACTTCCTGCGTGTAAAGCAGGCGCTCTAGCCAACTGAGCTATCCGCCCATTGGCGACAGCCCCACGGCAGCTCAACAGCAGCCGTCAAACCATCGCTGTTTCTATTGCCGTACTGCCGCCGTTGTGCTGGCGTTTGGCTGCCGTCAAATGGTGGCCCCAACGGGATTCGAACCCGTGCTGCCGCCTTGAAAGAGCGGAGTCCTAGGCCTCTAGACTATGGGGCCATCCACCTTCGCCAAAGGGACATAGCTGCCCTCTCCGCCAAAGTAGCCCTGGCCACGACGGCCGGATCGGCGGAGTTCCCTGGTGGGCCGTGCAGGAATCGAACCTGCGACCCTCGGATTAAAAGTCCGATGCTCTGCCAACTGAGCTAACGGCCCGGCACACATGACGCAATCCCCGAAGGCAGCAGGTGCCACCGTCGTCCATATAATATAACCAATAACCGCCTGCTTGTCAAACTGCTGGCAAGCGCCCACGGGCGGCAGGCCGGCCCACTGGCCGCCACAGTATGATTTCGGCCATCACAGGCCAATTCGCGGCATTAGCGCACCGGCACGCTTACTCGCTCGCCTTCATGGGTCGCGCTGGCATAGATCGCCTCGGTCAGCTCCAGCGACTTGGCCCCGTCCCACAGGTCCGCGCCCTGGTCGGGCGGATGGCCCTCGTGCAGGCACTGCACGAAATAGGCCACCTCGCCGGCGTAGCCGCATAGGTCAACACCACTGGCGGAAATCCAACTGGGCCGCGCGCCGTCGAGCCGATGGGCGAAGGGCCTGGGATTACCGACACGGTCAGGTGCGGACGGCCGGTGGTGCGTAAGGTAGATCATCTCTTCCACCTGGACTGATTCGCCTAGACCGGTACAGCGCAGCCCCTCACTGATGTCCACCCAAGGATTCTCCTCGGCGCCTTCGAGCGTGTTGAGGTTCATCACCCCAATCGCGCCCGTGGCGAACTGCAGTGTCACCAGCAGACCAAATCTGTCCGCATTGAGGTAACGCTGGGTGGCCTGGACCCATTCGACATCACCACCCATAAAGCGGACCAGGTCGAAAATGTGACAGCTCTGTCCCGTGAGCATCGCCAGCATAGTATCGTCTATGCCCGCCCATGGGGGATACGGCCCCTGTGCGAACCTTACCTCCAGCATCTCGAGCCCGCCGAACTCCGGGCTGCCCACGATTCGGCGCGCCTCGACGTACGCCGGCGCAAAGCGCTTCATGAAGGCGACCATGCCCCACACACTGTTGTCCTCGGCGGCCTGGGCCAATTCGCGAGCCTTGGGCACGTCAATAGCCGAGGGTTTCTCCACGAAGATCGGCAGCCCCGCCGCGAGCACCTGCTCGCCCACCTCGCACATCATCTGCGGCAGCCCACAGATGTATACCCCATCGAGCTGCTCGCTACCAAGCATCTCGCCCACATCGGTGTAGACCTTGCGGCCACCGAACCAGCGGGCATTACGCTCCGCCTTATCCCGGTCCAGGTCACAGACCGCCACCAGGTCCAGGTCGGGAACTTCGTGCAGATGGGGATACAGCGCGCGGGTCGCATGGCTACCCGCTCCGACAAAGGCAACGCGCGTTGTCTGGCTCATATTCACTCATCCTTTCTCATCAGCTACACAGGGACTCCAGCGCCGTCACGCCGACTGGCTGGGGTGCCTATTCTCCACATCGCTTCAATTCTCCTGTCCGGGAGGACGCTTCGCCTGGCTGGGAGACGCTGCTTACCCAATCCACGCACGAAGGTATTGACTGCTCGCCGGCGAACTGTACCCATCAATTTGGATACCTAAGACCACCCACGATAACCAATCCCAATCTGCCATTCTACGACGAGGAGCCTTGATAATGGTCAAATGGGGCATCATTGGCTGCGGTAACGTCGCCGAGTCCAAGGGCGGACCGGCCCTATACAAAGCTGAGAATTCCGAGCTGGTCGCGGTGATGCGCCGCGACGAGCAGCTCGCCGCCGAGTTCGCCGAGCGTCACGGCGCCCAGCGGCATTACTCGACGGTCGAGCAGATCCTGGCGGACGAGGAGATCAACGCCGTCTACATCGCCACGCCGCCGCACGTCCACGCCGAGCAGACCATCGCCGCCGCTCAAGCCGGCAAGCACGTGCTGTGCGAGAAGCCGATGGCGATGAGTGTCGCCCAGTGTCGGGAGATGATCGCCGCGTGCGCTGCCAACAACGTCCAGCTCATGCTGGCCTATTACCGACGCTTCTGGCCCGCCGCGCAGAAGATGAAACAACTACTCGCCGACGGCGCGGTGGGCACACCGACGATGGCGCGTGCGCACTGCGCGTATCTGTGGCACCCGCCTGAGGACGGCTCGGTGCCCTGGCGCATCCGCCGCGAGATCGCCGGCGGCGGTTTTTTGTGGGATATTGGCGCACATCGCCTCGACTTGCTGGTACAGATGATGGGCGATGTCGAATCGGTGGGCGCGCTGGTGGAGGCGGTGCATTTCGACATTGAGGTGGATGACGCCAGTTCGCTGGTGATGAAGTTTACCAGTGGGGCGCAGGGAGTGGGCATGTTCTACTGGACGATCGGGGCCAGCATAGACGAGCTGGAAGTGGCCGGGCCCGGCGGGCGGCTTATTGCCACCGATTTCGGCGCAGGTGATCTCCTATTGACCCGAGATGGAGAGACCGAACAGTTCCACATCCCACCGCCCCGGCCTACCCACCTGCCGCTGGTGGAGCATTACGTGCAGTGCATCAGCTCGGGCCAACCTAACGCCCTGCCCGGCGAAGAGGGCCTCAAGACCACCGCAATCATTGAAGCCGCAGAAGCCTCGGCAAAGACCGGCCGCTTCGTCGCGCTGGACAGCCTGAGATAGGAGAGCTACAAATGCGCAAGATCTTTATGATTACTATTGACTGCGACCTACGCACGGACGATGTGGCGCTGCGCCAGGCAGCACTGGAGGAATTGCTCAATAGCTTCGCGAGGGGCGGTGCCGCCGGCCATATCACCTGGTTTGTCAACGAGAACGACTTCCATCTCACCATCAATCATCCCAGCTTCCTGCGCGAGGCGATTGAGCGCGGGGATACGCTGGGCGCGCACGATCACCTTGAACCGCTCGAGGGCCAGTATGAGACCGAGCCCCTGCTGGAGCGATGCGGCCAAACCAAGCAGACGATCGAGGAATGGCTCGATGAGCAGGGCTATGATCTCGAGCTGACAGCGCACCGCACCGGCTGCGCAGTGCAGCGAACCGTGATCTATGCTGTCTTGCAGAACCTGGGTTATACGGTCGTCTCCGACATCGTCCCGGGCCGCCTGCACCACGATATCCGGGGCAATTTCGCCTTCGACAACACTGGCATTCCCATCGGGATTAATCCCTATTACCATCACCTCGATGACTTCACCAAGTACCAGTCCCAGCAGGGATTCCTACTCCAGTTCCCGATGATGAATATGGTCTTCTGCCCATATCTAAGCTCATGGGAGCCTTTCAACTGGGAGACCGTGCACGCGTGGGAAGAGGCCTTCAGTCGCAAGGGCGAGGAGGTAGGCGTGTTTGTGTGGACCTGGCATCCCTACGAGATTCTCAACGAGGCCCGTACCGAGATTGATGCGCAGCAGGTTGCCCTGCTGGCTCAGATTCTCAGCCAGCTCCACGACGAAGATTTTGAACTGATGAGCATCGGCGAGTATGTCGGGGAATCCGGGAGCAACTAGTTAACTCCGGCTATCTCGCTCCAACACAGACTGAATGAGGAGCACTCCCAATGCGCAAGCTGTTTCTGGTAACAGTTGACTGTGATATCCGCGCCGACGACGTCGCCCTGCGCCAGGAAAGCATGGCGGTTCTGCTGGATACCTTCGAGCAGACCGGTGCTGCCGGTCACATTACGTGGACGTTGAATGAAAACGACTTCGAGATCACCAAGAATCATCAGGATTTCCTGCACGAGGCGCTCCGGCGCGGCGATACGCTGGGCATACACGATCACTTTGAGCCGCTCGGCGGCAACTACGAGTTCGGCCCGGCGCTGGAGATCTGCCGCCGCTCCAAGGAGAGTGTAGAAGCCTGGCTGGCGGCCAACGGCTACCCCGCCGAGATCCCGCTGCACCGCAACGGCTGCCTGGTACAACACCCCGAGATCTACCGCGCCCTGCAAGAGCTGGGCTACACGCAGGTCTCGGAGGTCTGGCCGGAGAACGCCCGCGGCGACCGCGAGGGCAACTATGCCTTCGATAATACGGAAATGCCTGTCGGAATCAGCCCGTACCGCCATGACACGGATAACTTCGCCGACTATACCTCCACCACCGGTCACTTCCTGCACTTCCCCGTCACGCACATGTTCCTGCAACTCGGCGGCGGCTTCAACTGGGAGACTATGGCGCGGTGGGACCAGGCTTTCGTCCGGCAGGATCTTGAACTGGCATCGTATCTTTGGTTGTTTCACCCTTACGAGATTATGGACGCCGAGCGCAAGGCAATTGACCCGCAGATGGTCGAGACGCTCGCGCAGATCATAGCGCGGGCCCAATCCGAGTACGGCGTTGAATTAGCGAGTATCGAAGAATGTCGGGAGGCAATTGAAAATGGCTAAGCTGGCAATAAATGGCGGCACGCCGGTGCGCACCGAACCGTTTGCCGTCTGGCCGCAGTACACTGAAGAAGAGGCGCAAGCCGCAGCCGACGTCGTCCGTGGCGGCTGGCTCGTTGCCCACCACGGTGGACATAAGCACGTGGAGGCGTTCCAGGAGGCCTACGCGGAATACCACGGCGCAGCCCATGCCGTCGCTACCAGCAGCGGGACAACGGCGCTGCACGTCGCGCTGATGGCCGCGGGTATCGGCCCGGCTGACGAGGTGATCGTTCCGCCAATGACCTTCCTGGCCACCGCGACCAGCGTGGTCATGGCCAATGCCATCCCCGTATTTGCCGACATCGAGCCGCAGACGCTGGGCCTGGACCCGGAGGCCGTCCGCGCCAAGCTTACGCCACGCACCAAGGCGGTGATCGTAGTCCACCTCAACGGCTTCCCCGCCGATATGGACGGGCTGATGGCCGTCGCCCGCGAGCGCGACCTGATCGTGCTCGAAGACTGTGCCCACGCCCACGGTGCGGAGCACAACGGTCGCAAGGTCGGCACTATCGGCGATCTGGGCTGCTTCAGCTTCCAGCACAAGAAGCTCCTGTCGCTGGGCGATGGTGGGATGGTCACCACCAACAGCGACGAGCTGGCCGAGCGCGCCGCCGGATTGCGCACCTTCAGTGGCCAGCCGCTCTCCTTCAACCTGCGGATGACCGAGATCCACGCCGCTATCGGCAAGATCCGCCTGGGCCGATTGGATGCCGAGAACGAGCAGCGCCGCCGCAACGCCGCCTACCTGGATGAGCGTTTGGGCGAACTACCTGCTATCACCCCGCAACAGCCGCGCGAAAACACCACGGTTGCTTACTACAACTATGTCCTTCATTACAACAAAGACGAATTTGGCGTCAGCCACGAGAAGTTTCAGGAGGCCCTGATTGCCGAAGGGCTGCCCATGGCCTACGGCTACTTCCCGCTCCAGCGGCACGTCACGTTCCAGACGCGGGATGCCTACGGCCACGGCTGTCCGTTCAAGTGCCCCTTCTACACCGAGATTACGCCGCCCGAGCAGCGGCCGGTGTACGATGAAGCGGACACGCCCGTGACGGTGGACATGTACGAGAATGTAGTAGTCGGCTTCACCATCCACCCGCCCAATGGCGAAGCGGAGATGAAAGATATCGCCGACATCTTCGAGAAAGTGATTACCAACATTGATGATCTGAGGTAGCAACTATATGTTCTGGCACAGTCGCGAGGGAATGACCAATAAGCAGTTATATCGCTGGCAGTGGCTGCGGTCGCTGCTGATCAACGTCTTGGGGATGGGCCTGCCCCACATCAATACCCGACTGCGCAAGTTCCTGTTTCGCCTGGCCGGCCTGAAGGTGGGCAAGGGCGGCTTCATCGGTATGCACGGCTGGATTGATGATTTCCACACCTACCGCATCACTATCGGGGACAACGTGACCATATCCTTCCGCGTCACGCTGGTTGCCCACGGCCCCAGGCCCGGCCGCAGCAACATGAATATCGTCATCGAAGACGGCGCGTACATCGGCTGCAATGCCGTCGTCTTGCCCGGCGTCACCATTGGCAAGGGCGCCGGCATCGGTGCGGGCTCAGTGGTCACCAAGGATATTCCCCCGGGCGCAGTAGCTGCCGGCGTGCCCTGCCGCGTTCTGCGCAGCAAGGACGAGCAACCCTCGGACGAGTCGCCGTAGAGGAGATAAGGATGAGCAAGAACCCCTCAATACTGTTGTCACTGATTGCTTTCAGTCTGCTGGGGCTGTGCGCCGCACCGGGTCCGGCTGAGCCGTTCGACCCGGATAGCAACGAATTCCCCATTCTGATGATGGATATTCATCCGGCTGATACCTCCGCAATTGACGATGTCCTGCCTGTGGTCAAGCAGATGGGGGTCAACTACGTCCACCACTACAAGCACTTCGAAGAGGCGCCCGTGAGGCCTCTGGAGACGCTGATTGCACACACTGCCGACATTGACAAAGCCTGGGAGCAGTACGGGTTGAAGTGGTGGGTGGGGCTGCATCGCCAGCGCATCAAGGATCACAACCTCTACGAGCTGCGTACTTTCGTGCGCGCGGTCAAAGACAAACCGGGCCTGGGCTTCTGGTATCTGTTCGACGAGCCCAACCTGCACCACGTCTGGGCCGAGGACCTCGCGCCCGTCTACCAGATGCTCAAGGAAGAGACTCCCGAGGTGCCGGTGGGTGAAATCCTGGCGGGCTGGCGGCACTGGCGTTCCGACAACTACCTCGACTACCTGGACATCCTCATGCCCGACTGTTACCCGGTGAAGGCGCAGCCCTTCCCCCAGGCGCCTATACACGAGACGCTTCAGCGCAACGAGCGGGCGCTCAACACCGGCAAGCTGGTCATCCCCATACTCCAGGCCTTCATCTATGGCTCGGGAAGCCGGTTCCCCAATCCGACCGAGATTCGCTTTACGCTGTACGGCTCGCTCACTCAGGGGGTGCGGGGCATCGGCTTCTACTCGTACAAGCAGGCCGACCGCCGGGATCCGACCTGGATGCCGCAGGTCTTCGGCCCCGTGCTGGCGCAGGCCAGCGAGTTTATTGATATCGTCCGCCCCGCTCACCAGCCCATCAAGCTGATGGAAGCGCGCAAACAGAGTGTTTACGCAGCGTTGTGGCCGCGGGAGAGCGGCACCTACCTGGTGCTGTGCCACGCCCGCTCCAGCGAGAAGGACCTGAAAATATCCCTGGAGGGCCATTTGGATAACGCTCGCCTGCAGCCGTGGGGCGGGATGGGCGAGGCGGCTGAGGTCAAAGATGGCACGCTTGAGCTCACGGTCGGGCCGTGGGCGACGCTGGTATGGCGCGTCCTACCTTGACCACGTTGGCAATTCTATCAGAAAAGGTGACCCTAGGGTCACCATCGCAAATCGCAGAGGAGTAGAGACGATGGCAAGGCTTAAGCCTGGAGCATACCGAAACACGCGGGCAGCCGTTGTGATGTGCGCTGCGCTTCTAGCCGCACCAGCGCTCGGTGCCAGCGCGCAGATGCCGCTCCCCGGCGAGTTTCAGGACGTCGCGCTGCTCGGTGAAATCGTGACGGACGACGACGTGGAGGCGTTTGGCTTCACCAGCGCCCAGGGCGCTTTCATCGCCTGCTCAGCCAAGCCCGGCCGTTCCTGGGCGCTGTTCACGCCGCCGCTGCTACCCGATACCAACTTCGGCGTTATGACGCTCGACGGCCGATGCACGGAGTATGCCCGCCGCCAGGTCATAAGGCTATCCTCGGAGATGTGCTTCCTGGTGGGACTTCCTGAGGAGCAGGTACGCTGGGCCTGCCAGTCAGCCAGTTTGCCCCAGCGCATCCAAGTGATCGGCAGCCGCATAACGATGCCGATAGCCCTGTACAATCCCACCGACGAGGTCCTCACCGTCACGCTGGATATTCCCTTTGTACACACGCTGGGCTGGGGCCGACGGTACGATGCCGCGTCGGCGCGAACCGCTCTTCCTCCGGGCAACTCGGTTTGGCCCGTGGAGCTCACCATACCTCCGCCCAACTGGCCTACCGTCCACCAGGGCCGCCTGCGGCTGAAGGTTGCCCCCAACGTGCTGGCGGCGCTGGAGGTGCCGGTGGCGCTGGAGGTGATCGGTCCGGTGGCGCTGACCGCTGACTACATCCGGCCCCGCAGCGGTGACGAACCTGGCGAGCTGAAGCTGACCTGCCGCCCGCTCAGCGACCAGGCCCGAGGCGCGACCGTCTTCCTTAGCGGCCCCAACTTCGCCCTGGAGCCGCCAGGCGTTGAACTACCCGCCACGATGGCGCCTACCGAATTCACCATCAACTTCACCCGCGCCGGTTACAAAGACTACGCGCTGCCGACAAACCTGACCGCAACGGTGGTAACCCGCGACGGTCACAGCTTCCGCCAGCGGCTTACGCCGCGCTACTACGGCAAGAACGCGGATGAGGGCCGCGACGGGCTGATCAAGGATGTCAAGAATGCACCGCGCTACGGTCCCAACTGGGTCGTAGACGGCTCGAACGGAGAGCTGGCGACCGGTGCAAACGGCGTAGCAGCGACGCTGCAGGTGGCCTGGAACGACTGGGGGCTGGCTATTCTCTGCTCAGCCACCGACGAGACCTACGTGCCGATGCAGGACAGCATCTGGCTGGCGATATCGGTTATGACCGAGTCGGGGCCCCGGACAATCAACGGCAGCGTAACGCTGCGCGAGACCGGCCAGGGCGTCGAGGCCGTCTACTCCAATTCGGACTTGCCCTTTGCCACGGAAATCGAACGCTCTGCGCAGAAGCTATCTTATTTGTTCGTGATGGACTGGCACAGCGTGGCAGCCGCGTGCCCCCAGATGGGCGAGAGCCTGGGCGTAGCGACGATCATAACCGACTCAAACGGGGAACAACAGAAGCGGGCCTATTTTGCCCATCCTCCCCCCCAACTCCAGCCCCCACGCGAGCAATTCCTGCGCTTCTACCGAGCAAATTAGGGATAGTGGTTAGTGCATAGTGGATAGTGGTCAGTGGGGTCCATACGGTGCGAAGTGACCTAGTGTTTCTCCGGTAACACTGGAGCTAACTTGCAGCTTGACAGCCCGCTATGTGGCGGTATAATGTTGCGAACTACGGTCTAGCGGTCTCCATTTTGCTGTCGTACACTGGGAGGTCACAAATGAAGGGTAAACGTATCGTAGCCGCACTTATGGGCAATGGGCATATTGGTCTTATCGAGGAGGACATGCCCCCACTGCGGCCGGGGGCCGTTCTCGTCGAGGTGCATAGTTCGCTCGTCAGCCCCGGGACCGAACTGGGGGGCTGGCGCGGCCTGCAACAGCAACTGGAGAATCCGATTCCCGACGCTGAGCCGCGGCCGTTTGGGTACGCTAATGCGGGGATTGTCCGGGAGGTCGGCGCAGGCGTAGAGGAGCTGAACGAGGGCGACCGGGTGGCCTGCATGGGCGGCGGCTACGCTCAGCACACCGACTATGCCGTCGTGCCGCATAACCTCTGTGTTCTCCTGCCGGATGAGGCGAGCTTCGCGCACGGAGCCTACGGCCATCTCGCTGCGACGGCGCTGCACGCTCTACGGCGGGGCGAGCCCGAGTTCGGCGAGTCTGTGGCGGTGGTGGGCCTGGGCATAGTCGGTCAGTTGTGCGCCATGCTCTACCAATTGGCCGGCAACTTCGTGATCGGCTGGGATATGATAGCCTTCCGAAATGAGATCGCCCACAAGTGGGGCATTGATGCCACCGCCCTAGTTGGTGTGGACGATGAAGTAGAGCTGACCCGGGCCTTCACGGACGGCTACGGGCTGGACGGGGCGGTGTTTGCCTTTGGTGGTAACGGGGATAAAGCAATAGAGGCGGTCACCAAATGCCTCAAGCACTCGCCGGACGGTCATGCCATGGGCACAATTGTCGTGGTCGGCGGGACCACCTTCACTTACCCTCGCACGCTCACCAACGCCGACGTACGCAAGTCCAGCCGGCCCGGCTTCGGCTATCACGATGAGGCGTGGGAATTCGGGCCGGATTATCCCCCAGTTATGGTGCGCTGGTCAACTAAAACCAACCTCCAGCTCTGTATCCGGCTTATGGCCGAGGGCAAGCTGGCCGTGGATGACCTCACCACCCACACAATTCCCCTGCAGAACATCGAAGCGGAAATAGACTCCATTATCCACGATCCGGACAGTATACTTGGTGTCGTCATCGAAATGGAGCACTGACAGGTCCCCAGGGGGTCGAGCCTGGATATCCACCGTCGAATTGCGGGCTAGAAGTGGAAGCCCAGGAGGTCCAGGGGCTCGTCGGATTCGAGTTCCAGCAGCGCCAGGCTCAGGAAGCCGACGCCGTCTACCGCGTCGTAGCGATCCTCGCCCGGATGGCCCCGGAACATGCCCTGCGCAAACAGCACGCCAACGGCCTCATTAGCGACGGCACGGGCCTGCTCCAGGTATTCCGGCCGTTCCAGCCGACGGGCCGCGTCGGTCAGGAAATGGATGGCCCGCCCGTAGTGTTCGGCATAAGCGCCGTGCCCACCGCGAGCCGGGGTTTCCTCGGCGACAATTCGCGCCCAGCGGGCCACTCCCTGGGGGAACGGGTTATCCCTGGCTTCGGGGCCGCTTTCTACCTCAGCAAAATGGGTACAAGCAGTCGCGAAGGCCATCGGGTAGTTGTGAGTGGGATAGAGCGGCTCCCACAGCTCGGCGTAGTCGTCCGGCTGGTAGCGCGTTGTCTTCTCCCCGCGAACGGGCTTCCCGGTGGTCACTTCGAGCTTACCGTAATAGCGCCGCGCCTCCGGGTCATATCCGTACTTCAAGTACGGGTAGATACCATCCCGCGCCATATCTGCAAATGCCCTTCTGCCGCTGTATTCCGCCGCCTGCAGCAGGCTCGTCGCCCACAGGCCGACCTCCGTGGTGAGGCAGTGCTGGTCCCAGCGGTCCCTGGTCACCTGATTGCGCATCAGTTTCGTATTCGGGTCGCGGCTCTCAAAGTTGTAGTGGGCAATGCGCTGGGCGAGGTCAACCAGCTCTTCGTCGCCGGTGCGGGCGGCCAGCCAGCACAGGCTTTCGGCGATGATCCCACCAGCCTCCAGGAACGAATATGCCTCTTTGCCGTTAGCATGACGATTGAAGCCACCGGTGTCCAGGTCAAAAACGTGCCACTTGGCCACAGCGCGAATGGCTCTTTCGGTCTTCGCCGGATCAACCCGCCATAACGCCTCCCAGGCAGGCGGGAGGGGCCGCAGTTCGTGGTGGTGCCCCATGTGCTCTGCTGGATCAACGCACCAAGGCTTACTGGAGGCGCCGAACTCCTTGGTGCAGCCTTCGAATGCGTCCCAGAAGTAGTGGTTGTTCCACAAGAGCAGACCCGTGGGCGCAGCCACACAGCGCTCGAAGAAGTCGCGGACATACGCATCGGCGGCGTGGGAATATTTGGGATCACCGGTGCGTTTTGAGACGGCGTGGGCGGCCACGAGCTGCGGCAGATCCCAGTACAGTGTGCAACCCTTCGGGGCTTCAATATACCGATAACAGCGCTTGGGAATGTGCTCAGGGCGTCTATCATCTTCCGGGTAGCGGCCGGTGTGAATATCAACCGACGACATCCACATATCGTTAGGGTCAGGGCCGAAATCGGCGCGCCCGGTCGCAATCAGCCGGTCCAGATGACTGCAGACGAAGTCCAGGTAGGATTGCTCTCTGTTCTCTGTCATGGCGTGATTGCCGTGGCTCGGCATTTCCTTTCCACCTGCTGCAAATGCTTCTGGTTTGGATGCTGCACTGCCCCCGACCGCTGCCCCGCTGAGTCCGGCAACGGCAACGAGAGTCTTCTTTAGGAACTTGCGTCGCGATATCTTGTCTCGTGCCATGGTGCCTCCCTCGCTAGCCGGAGACCGAAGCCTCCGACTACACCGCTTTCCAACCGAACCCCTCTTAGTTTCCATCACTAAACACGCCCGCGGGCCAGCGGTTCATAGCACGGTAGACGATAGGCAGCGCGTGGCCGCGCTTGGTGGGAGCCTCACAGCTAATATAACCGCGCACATAGCGGTCGGCAGTGTCATAGCGCCTCTGCTTCAGAGCCTGGTCAGCGGAGGCCAACTCAAACAGCGCCTGCTCGTAGGCATCTCGGCCCAATTGTTGGGTCAGAGCCTGAGCATACTTGTCGTCTGCCAGCTTGCCCTTCGCCGCTGTCACGATCTCCCAGGCCTGGCTAATCCTTTCACGCAACGCTCGCAGCTCTCCGCCAGGGATTTTCGTCCTGCCGTCGGCAATCTCGGCGGCGCGGTCCAGTTCGAAGGCCATCATCGCAAAGGGATCGAGCGAAAGCGACAGCCGGCCGCCATTCGTGGCGAACTCGCGGCTGTCAGACAGTCGCGTGAGCGTCGGCGAGCCGGCGAATCTCAACGTCAGCTCCACGGGATAGTCCTGCCGATTGACCACGTAGAAGAGCATCTTGCCCTTGTGCTCCGCTTCCCAGAGGAAGACCGGCTCCACATTGAGCGGCGAAGGCTTATATTCGGCCACCGGCAGGCTGCGGAAGAAGCGCGCAAACTCCTGCTTGGCGCGTGCGTCAATGCCCTGGTAGCTCAGCCCGCCATCGGCAATCAGCCAGACATCGCCGGTACTCATCCAGTCGGCAAAGCGCTGCTTGTAGAAGGGATATGGCCCCTCCGGTGCACCGCAACTGCCGGTAACCTCGTCGAAGTACGCCAACATCTCGGGCGGGTAAAGATGGTAAAGCCTCCCGCCTTCCATGTAGGGATTCATGACGCTGATTGCGCGGTGCGACTTGTGATACTGGAACCGGTCTATCGCCTGCTCCCAGGGCTTGATGTCCTGGGAGTGATCTGTCGGGAAGTAGTAGCCGGCAAACTGCGGCCCGTACCAGCCATAGATGGCAAAGCGCAGGTTAGGAATGTCGGCCCACTGCGCCGGGTCCAAGCCCCGGGCAGGGGCGCTGCGATAGCTGCCGCCTTTGTCATTCATAAAGACGCACAGGTCGGGCCGAACCTCTCGTAGCATCCCCGCGAGGGTCCGCAGCCACTCGGTGACCTTGCGCGCCCGCCAGGCAAACCATTCATCTTTCACATCATTCATCAGGAAGTCGTAGCGCTTCTGGAAGCGGTCCAAGTCGCCAAGATTCTCATCCCCAGGGACATCAATACCTGTTTCCCGTTCAAAACGCCCGACTGTGACATCCCCGTATCCCCAATACTGGTCATTGAATGACACGAAAGAGGGATTACCCACGCGCATGCCCCGGAAGGCGATCCCCATAAACGCTGGCGAGTCTTTGTAGAACTCAGCCAGCTCGCGAAAGGCCGCCAGCAGGGCCTGCTGCACAGCGGGATTCACGAAGTTGTACCCACCACCACCCCAGGTGTTGAACTCGGCGACCCGGCCATCCCACGCGATCTGGCGGGTATCGCGGATCGGGGTACCCTCGGCGATAAGCTGCTCCATAGTCTGCAGGTATTGGTGAAACTCGGCAATCACACTGTAACCGTACTTCTCGCCGCAAAGCAGAAAGGCCCGGAACGACTTGCGCCCGCGATCGTCCAGCCGATTCTTCTTCTGGTTATAGGTCTCGTCATAAGTAGATATGAGCTTGGTCTCGGCGGTCTGAACGTTGTAGGCCCACGTCGGGTACCACAGCAGATTCTGGCCGCTGTAGCGCATAAGCTGGCCTAAATGCCCCAGCGTATTGACGATTTCGATCGGCTCATGGCTGGGCTGATGGCTCCATTCGGTGACCCGCGGCTCCTCGTAGTACCCGCCGAAGTAGCGCTCGGCGGAGCCGACGGGCAGCGCGGGCAGCTCGCCGTCGTGCTCGTAGACCCGGATACGCTGGATGGCGGCGGGCGCCCCCTCTCGCCAGGAATGCACGGCGAAGATGATCTCATTGAAGCGGGGCCACAGGATAATCTCGCGCTGCTGTATCTGATTGCTCAGCCGCCGCACCCCGCCGGTGCCTATGCCGTTGTCATACTGGTACGCGGCGCGGTGGCGCTCGTAGAGCATAAGCAGCATTGAGCGGTAGTCGTCATCGGGGTAGTCCACCACCACCCGATGCAGCTTGCCGGGCTTATTGATCTTGAGTCGGTATGCAAACCAGTTCTTGGCGCCGCCGCTGTGACCGACCTGTCCCGCCAGTCCCCCCGCCTGGCGATACCTGCCCAGAGCGGAGTCAACCACGTGCGTACCTTCAGAGGCGAAGTAGACCCGACCCGTCGCTTGCGGATCTGCCCCGCAGTCAATATCGTCTACCAGCGTCCCCTCGCCGAGGGGAGTGTACTCCCTAGGAATCGGCAAGGGGGTAGTGTCAATCATCACGACTTTCACGGGCGCTACCTTGGCCGGTTCGCCATCCACCTGAACGCTGATATCAACTTGCCCCTCTTCGGTAACTTGGAACTCAAGTTCCTTTTCGGTAAGGATCGCGGGGGCAATCTGAAGATCGTGCTGGGCGATGACTGTTCCGTCTCTATGCCGCTTGGCCACCACCGAAATCTTCGCCGCGCGATCCGACCCCAGACGGAGCCTGACTTTGATCGCTTCGGTCAGGCGCAGGAATCTACTGGGGTTGAGCAGATCGAGCTGGACGACCGCCACAGGGTCAAGCGCCTCGACCGGCTCGATCTTCATTACCTCGACGTCACTGAGATACCGCTTCTGAAAAGTGAAAGTCTGCCGGCCGCTTTCCAGAAAGGTGAGGTGCGTACCGTCCCCGTCGTAGACGTGCCCATCCGGGAAGGTTACCTGGTATTGAGGAGCTGCGGCCCGCTTGTTGGTGACGCGGTACCAACCCCTGTGAGGGACGTCGGCATGATAGAGGAGCCCCTTATTGGGCCGAAGCTCGACATTCGTCTGGCCGTTGATAACGCAGTCAACTACAGTCAGGCCGGCGCCGTGGCGCAGCCACCTACCGAAATTCCTGCCGGGGCGACCATCCAGGATGCAATCTCGGAGGACGCAGTCGGGCGTGTGGGCAGATATGGCTCCTGCCTTGAAATGAACGCCCTCTACGGTGACGCGACACCTTCCGGTGGCAATGCACGTGCCGCTCGCCGGCGCCCAGACGGGCCGCGCCTCGCCGGGACCATACGGCCGGAAGGCTACTACATCTGGCAGTGGCTTGGTCCCCAACTCGACGCGGTAAGTCCGTGGCCCCTCGTTATTGATTGCATCAGTGAAGGTATCTCCCCGGCGCAGGTAGATCGTATCGGTCTCGCGGTTCGCGGAGGCCATCGCAAAGGCCTTGGTAATCGTCTTGAACGGCCGAGCCTGCGAGCCATCGCCGGTATCATCACCGACATTCGCGACGTGCCACTCAGCAGCCCACGTTGGCCCGGCGACAAAGGCACTGCCACTGACGACAGCGACCACCACCAGCAAAATGAACGCCAACTTCCTAATGCTATCAGACATAACAATCCTCCTGTGACTTTGCTCCACAAGCACAATACCTCTGCCGGCAGCTTCGCGGCATGTTGGCATTACACCTGCCCGGCTCCATTCTCCGCATTGCTATTGCTGAGCTCGCTCTGCCGCGACTAACCCACCAGCGAACACAGCTCGACCGTATCCCGGGTTTGCTCCTGCCAAGCGCGGATTCTTGCAGTAAGCTCCTCGGCGACTTGCCGGTATTCCGCTCTCGCATAGAGGTTGACCATCTCGCAGGGATCCTCGCACAAGTTGTAAAGTTCGCCGAGGTCCCCCTGACAGAGGTTGAGCTTCCAGCCATCCGCTGTGACGACCGTGCGCAAATGAGCTTGAGTCAGCCTCTCCATCTCGTCTTCGGACAGAATCCAGTTGTCCACGTAACCGTATCTGTCGTACTCATTCTTGGGGTTATACTCGATGAAGACGTCCTGGCAGTCCAGTACGCCCTTGCCGGTCACATACGGGGCGATATCGCGTCCCTCCAGATGATCGGGCAGGGGACAGCCCAGCAGAGACAGCAGCGTCGGTACGAGGTCCACATTGCTGACGGGCGCGTCAATGAATCGTTGCTCGGTCCCCCATTGCGGTACCCTCATAAGCAGTGGCACCTTCACCGACTCCTCATACATCACTCGCTTGGCCCGCATCATGTGGTTCCCCAGCATATCACCGTGGTCGCTGGTGAAGACCACAATCGTGTCATCGTCAAGCCCACAGTCAGCCAGGCGGTCGAGGACCTCACCGACGTAGTAGTCTACCAGGCTGACCAGCCCGTAGTACCGGGCGATGTTCTCCCGGTACCACGCCTCCGTCATCTGCCCCAGCCGCCGGGAGAACAGCCGGCTCCGCATCGGCTTGGTCTCGTCCTCGGGGACCATGAAGTTGAGACTGAACTGCAACTCGTCGGGGTCGTACATCCAGTCAAACGGCCCCAGGAACGGCGGATGAGGTTCGGCGAAACTCACATAGGCCGCAAAGGGCCGGTCCCGGTTCTTCTCAATAAAATCGCAGGCGTGCATGGCTGTGAAGGCCGGCTTGGTAAGCTCCTTGGGGAGGCTCAGGCAAAACCTGCGCGAGAACCACTTGA
>JALGTU010000170.1 GCA_029821195.1 Candidatus Zipacnadia bacterium
TCAAGTACAGCATTTCTCGACTATTCATTCATGTCGAAGACGACATTGACGCCGATGAGAACATAATCGTCCGCCTGGGTGATACCTCCAGCGGTAGCCGGGGGTTTCGCGCCCAGACCTTCAGCCAGCACCCGCACTACTTCGACCTGAGCTTCCCCGACGAGAACGGTGAGCACACCCGCGTTGCGGCCAATCCGCCCGGCGTTGACGTCGTCGGCGGGCCGGTGCAGCAGCTCTGCCTCTTTGTGCCCGCCGTGGCAGTTCCCGGCGAGAAGTTCCGGGCGACGATCAAGGCCCGGGACGAATACGACAATGTCGCCGCCGACTTCACCGGCCGGGTCAACATAAGCCACCAGGGAACAGTCCTGCGCGAGATTGAGATGACAGCGGACGACGCTGGCCTCTTCGAGATCGAGGACCTCGCGCTGGATGAGCCGGGAGTCCAACGGCTGACGGTGAGCCTGGCCGACGGCGGCGGAGAGTGGCTCAGCAATCCGGTGATGGTATCAGCCGATGCGAAGCAGCACCTGTACTGGGGCATCCTTCACGGCCATACGGCGTGGTCAGACGGCACGGGCGACCTGGAGAACTACTTCACGAACCTGCGTGACGAGAACCGCATGGACTTCGGGGCGCTGGGCGACCACGACCACGCCCACGAGACCTCCGACGAGCAGTGGGCGCAAATCCAGGAGACCACCGCCCGCTGGAACGATCCGGGCCGGTTTGTGACCTTCCTGGGCTATGAGTGGGCCAAGTGGCGACGGAATGGCGATGGCGACCGCAACGTCTACTACCTGGAGGACTACCAGCCCTTTTTCCGCTCGGAGGCGGATGATTACCCCACGCCCACCGAGCTGTTCGAAGTGTTGGCCGACAGGCAGGCCATCGTCATCCCCCATCACCCGGCCATCTCGGGAAACTGGTGCGATTGGAAGGAGCACGACCCAACTAAAGAACGTCTGGTGGAGATATTCTCGGTGTGGGGCAACTCGGAGCGTTCCGTCCACGACGGCAGCAAGTTTCCGCTAAAGCCCGGCGGATGTGCCGGCCAGCCGCTGGACGCCGCCGAGATACCAGTGGGCTTCGTCCAGCACGGGCTATACCTGGGCCGCCGGCTGGGGTTTGTAGCTGGCGGCGACGACCACTGGGGACACCCCGGTGACCAGAATCCGCACTGGCAGGATCTCGGCGACATCGGCCATCCCCCCGGCATGATGGCCGTCTGGGCAGAAGACCTGACCCGCCAGGCGCTGTTCAGCGGAATGTACGAGCGCCACACCTACGGAACTACCGGCGCGCGGATGCTGATTGACTTCCGCCTCGCCGGTCAGCCCATGGGCACCGACATTCCAGTCACCGATTCAGGTGAGTTCGCCACCCGGACGCTGCATATCGCTGCCTACGGGACCGCCGATATCGCACAAGTTGAAATCGTGCGCAATAACCGGGTGGTTCACGAAATCGCCGGCGAGGGTCCGGACCTGGAGGCCGACTGGACCGATGAAGACGCGCTGGAGTTGATCCTGCTGCGGCCCGCGGATCAGCCGCCGTTCTGCTACTACTACCTGCGAGTGACTCAGGCCGACGGCGAGACAGCCTGGGTGAGCCCGATCTGGCTGACGCTGGCGGAAACCGATTGAGGGGCGCTGAGCGTTTGCACATCATACTAGCCCGGATTATTCATGAACGGCTTTCGTGAAAAACCGGCTTTTTCCCAAAAAGCGGGTTTTTCACACTTTTCCGGCAAAAACTTCTAATAGTGAGCAACGAGGCGACAAATACAGCGGGTCGTTATTCGTAGAAACTGTGCTTTGGCGTCAATCCGTGTGCACGGCGAGCGCCCGGTGTATGTAGCGCTTATTGCATTTGTCCTTATGAATAAATAATAGGGGCTAGCACCATAGCACAATCTCCCGGAGAACTGGACGACGCCATCTCAAGACAGCTCACCAGAAACGAGCAATGAATAACGGCGAGCGCAGCACCGCGCGCGGCACCGTCAAGCTGACCATCGCCCAGGTGGTAATGGTCGTCTGCGGCGTAGCGGCCCACATCTACCTGACGCGCGCCCTCCAACCTAAGCTGTACGGACTGCTGGCCGTGGTCACTTCGGTGATCGTCTGGTGGGAGGCGATCGGCGAGGCGCTGGTGCGCAATGCGACTACGCGGTTCGTAGCGGAGGCCGGCGAGCGCTGGCAGAGCCCCGCCAGCACCGCGGTGCGCACGACGCTGGCGTGGGGCACAATGCTGATGATTCTGGGGATCCTGACCGCGCCGCTGGTCAGCCAGGCGCTAGGCCGGCCCGAGCTTACCCCCTATTTGTGGCTGTTCAGCATAGACCTGGCCTTCTTTCCCCTTTTCATCACTCTCGCAGAAGTGCTGGCCGGGCGGCGTATGTATACCCGCTACGCCGGCTCCTGGGCGCTCTACTGGCTGGCGAAAGCCACGCTGGTTATCGGTCTGGTGGCACTGGGGCTATCGGTCAGGGGCGCGATCATTGGCAGCATCCTGGCATCAGTGGCCGGGGTTACGGTAGCAGGGCTGTGGAGCGGCGCCGGGGTTAAACAGGGTGCCCTCCCGGCCCGCCGCTTGGTACTGTTCGGCCTGCCCCTAACCGGAATCGCGCTGCTGCGGCGCACCGTGCAGAATATGGACCTGTGGGCAATCACCCGACTGCTGACCGGCTACAACCGGGCCGCCTACTACGGGCTGGCCCAGTACATCTCGCGGGCGATATTGATGCTACCGCTGGCTGTATCGGGCGCCGTCTTTCCCACCTTGACCCAGGCGCTGCGCCGCGGCGACCAGTCCGCCTGCCGCGAGCTAGTTCACCAGTCATTCCGCTTCGCGCTGGTTATCACCGTGGCTGCGCTGGCCGTGCTGGGCGGCAGTATGCACGAGCTTGTCGTGCTCATCTTCGGGACAGGGTTCGCGGGCGCCAGTACCGTTGCGGTCTACCTGCTGGTCGCCGCGGTGCTGTTTGCCCTGGAGTTCATCGCCAACCAGATCCTGGTCGCGGCAGGCAAGCCGGGACTGTGCCTGGCAGCATTCGCCCCGGTGGTGCCGGTTAACATCGTTCTCAACTACTGGCTGGTCAGCCGTTACGAGATGCTCGGCGCCGGACTGGCGACGACCATCACCGCCGCCATCGTGGCCGTAGTGATGATGGCCCTGGTCTGGCGCGAATTTCGCTGCACGCTGTCCCCGCTGACGGCGCTGCGCACGCTGCTGGCCGGGGCGCTCATCTACGCCATCGGGATCCATATCCCCACGCCGGGCTGGCCAGTACTGCTCAAGTGTCTGGCCCTGGCGCTGCTATACGGCCTGGTGCTTATGGCGGAGGGGGAGCTGGACAAGAGCGATCTGGCTCCACTACTGTTCTGGCGGAGGGAATAGCCCGCGCCGCAGCGAATATCTGGGCAGGCCAAGCGAGTTACACAGCCGGCAAGGCTCGCGCACATACCCAGGAAGCAAATCGCTCAGGAGGCTTCCCATGCAGCGCACCCTCTATGCACTACTGGTCACAACTGCAGTTCTGCTATGTATAGCTCTAGCCAGCGCCTGGAGCCAGGAGAGCGTACTCCCGGCGCCAACATTCGTCGCGGATTTTGAGGGCACGGCCACCGGGACAGACCCGGACGGAGCTGCCGTCGAGCCAGTGACCGCGGAGAACTTGGAGTTTGACTCCGGGCTATTCGGCCAGGCCTTCGTGGCGAGCAGAGGCCAGAAGCTCATCTACGACGGCAGCCTGATCTCGCGGACTCAGGGCACCGTGGAGATGTGGCTGTCACCGCTGGCGTCGTGGAGCGAGGTCGGCTGGCACTACTTCTTCGCCTACGGCGGCGAGACCAAATCGCCGGGCTTCTGTAACCTGTGGACACACGAGGGGGGACTGCGCTTCGACCTGGTGGGCACCGCCTGGATCCACGCCGGCTGGCCGCCGCAGTCGCGCTGGGAGGTGGGCACCTGGCACCACTTCGTCGCCACCTGGGATAGCACCGGCAGTGCCGTACTCTACGTGGACGGCCACAACGTCGGCGAGGAGCAAATCGCACCGTGGGAGCTACCCGAGGGTAAGACATTCCGGGTTGGCTCGAGCTGGGAGTCAGCGGGCAATACCGGTGAGGTGCTCATTGACCGCCTACGCATCTACGACCGCCACTTCACCGCAGAGATGGTCGCCGAGCTGCGCCGCCAACCAGATGTACCGGCACTGACCCTCATCGTGCCGACGCTCGCCGACCCGGAGGCGACGGAACTGGCGATCGTAGCCCAGACCGACGCCCGGC
>JALGTU010000037.1 GCA_029821195.1 Candidatus Zipacnadia bacterium
GCTTCACCCGCAACTTCGCCGACCAGTTCTACTGCTTTCGCCGTCCCGCTTATTACAGCTTCCTGTTTGCGGCGCATCCTATGGAGAGCTGGCACCGGGGACAGCGGCCCAGCGACCCCCTGGAAGACTGGCCCCGCACCGGCGGGGGGCTCTCGATGGTCTGGACAGCGGGCACCGGGTGCGCGTTGCTGTCAATGAATTGGAATGTCTACAGCAATCACATGGCCCTGGCCAGGACTAAGCAAGAGACATATCACTGGCCGGACTACTGGGACCTGGACAAGCAATTCGACGAGCAGACCAACACCCTCACCGCCTGGGGCAGCTACGAGGGGCTGCCCTTGAACTATCGGCGCAGCCACCGCTTCCTCGACAACCGCATCGAGGGGCACCTCGAACTGACCGCCACGGAGGCCTTGGAGCTGGCTTCGCTGGAGGAGCAGTTGCCGCTGGTCCAGCGCGAGGGTGACGGCAATACCATCCGCCTCCTGGCTATCAATGGAACTACCATTGAGAGCGGGCAGGTCGGCAGCGCCGTGGCGGTAGTCAACGAGTCGGGCCACGCGGTGCTCTTCCGCTTCTCTGCCGTTCTTCCGATGACTCTGCAGGAACAGACACCCGGCTACCGGGGCAACACAGCAGTCGAGCAAAGCCACATATCCCGCGTCGCCCTGGCCCTGCCCACCCGGTGGCAACCCGGCGATACTTTCGCCCTTGACTATAGCATCATCCCGTGCTCTGCTGCCGAGCTTGATTCACTCATGACCCCCTAAGCGCATGCCCATAATAGACCGAGGTGATGACTATGTCCGAAGAACTCAACAAGGGTCTCAGAGGTAACATCTCCGCGGAGCGGGCGCTGGAGCTTAACAGTGCTAAGCTGGAGAGGATCTACGGCACGCTGGCTTCAATGGTAACCCGCGTGGTCCGCGCAGTTCAGGAGAAGTACGGCGAGGAGGGCTACGAGGTTTGCCACCAGGCCATCCGTGGCCCCGAGCGGCCGCCCGGCATACCGCCGAAGGGCAGCCTGCAGGATTTCTGCAATGGCCTGGAGAAAGGCTGTTTCTTCACCCACGAGTGGGAGCGGGTCATTGACGAGCCTAACCGCCGCAAATACATCTTCACCAAGTGCTTGTGGGCCGAGAAGTTCCGCGAGGTGGGCGGGGAGGACATCGGCTTCTGGATCTGCGAGGGCGATGAGCCGTCCGTACGCGCCTACAACGCGAACATAAAGTTCACCCGCACCAAGACGCTGATGGAGGGCGACGAGGAGTGTGACCACATGTACGAGGAAGAAACCCCGGACTGCTGACCACCAAGTCGGCGATAACAGGATTATGAAAACATCCGGCGAATAGACGCGGATAAGTGCAGAGCTATGCCCGGCTGGAGTCAAGATGACGACCGAAGTCACCAACGCAGAAAAGATGCGCCGGATGCCGTGGATATTGGTCCAGAGCGCGACCTCCACGGTATTCGTTGCGATGATCGCCTTCGGCGCCCCCTTTATCCTCTTCCTCGACGAGCTGGGCCTGCCCAAGACGCAGATAGGCTTCATCCAGTCGCTGGTGCCGTTTTGCGGCATTACCGCATTGTTCATCGCTCCGGCTATGGCCCGCTTTGGCCTCAAGCGGAGCTTCGTCATCTTCTGGGGCGCCCGGCATATCGTCTATGCCGGCCTGTTGCTATGCCCGCTTATTCTCACCGCCTACGGGACCCGCGTCGTCTTTGTATGGGTGGCCGCCATTATACTGGCCTTTGCGCTGTGCCGGGCCATCGCCGAGACCGCCTGGTATCCGTGGTTTCAGGAAATCATCCCTGATTCAGTACGCGGCAAGTTCAGTGCAATGATTGCTGTCAGTTGCGACGTAGTCAGCATCGCTTCGCTAGCGGTGGCCAGCTACATCCTCGGGCGATCCACCGGCCTGGACAGGTTCATGGTCCTCATCGTGGTGGGAGTCGTGTTCGGCCTGATCTCGACATGGGTAGCCCTGCTTATGCCCGGGGGCGCGCCCACCGACCGAAGCACCCCTCAGACCACCCACCTGGGCGGAATGAAGCAGGCACTGGCTGATCGCAGCTTCGTTCTTTACCTCGCGGGATTGGGCCTGCTACTGCTGGGATGGGGATTGCTGTCGTTTCTACCTCTTTACATGAAAGAGCAGATCGGGCTCAGCCAGGCCAACATAGTCATGCTGGGAATCGGGACGATGGCGGGCGCGATCCTCTCCTCTTACCTGTGGGGGTGGGCCGCCGACCGCTACGGCAGCCGGCCGGTGCTGTTGTCCGGGCTGCTGATTGTGCTCCTACTGCCGGTTGCGTGGATGCTTATGCCCCGGCACAGTCCCTGGAGTCTGCCCGTGGCCCTGGGGATCGCACTTTTCACAGGTGTAGGGCAGATGGCCTGGTACGCAGGCGACCAGCGCTTGTTGTACGTCAGTCTGGTCCCCGCCCCGAGGAAGACGCAGTACATGGCGCTATACTACGCCTGGATAGGCATCATCCAGGGCATTGGCCCACTGTTGGCCGGATGGAGCCTGGACCGGGCCAGCACCCTATCCAGTAACATGCTGTTCCTTCCCGTTGACGCGTACACACCGATTCTCGTGGCCAGCATGATAATGGCCGGCGCAAGTATACTTCTGCTGCGCCACGTCCGGACCGACACTGACGTCTCTGCCGCTCAACTTGCCCGGATGTTCCTCCAGGGCAGTCCCCTGCGGGCGATGGAGTCGCTGGTGCGCTACCACCTGGCCCGTGACGAGCACACTCGCGTTGCCACGACCGAGCGGATGGCTCAGGCCCGCAGTCCCCTCACCGTTAACGAGCTGGTCGAGGCGCTGCACGACCCCAGCTTCAACGTGCGTTATGAGGCGATAGTGTCGGCGACCCGCACGCGCCCCGACACCAGGCTGACTGACGCTATCATCGAGATAATAGAGGGTCAGGAGCCCGATCTGGGGATTGCGGCGAGCTGGGCCCTGGCGCGGATAGGCAATCCGCGTGCCATCGAGCCACTGCGCGAAGCTCTCGTGTCGCCGTATCCGCTGCTGCGCGCCTGTAGCGCCCGGGCGCTGGCGACGCTAGGCGATTGGGAGTCTATCCCCGTGCTGCGGGAGCGGTTGCGGACCGAAAAGCATGAAAGCCTCCAGATCGCATACGCGTCGGCGCTGGGTGCACTGCAGGCTACCGAGGCAACGAGCGACATACTCTCTTATCTGCGAGAGCTCGACAGCGAGATGTTACGCCAGGAGGCGGCCCTGGCGGTGGCGCGAATCATTGGGGGTGAGCGTGCCTTCATCCGGCTGTGGCGCAGGCTTCGGGTCGAGCCGGGCACTGCTGCCGCCGCCGCGCTACTGGCAATCCGCGGACGCCTGGCGAAGCGAGGCCAAAGCCCCAGGGATTTGCTCAGCACGATGGCGGAGTGCGCCCAAGCGTTTGGCGTCGAAGACCTGGACAGCGGCACCAAGCTGCTGGCCCAGATGATCCATGAACTGCCGACTGAAGGCCTAGACGAAAGCGTGCGTACGGTGCTGAGCGAATGTCACCAGATGCTTAGTCAGTTCGGGCCGCAGCGCATAGAATACACTCTCCTGGCCCTCCATACGCTGAGCATCGTCACCCGCAGGTGACCCCTTTGGCCCGCGCAGCTAGCTTGCAGTGAATGTGCAGGCAGCCTTTGCCCTGCCTCCTCTCGCCCACCGAGCCAACCGCAACCTCCGTATGTCACCAGCTCAACATCGCCGAACTGATTCGGTTGACGGAGATGTCACATGGGAGTACTATGAAAACTGTAGTGCGAACCCATGAGTAACCCCACCCAACCTCTGTTCCCAGTCGGCAAATACCAAGGTGATGATTATGATTACTTCCGGCCATGTGGATTTCGAGGGGCGGGCGCGACTTAGCGCTAATTTTATCGAGCAGATGGTGGACCCGGTAACCAGTCAGCCTTACTTTGCCGTCTTTAACCAGGCCCCGCCGCAGGCTGTCCACGATTGGCCTGACTTCGGCGATCTGACGGCTCGCTACCTGGAATCAGCGCTGATGGTCGAGGTGATGACTGGTTACCGGCCGACGACTACCGCCCGCCTCGGCGAGCTGCTGCTGGGATATTTTGACAGCGGCGACGGGTTAAACTACCGTCCTGAAACCTCCTATACACAACATATTGCCGAGCTTTTCGACCAGAGCCGTACCTTGAATGCACTGTGTTCATGGGTAATGGCTAACGGGGATGAGCGAGTGCGCGCGGCGCTACGGGATATGGTAGATGCACTGCGAGAGATCAGTCTCACTGATGAAGACGGCTCCTACTATGCGGGCACGAAATATGCTCCCCAGGGCTGGGTGGATAGTACTACCAATATCGGCTACTTTGTCGGACCCCTGGTCCGCCCGCTCGTGCGGGCCGCCGAGTTGCTCGACTACGAGCCGGCTCTGGAGCTGGCTGTTGACCTGACGCGACGAATAGTGAAGCGGCAGGAAGTCTTTGGCGAGGATGGCAGTTTCACTGGCCATGTACACTCGCGACTGGCCGCCGCCTCCGGACTTATGGCCGTAGGCCTGGCCAGCGGCAACGAAGAGTGGTGCGAACTGGCCTACCGGGTCTGGCGATTCGTCCGAGGTATGAGTCTTTCCTGCGGGTTCGTGCCCGAATTTCCCGAGGTGCCCCGTGTGACTTGCGAGACTTGCTGCATAATGGACTACGTTGATTTGATGTTATTATTAGCTCACAACGGCTATGAAGAATTATGGGACGAAATTGACCGCACCGTGCATAATCATCTGATTGAGAGTCAGTTTACCTCTGCCGAGTGGGGCCGCGCCGGGGAAGCAGCGCCCCGCACCGACCTGGTTCTGGAAGACCGCGTTGCCGAGCGGATGATCGGAGGCTTTGCGGGTTGGAGCTCGCCCGACTATATGTTTGGCTACACCCACTCTACCAGCCCCACCTGGCTCCAGCCGACTGCCGATCCCGCCATATATCTTGACAAGCCCCGGGTGGCTCAGAATTGCTGTGGACCCTCGGGATTGAAGGGCCTGTATCTGGTTTGGAGCCAGTGTGTAGAGTCGGTGCCCGGAGGTTGGATCGTGCACCTACCCTTGAACCGCTGGGCTGACGGGCTCAAAGTGACTGCTCCGTTCTCTGGCGAGTTGGTAATCGAGCCGGAGCGGGACGGCTCGCTGGCCGTGCGGGTACCGGCAGCAGCGCGCGTGGAGCAACTAGAGGTGGACGGTGCAGCGTCTGACTGTGAGGTGTCCGGCACGTATCTACAGTGGGCGCATGTGACTGCTGGCAGCCGCCTCCGAGTTCGGTTCTCGGTACAGGATAAGACCAGCGAAGAGGTACTCAGACATCCTGGCTTCCCTGATGAGACCTTTCTAATACGCTGGCACGGCCCTACTGTAACGGAGATAGCGTCTATCTCAGGAGGCCCCTCCGACGAGGAATCCCGGCAAATCACCAGCCTTCATCACGTAATGCCTCTCTACCAGGGACGAGCAGAGGCCCTGAACACGGCTGAACCGGAGCCCGAGCAATCCAGGCCGGCACCAATCGTCTGGTAACTGTCCCCCCCACTCATTCCTGAGGATAGACCCGGTTGAAGCGCTCAATCAGCCCGTCCAGACCGGTATCGGAGAAGAATATCCAGCCATGGAAGAAAGTCTCAGTGCCAGGGGCGATCTCCTGGCGTTGCGGAGAGCTGTGCAGGCAGCCAATCCACGGGTCGTTATTGTGGAATAGCGACATCCAGTTGGCCCAGGCGGTGCCCACCGCCCGCTGCCCGTCGTCGGCAATCGCACAGAAGAGCGGATGGGTCGCATTCTCCGGCATCCCGGAGGTCTCCATCTGGCTTAGTCCCTGGTCCCGGCATAGCTCCAAGCGCATCTTCACAAACAGGACGAACTCGTAGTGGCTCGGGTCCTGGATCCAGTTGTAGCGCGGGTCCTCGGCAATTGCCTGCGTGGCCTTCTCGCGGTAGGGCGCAAGCTCGGCTTCACTCATCGCCGCCAACACCTCGCTGGCCTTCCGCCGTGGGGGCTTCTTCGCACCACTGCCCGACCCGGGCGGCGCGTAGTCCGCCCGCCCGTAGCTGCCGTGAGGCAGATAACTGCGCTGATCCAGTTGCGTCTGGGAAAGCGGCTGCCAGGTGCCCTCGATCTGCGCCCAGATGCGGGACAGGTCGTAGCTGTAGAATTCGCGCGCGTTCCACGTCTGAAAGCAGGCCGCGGGGGCGGTGGCGAAGCTCTCCTCACTGGTATTGCGGACCGTGGCCTGGAGAGCGATGACGTCGCCCTCAGGTATGAGCAGAAGAGTCGCCGCGCCCTGCGGCTTCTCGACTTCCCAGACGAGATTGTCGTCGGCATCCCACTGGAAGTCCTGGGTAGTGGGCGGCGGGCCGCTGCTATTGAACAGCGGGTTGAGGTGCTCGGGCCACCACAACCGAAACTCATTCTGTTCACCCCAGCCCTCCGCCTTTATCGTGACGAAAGTGCACTCATGTGTGCGGACTTCGGGCATGTAATCGTTGACCGTGTCAATCATCAGGTTGGGCATCGTCGCAGCTCCCTTCGATCTGTTTCTCGGCGGACTCTCGGCGTTTCATTGCTCACCTGCGCAAATAGCCCCGCATGATACGCCCTTGTCGAGGAGGCATTTCTCTGCCCAACCGTTACTGCCCTTCCCTCTGCGTGGAGGAGTTTGCCCATCTGTCTCGAAACAGTAGGTCAGGACTGACCTGCGCTCGCGGCACTGCTGTGCGCCTACGCAGGATGATGAATAACAGTGCAACGCCGGACAAACAGGCATGAACGTCGCTATCGCCACACTGAAGCACGCCCTCCTGATCACAGCTTTCGTCTTTATGATGATGCTGTTGATCGAGTATATTAACGTCCTCACACGTGGGGTCTGGACGCGTAGTCTGCGGCGGGGGGGCTGGCAAGCCTACATCTTAGCCGTCTTGCTGGGGGCAACTCCAGGATGTCTGGGGGCCTTTGCCGTTGTGACGCTCTATGAGCATGGCATCGTCTCGATAGGCGCGCTCACTGCGACTATGATCGCCACCAGTGGCGATGAAGCGTTCGTAATGCTGGCTATGATCCCCCGCAGCTTCGCCGTGCTGACCGGGGTGCTGATAGCAATTGCCATCGGCGCCGGCGTTCTCCTGGACTGGTGCCTGCGGCACTGGGGCCGAGAGGCCCGCCCGCCGCTTCATACTTACGAGGTACACGCCGAAGCCTGCGACTGCTACCCCCGGGGGCGAATCGTCCAACAATGGCGCGAATGGACGCTGGCGCGCGCCAGCCTGGCGGTCACAATAGGCCTCTTCCTGGGCGCGCTGTTTACTGGCGATGTTGGCCCAGTTCAGTGGAACTGGGTGCGCATAAGCCTCTTGCTTACGTCGGCAGTGAGCTTGTTCATAGTCTGTACCGTCCCCGAGCACTTCCTGCAGGAACACCTGTGGGAGCATGTGGTGAAGCAGCACGTGCCCAGAATCTTTCTGTGGACGTTTGGTGCTCTACTGGTCACCGCGCTGGCCAATCAGCATCTGCACCTGCATCAATTGGTTCAGGCCAGCCCCCTGATGGTGCTCGTAGTCGCTGGGTTGGTGGGGATAATCCCTGAATCAGGCCCGCACCTGTTTTTCGTGACCCTGTACGCCCAGGGCGCGATTCCCTTCAGCATACTGCTGACTAGCTCCGTAGTGCAAGATGGCCACGGCATGTTGCCGCTCCTGGCTCACTCGCGCCAGGATTTTGTCGTTGTTAAGACCATCAATCTCATCATTGGCTTAGCCATCGGGATGGCAGTGCTAGCAGCCGGATTCTGACCTATGCTGATACTGCGGCGATACTTGTGACTACTCACACCAGACAGCTTCCCACCTGCAATATGAGCTACTATCCAACCTACGCAAGAAGGAGACTTCCGAATGAAGGACCGTCCTAATATTCTACTGCTGATGAGCGACCAGCATAACGCCAACTGCCTGGGTGTCAACGGCAACTCAGCGGTGCGCACCCCCAACCTGGATGCGCTGGCCACGCGCGGCGTCAACTTCGCCCGTGCCTACTGCAACAATCCCATCTGTGGGCCGTCGCGCCTGTGCTTGCACAGCGGGCAGTACGTCCACACGCACGGGCACTTCGGCAACAGTCTGTTTGAGTACCCCGAGCGCAACCCCAACACGCTCGGCGCGCAACTGCGGCGTTATGGCTACCAGACCGCACTGATCGGCAAAGGGCACATGATCGGCCAGTGGAACGAGGAGGCCTTCGAGCACATCCGCTACTGCGATCTGTGCGATGCCCGGCACACCGACCCGACCACCTGCCATTACTTCGCGTATCTCGTGGAGAACGGCCTCGCCGAGCTTTACGAAGATGGCAGCCCTGGGCCAGAGCTGGCGCACACTCTAGACGGCAGCGGTCCGGCGCGCCTGCCCTACGAACACTCGCTGGAACATTGGACCGGCAACGAGACCCTGGCTTTCCTGGAAAGCCGCGACCGGCGGCGCCCCTTCTTCTGCGATATGAGCTTCGAGCGCCCCCATGCCCCGATCGCTCCCGCCAAGGAGCACTGGGACCGCTACGATCCCGACGACATCATCCTGCCGGATAGTGCGATTGACTACCTGGAGCGCGACTTCGCTGGTAAGCCGCAGTTTATGCAGCAGCGGCTGGCCGGCGGCTGCGAATACCCCCTGGCCACCAAGGACGTCGCGCGCCTGAAACGCTGCATCGCTTCGTACTACACGCTGATAACCGCCATTGACGAGGAAATAGGGCGGGTTCTGGACTATCTGGAGAGTATTGGCGATCTGGCCAATACCATTGTCGTCTACCTGGTGGATCACGGCGACTTTGCCGGCGAGCATGGGCTGTTCCACAAGAACCTGGGCATCTACGAGTCTATCCACCGTGTTCCTCTGATCATCTCCTGGCCGGGCGGCCCTCAGGGGAAGCAGGTATCGAGCCTCGTCGAGTTAGTTGACGTGATGCCCACGCTCCTGGAACTGGCCGACGTGCCCCGGCCAGGGCAGGTTGATGGCGAATCGCTGCTGCCAGTCATGAATGGTGAAAGCTCGGGCAAGAACGAGGCGATATGCGAATGGGACGACCTAGTGATTGATTCGCGGACCTATGCGATCCGCACTGACCGGTACCGGCTGGTCTACTACAACCGGGAGGTAGGGGGAGAGCTATACGACCATACCAATGACCCGGGCGAGATTGACAATCTATGGGGCAACGCGGAGTACCGCGAAGTGCAGACGGAGCTAATGGCTCGACTCCTGGAGCGGGTGGGCCAGTTTCAGGCGAAGACCGATTTCGCCCACGACCGCGAGCTGGCCCGCCGCGAGCGCCTTACACCCACCGCACTGCTGCAGAAGCGCCGGCGCAACTGGCGGCAGATCGCGCCCTTCTATTCAGATTGACACCGCCCCGATGGCCTTAGTTTTAAGCGTGCCGGTACATCCATTCAAGTAGTCGGGCATAGCGGAATCGCGGCAGGAGGGTGACCCCTGGTTGGTGCTGAAGCTTTATTGGCGTCAGCATCGTTGGAAGGTATTGGCTTGTTCCTGCGGGAAGATGGGCAACCCACGGGAGGCAGCGGCGATGGCTACTCGGGTCTGGCGACGTATGTTCACGCCTGTTTACACTGTTTATCCACCAAAATGGAGTTAAGGAGATACCGATGAGCTACCGCTGTGCTTTCTTAGGCTGTGGCCCGCGTGCGCGGGGCCATGCGGACGCGTATGAGCTTATTACTGAAGGCGTGAAGGTGGCCTGCTGCGACCTCGACGAACAGCGCTTGGACGACTTTGCGGAGAAGTACCAGATACCACAGCGTTACACCGAGCTCGACGAGATGCTGGTCAAGGAACGGCCGGACGTAGTTCACCTGGTGACGCCACCGAAGCTGCGCGTGGAGCTTATGACGCGCCTGGCCGAGACGGGTGTGCCTGGCGTTATCGTCGAGAAGCCGATCTGCATCGGCGCCGACGACTATAGGGCCCTGCGCCAACTCGAGCAGCAAACCGCCACCAAGTTCGCCGTTAACCACCAGCTTCGCCACCATCCGATGATCCTCGACTTCCTGCAGCGTGTCGAGGAGGGCGAGATTGGCGAGGTGCGATTTCTGGACGCCTCGGCTATGCTGCCGCTTGCGGGCCAGGGAGTCCACGTCCTTGATCTCATGTTCGCTTTCAACGACTACGCCGAGGCCCAGACGGCGTTTGGGGCGGCTTCGGGCTACGATGATCTTGGCGGCACGCACCCCAGCCCCCGCACTATGGAGGCCTTGCTGACGTTTCGCAATGGCGTCCGCGCTGCGCTGCAGGCCGGGGAGGGCGCGCCCATATTCACGCCGGGGCCAGTCTGGCGGCACAAGCGAATCGCTGTCTACGGGACGCATGGCTTCCTGCACTGGCGGATGGACTCCTGGGAGCGCTCGCTGCCTGACGGCACAGTGGCGCGCGGCGAAAAGGACTACGCCGAGGAAGATGTCCGCGGGCAGGTCAATCTTACCCAGGCGATGTTTGCCTGGCTGGACGATGATGTCGCAGTCAGCCCGACCAATCTTAAGACTTCACTGGACGAATGGCTGCTCATACTGGCGATTTACCAGAGCACGGTGGAGGCCCGCCCGGTGGACCTGCCCTTTGACCCGCCCGACGACCTGCTCGACCGCTTCAAGCGCTTTGTTGGGGTAGAGTAGACGAGTCACTGCGCACCAGACGGTCGTTCGCAGAAGAAAAGGAGCTGTCAGACAATGATACGACTAGGAGTAGTTGGCGGCGCTGCCGTCTACCACGCACGTGCATTCACCGGAATTCTCAATCCTAAAAGGGATGAAGCAGCCTGGGAGGCGGCGAAGTTTCCGCCCTACGCCAGTAATCCCGTGGAGGATGCGAGTGTCGTCGCGATCTGTGACGACGATCGCGCCGCGGCGCAACAAATCGCCGACCTCGTGGAGGGCATCACGATAGTCACCGACAATCCCAGTGACCTGCTGGGCGAGGTGGACGGTGTCCTGATCTGCGATGATATCACCGAGCAGCACCAGAAGCGCGCCCCGTTGTTCCTGGAGGCGGGCCTTCCCACTTTCATTGATAAGCCGCTGTCGCGGGACCCGCAGGAGGCCGAGGCGATCCTCGCCCTGGCCGAGCGACACGGAACGCCGGTGATGTCGTGCTCGGCGCTACGCTACTCCACCGAATATGCAGCACTGGACAAGGAGGCACTCGGGGATATAATGACCGTTATCGCCATCGGTCCCAATGAACTGGTCTTCTATGGCATTCATCCCTGCGAGTTTCTGCACGCGGTGATGGGCCCCGGCGTCAAGTCAGTGCGTAACTTCGGTGACGCTAAGCGCAACCACGTGCTGCTCGACTACGGTGACGACCGCATGGGAGTTATGGTCGTACGGGAAGATATCGCCTACACCTTCCGCGCCACGCTGCTGGGCACAAAGGGTAGCGTACATCTAACCATTGATGATGGCGCGGGCTTCTACCGCGAAATGCTGAGGCAGTTTATCGGCATGGTGCGCACCGGAGAGATGCCGGTGCCCTCGTCTAGTACGCTGGAGATCATCCGTATCCTGGACGCGGCAGTGCGCTCAAGGGCGACGAGCGAGGAAGTAATATTGTAAGCTCGGCTTGCAGCAGAGAATGGCTTGAACGTAAATAACACCAGGGGGAGGCCTATCAATCACGGCGTCCCCCCCCGCATAATCACAGTCCTCACGCATTCCAGTACATCCACTCAAACAGCCGGGCGTAGATGGCGATGACGCGCTCGGGATCGTCGCTGGCACTGCATTCGAGCGATGCAAACCCTGCATACCCCACGTTCTTCAAGATGCGGAACAGCTCCGGATACGGATAGTCGGTAGCTTCCAGGTCGTGTAGATGGACATGGCGCAGGTAGGACCTAATCGGGTCAAGATGGTTGCTGATCGGTCCCCAGTTAGTCTCTCGTGGGTCGCAGTTGTAGACTATGCCAATGCCCGGGTGGTCGGCGATTTCCACCGCGCGCAGGGCATACTCCCAATAATAGAAGTCCCCGTGCATCTCCAGGTTGCACTCAACTCCCGTGCCCTCGGCGTGCTCGGCTATCTCGCGCAAACAGTGGCCGACGTTCTCGACGACCTTGTCCTTGTCTGAGCCTTCAGGGAAGGCGTTGCCGAACACGCGAATCCGCGGCGCTCCTATGTCCACGGCCAGATCAACGAAACGCTTGGCAATATCCACCTGTTCTTGCCGCTCAGGCGGGTCAGGGAATTCAAACCGGCAACTTGTCCCAATCCCCGCCAGCGCCACAGGGCTGTCTTCGAACTTCGCCTTGATTCCTGCTCGCTGCTCTGGCGTAGTTTCCAGCTCTAGCCCGTGCTCGTGGTCGAGCTGGGCACGACATTCGACGCCTTCATAACCATATCGTGCGCAGATTCCCAGCAGCTCATCGAGCGTAAACCCCTTGCCCAACTCAAACGTTAACAGGCTCAGCTTCATAATGCTTACCTCTCAATACACTATGGTTCTAACTTGCTACTTCATCGCTAAGCTATCGCCACGGACGTGCCCAGCCTGGCCGACTCGTAGATAGCGTCGGTAATCTGGGCAATGACCAGGACCTTCTCCAGGCTCGTGGCGGGCTCATGGCCTTCACGAATGGCTCGCGCGAAGTCCTCTATCGCCCGTTGGTTGCCCAGACCGTCAGGGTCTTTGCCCTCCCAGATGACCTTGGAGACCACGCCTTCCTCGACGCTGGTATCATCGTGGACGATCTTGCGTTCGTCAACCGATGACATTCCCAGTGTAAGCGACCCCTTCGTACCAATGATCTGCCAGGCCGCTTCGGAGTGAGCCGGCATAAACTCGCCGCGCTCAATGGACAGCACGCAGCCGTCCTCACCTACTGCGAAGGCGGCGAAGTACGAGTCGGCATCCGATTCGGGCGCCACGTGGTGGCGGAACTGGGGCACACACGGCCAGGTCTGGGCCAGCACCAGCTTCGGCCGAAAAGACCAGCCGGCGATGCCCAGGATGTAGTCCATATCGTAGCAGCTCCAGTTGGTGAGGATGCCACCCGCATTCATCGAAAACGACTCCCGCCACGGCGGCGGCATCTTCCCGGTCGGTGGTCCCGCCGCAGTCAAGGCCCGGACGTGCAGCATACGCAGCTTACCCAGCGCGCCGCTGGCTACCAGCTCTGTTGCCACATCCGCTGATTCGCACAACCGAATGCGCGCCGACAAACAGGCACCTACCAGATCACCCTTGGCCGCGATCATCGTCGCCACTTCCTGCGCATTCATCGCCACGGGCTTTTCGGTAAGAACGTGCTTGCCCTGGGCAAACGCGCGCAGCGCCATGGCGGTTCGGGCAGCCGCGGGAAAGGCGATTAGTACCGCCTCCACCTCGGGGTCCTCATCGAGCAGTTCGCGCCCGGTTTCGTAGGTACGCGGGACTCCCTGCTCCTGGGCGTGTTCGCGAGGCTCCGCGCGCAGGTCCGCCACCGCCACTACTTCGGTAAGATCGCTGGCCATCGCGTCGGCCATATTCCGTCGGCCGATTACCCCACACCCGATAACTCCCAGTTTGACTGGTTCCATCTGTTGATTCTCCTCGCTTCAGAGTACTGACCGGCAGTTGCCGGCTGCATTCGCACGGTTTGATTCGGCAGACGCAACCATGTCACCTCCTGCGCGCTCTGTTTGTGCAGAAGGGGAAACCCCCGCCCAGGGCGAAATCAATCGCCGGTATCTCGGCAGGTGCCCACAAATCGGCAATGCCGCATCCCAGAAGAACTGGCAGGAGCCACTTCCACCAATGAATACCCGAACTAACAGAGTCAGTTTAGGCACCCTCACGCTCGGGGTGGTGACCGTTGCGCTGGTTGTCTTGAGTTGCTCCGTGGCGAATGCCATACAGGAACCGCTGGCGGTACTGGACTTCAGCACCGGCGAGGCGCTGAACATGAAGGTGGTGGGCGAGCAGCCGCCGGTGGTGGAGTTTGCCGGGCATAGACTCCTGGAATTGGCGGCGGAGCGAGTATCTTTCCCGATGACCTGGCCGGCGGACATGCCCAATCCCACCTTTCCGGGCGTGGACCGCGAAAAGATGCCCCAGGCTGCGCCGATGCCGACGGTCGTGCTGGACATTGACCAGGAGGCATTAGGCCTGAGCGGGCCACACGACCTGGCCCTGGTTACCACCGTGTATGACATCACCGAGGGCCATGTCAATAATTCGGTGTTGTACTGGGTTTGGAGAACCGCTGATGAGCGCAGCCCCACCAGCAAGCGCAAGATCTGGCTGGCTGGCGACCCTTTTGGCCGTGATTTCTTTGTCCGCCCCCGTCTGCTGCCCAAGGTGCTGGTAGCGTCCGGGGCTGTGCTGGATGATAGCCTCAACGGCGGGGACCTCGAGATTCAACCCACCTCCCGTGCTTACGTTCAGCGGATCGAGGTCTACCGGTATGCCCCCGCCGTGGATTTCGCCGAGGATTTCGCTGAGGTGATGGTACAGCAGGCGCACGCGTATGCCGCCTGGGTTGACGCTGATGATGCGGCTCGCGGGGTGCTGCGCCACTGCCGGTACACTTCGAGCGGAACGCAAGCTCCATCGGTGCGCGAGATGCTCGAGGCCCGTGCGACGCTGACCAGTCGAGTCAAAGCCTCTATGTTGGCGATGGACGAGTACTTCTACGGAGCCAAGCTGGCCGCGGCCACCGATGACCTGACCTCCTATCGCCGATTGACCGAGCAGGCCGAGCGGGCAATGCGGAGTGTCACAGCAGCCGCCCAACAGCTCAGTGCGAAGGCAGACGCGGCTGCGCGCGCTCTCAAGGCACTTTATTCCCGGGAGGGGACAGGGGAGGTCGTGCTGAAACGCGCCGACGGGCCGCCCGCCGGCAACGCCACCCGACCCTCGCCGCTGGACCGGGTGTTCTTTGCGGCTTTCAGTCGGCAGCCCTGGTACGACGACCCCCATAATGGCACAACCAGGTCGCTCTCCGTGCTCGACATTAAGGCCACCAGCTCGTGGGTAGCCGGGCTGCGACTGACCGAGGACGGCAACCTGGCGAAGGGTGTTCTTGATTCCTCCCTGGGTATCATCAGGAAGCTGCGGTCGTACGGCCTCAACGTCGTGCCGGCTATGGGCCACCACGGGATCCATCTGATGGGAAGTTGGACTCCCAAATGGCTGCGCAAGCAATCGGCCGAATGCTCGCTGTGGGACGTGCCGCACGACGGCCGGGATCGGCAGCCGCGCATGAATATCTGGAACCCAATGGTGCAGGAGTATTTTCAGAACGCGCTGTCAGAGATCGCTAAAGGCATTGTCCCTGATCCGCACGTTATTCCCTGGTTTTACTGGGGCGAGCCCAATGCAGGCGAGGGCTACTCTCAATCGGCCCGGAAGTACTTCCGTGAGTACCTCAAGGGGAAATATGCTGACTTGGCCGATCTGAACGAGAAATGGAGCAGTGACTACGCGTCGTTCGACGATATTGATGTGCCGCCGCCCCCCGGAGAACTACTGCGGGTGAAGGCCTCGGGCTTGACCTACGAGTTCGAGAAGTTCCGCCGCGACAGTCACACCAACTGGTGGCGGCAAGCCGCTGCGGCCCTGCGCCGGGGCGACCCCCGCGCGCGGCTCTGGCTGGAGGGCTGGGGGCGCTACGACTACACCTGGCGCAAGGGCATGGACCAGTTGGCACTGTTCGACGTCGCCGACATGAGCTCAGTGCACACCGGCTCAATGGGCCAGGATACCCAGCGCACCTGGGGCGCCTCCCTGTCCCGCTACTCCGGCACACCGATAGCCGACGGCGAAATCAATATCTACGGCCCTTACTACAACGGCTTCGCCACCATGGATGAACTCCGCGCCGCCGCCGAGCAGCACGTGCTCGCGCAGACCTGGTACGGGGTGCGCGCCTTTATGTTCTGGACGAGCCAGTTCCTTATGTATCGCGCCTACTCTTACGGTGGCCCGCGGCTCTACGACCGGCACCGCGTCGGCCCCCTGAGCAGTTCCTGCTTCGCCATCCGCACCGTCCGCAAAAAGTGCGACCGCTATAACAGCATCGTGAAGAACACCGAAATCCTTCGGCCAGAAGTAGCCATACTATACTCCTCGACTTCGATGATCAATAGCTGGCCCTACAACGAGGTCGAGCACGAGACCTACCCGATTCACAGCTGGCTGTATCACTCCGACTATGGCTACTGGTCAGTGCACGAAGACGCCATTGTGGACGGCCGCGAAGATCTTCATCACTTCCGCGTGGTTATTGCGCCGTGGGCGGCCTGGCTTCAGCCCCAGGCAGCGAGCCGACTGCTGAGCTATGTCAAGAACGGCGGCGTGCTCATCAGCTCCGGGCCGGTGGGCGCCTTCGACCAGTACGGCCGGCCGCTCAACACTATCCTGCAAGCCGCGCTGGGCGAGGTGGAAGTTGAATTTGCCGCGCACGAGCGGCTCGGCGAGAACCGACTTTCTGCCCAGTCAATCAAGCTTCTGCGCAAGCTGGGCGACGAGATGACCACGCACTTCGGTGGCTGGGTCTGGTCTATCAAGCAGCTCCAGCGCGATCCCGGGCAAAATGCACTTCTCACACTCGCCGACGGCACGCCGGTGGTCTACGAGGCGGAGGTCGGCGCCGGCAAGGTGATTATCGCCACTGGTCCTCTGGGCAAGAACCAGATGCGCCGATTCGTGCTCAACGAGATCGCTCAGCGCGTACGGCCGCTGGTGCGCAAGACTCACGATGACGGCTTCCACATCCTCCCCCGCATTGATGCCCAGAGCAATCTGTTCCTGGGCGTCTTTAATCAAAGCGTCAGTAAGACCGTGACTGACACGCTGCTGGTTGACGGTCACTATCGGCAGGTACTCGACCTGAGTCTATCCGGCGACTGGCCGGTGCCGGTGGCGCGAGTCGGCGACCGGACGGGCATCACTCTCACACTCGAGCCGGGCGAGGGGACGGTCCTGGCGCTTGGCTCGCTGCTTGAGGCCAACCGTATGCCGCGCAATCCGCGGTACAAGGTTCGACCTGAGCCGCCGCTGGTGGCGTGGTCCAGCCCGGAGCTGCTCCAAGCCAGGCAGGAGATAGCTCAAAAGGAGCTGCCCCCCCGCGCCCGCGCCGAGGCGCAGGCGCTGCTGATGGCGGCCCGGCGCTACGCTTCGCTGGGCTATTCGGAGCGCGCCCGCCGGCTGATGAAGCAGGCCCTGGTGACCGAGGACAATGGTGAGATAGTCAGTTTCCCCGAAGACTGCGTGCAGGCAGTCAGGGCGCGAGGCCCAATTAAGATTGACGGCCGGGCGGACGAATGGCGCGACGTTCCCCGCTTTGTGGTCAAGAGCAGCTCCGCCACCGGCGGCCAGTTTGCCCTCCAGTGGGATGACGAGAGCCTCTACGTCCTGGCCGTAGTGCGCGACGATGACTTGAAGAAGCTCGAAGAGGAGGGCTCCGATGTCAACTGGATCTGGCGCTATGACGGCATCCTGATGGTGCTCAGCCCGGCCAATACCGCGCCCCTGACCGTCGGGGGCGCGCTGTACGACGCCAAGTATCGCGCCGCCCAGACCGCCCTGCTGGTCAGTATCACCGGGCGCAAGTACGCCAACAGCGCGTGTGGCTTCTCTGCCGCCGCGGTGCGCAGCGCAGCCCAGCAGGTTGAGGGCGGCTACGTTATGGAGCTTGCCATCCCACTGCGCGAGGTGATGGTTCCACCCGTAGCCGGTGCCGACCTGGGCTTTGAGTTCAAGGTAATGAACAACGGCCGTGCGATCAGCTTCGCCAGGTTTGCCGACCGCGAGAGCTGGCTATCCGATCCCATCCACATGGCCCGGCTCGAACTGGTGGGCGCGGGTAGCTAGCCCGGACTATTCATGAACGGCTTATGGGAAACCCGCTTTTTAGGCAAAAAAAGCCGGTTTTCCACACCCTTCCGGCAAAAACTTTGAAAGTTGAGTAACGTAGTTGATAGTTGCATCGTGCCGCTGTTCACAACGAGCAAGTAGGAGGCGAAAATGGACAATCCCACCACACAATCGGATCAGCCGGCCCATTCTCCCCAGCCCTCCCAGCCTCCCAGGTCCGGCCCACCGATCGGGCTTATCATCGGTATCGCCGTGGGCTGCGGTGTGCTGGTGCTTATCCTGGGCATTATCGTTGCAGTGGGATTTGGGCAGTATAGGAAGAAGGCCCAGCAACTACAAGCTGAGCAAACACTGACACCAATAGAGACGCCCGAGGTGGCTCCGGGCGGCACGGCGCCGGAGATCGCGGTCCCGTCGGAAGAACTCGCGCAGCCCGGCGAGGCCGCCGCTTTAGCCTTCGCCCTGTCGCGCAAGACGGAATGGACTGCCGCCGAGGTCACTACCCACGCCGAGGACTGGCGCACCGCCGAAGTCGTTATCGGGCCATCACCCGGCGAATATGGCATCTGGCTGATCCTGACCTGGAACGACGAGCTGAGCACCTACGAGCTGGTTGACGAGGGCCCCATCGCCCAGGTAGAGCCTCAAGATGAATACGGCGAAGAGGTCCCCGACATCTACCAGCCCGGCGAGCAGACCGCGCTGGAAGCCGCGCTCATGGATGTTCCCGACTGGGTCGGCAAAGTAGCAGAGCACTCGGCGGACTGGAAGAGCGTCACCGTCTGGATCGGCGAGCCCGCCTCCGAGTGGAGCTTCGCCTACGAGCTAGAATGGAATGACGAAGGCAACTACTACGACATCGTTAGTAGCGGAGAAATCCCGTATCCCTGAGCGGCACATATCTGATACAGTGCAAAAGGAGCAGCCCATGAATGTTCTGCACATCCTGGGGGCGGGCACGCCCACCCCTACTCCGACCCGGTTTGGCACCTCCTATGTGCTCGAATTAGGCGACGAATACCTGATGGTAGATTGCGGGCCGGCCACCACCTACAAGCTGGTGCGGGCCGGGCTGTTCCCTACGCAGATTGACTACCTGTTCTTCACCCACCACCACTTTGACCACAACGCCGACTACCCGTGTTTCTTGTTGTGTCGCTGGGATCAGAGCACGGGCAAAGAGAACAAGCTCCAAATCTGGGGGCCGGAGCCCACCGTGCGGATTACTGAGCAGCTCATCGGACCGGAGGGCGCTTTTGCCGAGGACTGGCAGGCGCGTGTGGGTGCGCCGGTCAGCCAGCACGTCCACCAGAATCGCGGCGGCGCACTGCCCCGACCGGAGCCCTCCGTGCAGGTCACGGACATTGCGCCCGGCTACGTCGTCAAGCACGAGGGCTGGGAGGTGACCGCCGCGCAGGCCCGGCACGTCGAGCCGTGGCTTCAGTCGCTGGCGTACCGCGTTGACTACCCCAACGGCGCCATCGTCTTCACCGGTGATACCGAGCCCTGCGACTCGGTGAGGGCGCTTGCCGCCGGCGCTGACGCCCTGGTGGTCAACTGCTGGGATCACCAGGCGACGATGGACGAAAATGGCGAAGCCCCTGGGCAAACCGGGACGTTGGATGCCGGTCGCATGGCCGATGAGTCCGGAGCCAAGCGGCTCATCTTGACACACACCGGCCCGGCACTCGCCGCGCCCGACTCGCGGGAACGCGGCCTTGCTGACATCGCGGCCATCTACTCCGGGGAGATCATCTTCGCCGAAGAATTGATGCGTATTGAATTGTGAGGTCCACGCCATGACCGGTCGCGAACGATTTCACGCCATAATGAACTTCGAGACACCCGACCGCCTGCCGCTGTGGGACCTGGAGGGCTTC
>JALGTU010000171.1 GCA_029821195.1 Candidatus Zipacnadia bacterium
CTGGTGTTTCCACGCTATCGCCACCGGTATGGGCCTGGAGAACTTCGCCCTGCGCTGCTACGACGATCCTGAATTCGTCCACGCGGCCATGGAATGGGTCGAGCAGCGCAACCGTAGCGCCATTGATACGGTCGTGGCGCAGGTGCGGCCTGACTTTGTCCTCTTCGACGGCGACTGCGCGTATAAGAACGCTCTGATGATCCGTCCGGATATGTTCCGCGAGTTTACCTTCGAGCGGACTAAAAAAACCGTCGCGCACCTGCGACAGATCGGCATCCCCTACACCTTCCACACCGACGGCAAGCTCGATGACGTCATCCCGATGCTCATCGAGCTGGGCTTTAGCGCTGTTCACGGCTGCGAGAAGCAGGCCAACGACCTGGACGAACTAGTGGAGCGCTTTGGCGATGATATCTGCCTGGTCGGTAATATGGACGTAGTCTTCCTGGCCCACGCCACAGTGGAGGAGGTACGGCGGGAGACCGAGCAGATGCTGATTACCGGCGGACGCAAGGGCCGCTTTGCGGCTGCGTGTAACACCAGTCCGCTGGACTACATCCCCGACGAGAACTACCTGGCCTTCGCCGATGTCATCAAGAACTTCTAGTGTCCCTGCCCAGTTGTATTGCCACCATTTGATGGCCGGTGATCTCCGGGATCACAAACTCCACGCGGCTCCCCACTTGCTCAAATGCCAGCCCCTCGCCCTCCGGGACCAGTGTGACCGCGCTGACTTCGCCGTCCGCCCGAATTGAGACGAGGACATCGTACAGGGGGATGATGTCCTCAATGACGTCGAACTCCTGGCCACGGCGCTGGGGGATGTAGTGGAGGGCGTGGAGCACCAGTCGGCGTTGATCAGGCTGGGCGTTGAGCGTCAAGACCGCTGTGCTAGGGGCGTCGGTCTGCACCAGCGGCTCGGGCAGTAGCATCTCCAGCGCGTTCACCAGGAGCTGCTTGCACCACCGGGGCGCTTTATCATAATAAAGTTGAAAGAGCGGGTGCATAAAGTAGATGCAGTTGCCGCTGCGCACTGCACCCGGGTAGTCGGCGGGGCCCTCCACGGGGGTGTGGCGGTGGCCGGAGAAATGTCGCCAGGTGCGGTTGAAGTACGGCTTGAGCATCGGCGAGAGAACCTCGGTATGCGCACCTGGCTCGACTTCCAAGCCTGCCTCGTACATAACGTAACCGGTATCGCGCAGGCCCTGAGCCAGCTTGCCCGGGACGATGAAGTCCGGTGAGTACGGCGCTTCACCCTTGAGGCTCACGCCCAGCTCCGGCAGACTAAAGCGGTCGCCCTCAGGAGTGAGGCCTGACTTGTAGGTGGCGATCAGCGACCCGCCAGCCGCGAGATAGTCTGCCAGCCTCGCCGCTAGCTCGTCGTTCACCGGGACCTCATCAGCCAGGATCAGCACTCGGTAACGCGAGAAATCTGACGACGAGTCAATAACGTCAAACTGCTGATGAGCTTCCTCGAGCATCTGACAGACACCGTACGTCGCCGGCGGAATCCGCCGCGGCCAGGTGCCGAGAAACTCCTCGACGAATTCCTCGGGCCCTAGCACGCCAATGTCTACCACCGCCTCGGCCCCTTGGCACCACGGCTCAGCAGCCTCGACCTTGGCGTAGACCGGGGCGATCAGATCGTAGGTCGCCTCACAGAGCTTGCTATCGGGATGAGGTTGATCGCCGATGGAGCATTTCGCATTCAACGCCAGCGAGCGCAGGCACTCAAATTCCAGCGCGGCGGGGTTCTTGAATGAGTTGAAATCGCCCCAGACGGTATGGAATTTTCCGGTCATTCCCAGCGTCTCCAACCCCAGAGTCCGGGCATAGCGCTGCGCGGCGGCGAAGTGCGAATAGCCCCAGTGACTGGGCAGCGATTCCAGCTCCAGGTGTGTGTAGCTGTGCAGCCTCTTCCGCTGATAGGGGCCAATGTGTCCGGAGTTGAAAAAGACCGTCGCCTCGGGGTGGCGCGAGCGGACCACCTCAAACATTCGCTCCAGGAAAGACCGCCGGACCTGCTCCATGAACTGTACCCGATCCTCGTGGCACGAGGGGTCGAGTCCCTGCCCCAGCATGCTGTCAATGCAGTATGGACAGCAGCACTCAGTGACAAAGATGATGTCGAAGAAGAGGCCATCTACGTCCATCATCTCGCAGATCTCGATCGTATGCTCCTCCAGGAAATCCACGTACGGTGTGTTCAGACAGAGAGAGCCGCCGTAACCGGGCTCGAAGGGCTGCTTGCCGATCACACAACCATTCTCATCCAGACACAGCCACTCAGGGTGTTCGTGTGCGGTGAACTGCTCCCACTGTACCGTGGTGTAGATTGGCACGCGAATGCCCCGCGCGTGGCAGGCCTCGATCTGTTCCTTGAGCAGGTTGCAGGTAAGGTGCGGATGCCGGCGCTCCGGGAATTTCTCGGTATCGTAATACATCCAGCCGTGATGATCCCGCGCGAAGCAGGTTACCGAGTTTACGTGTGCCGCCTGGAGAGTATCAGCGAACTCGTCAGGATCAAACGCACTGCCCACGCCGGGAATCTGGTCGCCGACATGGAAGTCAAGATGTATCTGACGGAAAGGTTGCTGTGCCATAGTCGTCTCCTTGCTTCGTCTGAAGATTGGCCCGGTTCGGCTATGCTCAGTAGTTGCCGTGCTCGCGCAGCAACTCCAACGCATAGCAGTAGGTATCAAAACGCACATCGGGCGGAATGGAATGGTCAGAGTGGAATACGTACGGAATGCGCATCTCCTTGAGTGCTTTGAGCTTGCCCAGCACTTCCTCACGCACCTTGTCCCTGTCATTGGTATTGAGCACTGTTACGTCAATATTGCCCATATACGAGATCTGATTGCCGTACTGCCGCCCAAATTCGACCACGTTGTTACCGGCCTTGGCCTCCATCGCCTGGATGCAGTCAAAACCCGCCTCGATAATCATAGGCACGGCCTGGCGAATGTCCCCGCAGGTATGGAGGAGCACGGGCAGACCGTAGTCCCTGAAAAAGCCGACCAATTCCTTGTAGTAGGGCAGGAAAAGCTCCTGATAGGTTTGCGGTGAGCACCACAGCCCATTCGTGAAGCCCAGGTCTTCGAAAAGCCAGAAGGCATCAGGTAGACCAGCCTCCTCGAACAGCGCCGCGTAGTGCGTCCGGAAGAACGCCAGGTAAACGCTATTTATGTCGTGTATCCAGTCAGGATCAGTGAGCAGCGCCGGCAGCCAAACCATGTCCCCCAGCGTAGCGCGCAACAGTTCTACGAAACCCATGTTTCCGCAAACCGCCAGCCGGTCCTTGCTGCGGATTTGCTCGAGTCGTTCCCGATAGACAGCGGCATCGTACCGGCTGCGGTCCAGCGACAGCAATGGCTCACGGTATTCCGCCCACTTGTCCTGATCGATTACCGTGAAGCCAATGTGCTCCGGCGTGCCGGACTTATGTTTCCACTTCTTAAGCATTGCGCCCCGGCCGTCCTTGATGACGTGCCAATCATCAGCCTCCTCTATGATCTCGACAGCACCAGGGAACGACTCGGTCTTCAGCCAGTTGCCGGTTCTATCCAGGTCGAACTCAAAGACGTCGGCAGGATCCTCGCCTTCCGGATAGCCTTCGTTCACCCAGTAATTCGGGATTGTCTCCGGCCAGAACTGCTCAAAAAGCCCCATCCGGTCGGGGATCTCTTTATTCAGTAGCATAGTCATTCGTTCGCACGGCTTCATGGTACTCCTTGGCGTGCCCCGAAGACGACTTACTCGAGTATTTCTCACCTGGGTCATCGCCTGTACGTCTCCAGACCGTTTGAGATAGGCGCAACATTAACCTGAGATATGCCCCATTGTCAAGCAAATGACTACGCACTATTTACCCCAACCAGGTTAATCACCTCCGCGTTAGTTCCGTCGCACGCCGGGCAGATTCTGTGCTTTCCAAACTAACCCGAAGCATTTATGAAACTGGATTTGTGGGGCTTCTGGACGATGTGAGGGCAGGTGTTCGCGCACGTAGAGAGGCTCAAAAGTTCGCAGGTGTCTTGATGGCCAGTGCGGGATGGTATAGTGGACCCCAAAAACTGGACAACAGAAATGGGCTACCACAGGTAACATGACCAAGCAAAAGACATATACGGCGGCCTTCAACGCCAGGGCAGTATTAGAGCTTTTGCGGGAGCAGAAGCCGCTGGCGCAAGTGGCGGCCCAGTACGAGGTCCGTCCCAGCCATCTGCTTCCATTTGCGCAACTGCCTAGC
>JALGTU010000172.1 GCA_029821195.1 Candidatus Zipacnadia bacterium
ATCCTTGTTAAAGCCATTTACTCTTTCCTCCTTTTCTTCCTTGAGTTGCTATACTCTGAGGGACAGCATCCTTACTGCCCCGTCTTTCCTGATTAGGTTGTTACACTACGAACGGCTACAGCCAACTACTCCCTCGCTTCACCCCTTTCGCTTCTCCTGGCTTTGCAGGCATCCTGTTGCCACTTGCTACGGTTCTATCGGCAGTCACTTCCGCGGTCTTTAACCTTTGAGTAATGCTTCTGGAGCGCCCCTGTAGCCTTTTGGTAGGAGGGGCATTCCTGCCCCGATATTTGTGCATCTTTACTACAGTGAACTTATACAGCTTGCTTGTTCAACTGTTCTTTGAATGCCTTTGGCAACGGTCTGGAGAAACCTTCTGCGATCTACGGGGCAGAAGAATCTGGGCAGTGGGCAAACAATGTTACAACAGCGTTTTAGAAGCGAGGGTGAGTCTTACCGCGATGTCATTCCGGGCAGGACTGGTGCTACATAGCACAGCTTTGCAATTGCTGCCTCGAGCTCCTCGGGGCACACCTGCGCGGCCGTTATGCTGGTACTTTTGCCCTGCCTACCTCCGGGGATAGTTGAGCTGCGATTGCTCCTATCCCCAGCGGGCAGCAGCACATCTCGATATCGCCAGCGCAGACGATCTGCTTACCCAGCCCCAGTAGCGGGTTAATCAGCAGCGGCGCCAGCAAATTGACTGTACTCTCCGTCGGATACTGGCCAACCACGACGATCAGCAGCGTCAGGCAATCCTCCGGGTTGACCAGATGGACTTGGGCCACTTCCTCTGGGGTCAACTCCATGACCCCGGACCCCAGTAGGTCTTCCGGTCGCCCCACCACGAAGGCTAGCTCCGACTCATCCACAGCCACCAGCCAGGCAAACGGCGCGATGTCCTCGTGCCGGACGAGTACAAAGCGTTTTGCCTCGGTGAATGGCATTATTCCCTGATCAAAATGAATGATTTCGTCCGGTCGGACCGCCATTCCACCAAACTGTGTAGGCAACCGGGCAATGTCGGCTATCTGTCTAGTGCTCATCGGTATGCCACCTCGAACAGAGTTGGTAATTGTGCTACTTGTCCGACAGCCAGCAGTGCCGCCTGGTAGGTTAGCTCGACGCTTTTCAGCTCCAGCACGGCTTGGGCGATGTCTACGTCTTCGCTTTCCCCGAGCATACGCCGCGTCTCGACCTCATGGTCCTTTGCCACGTTTTCCGCCGCTTGGAGCCGCTGCACATACACGCCCATCTTAGCCCGACATTGCACCGCGTGATCGCGCAGCAGCTCTACTTCCTCGCTGAGCTGCTCCAGCTCGGTCAGTTGCTTATCCTCGATGGCCTGGGCAGTTTCCTCCAGAACCGTGAAGGCGTCCTTGTCCAGCCCGGCAATAGCTCGCTCTCCGCCAGCGTCTTCGAAGTTAAGCAGGTAATCTCCGGCGATGGTAACCGGCGTAGTTCGCCCGGGCGCTACCGGCACATTTTGTTCGCTGCTATCGCCCTGGTATGTGATAGTGCCCGGGGGCCCTTCGACAAACGGCATAGTTTGGTCCAGGAGCCCGGCGAACAAGTATCGGCCGGCCACTGACGTGTTGGCATCGTCGCGGATCTTCCCCGCCACGCTACGTACCTCGTTGGCGATTGCCCGTAGCGCCGGCGCCGGGGTCGAACTGTTGTTAGCCTGAATTATCAACGTTGATATCTTGCCCAGGCCTACGCCTATGTCATCGAGCGCCGCATCGCCCGCCCCGGCGGTCCGCAGGCCCGCATGGATAGTCCGCTGGCGGCTGATCGCGGCGGCCAGGTCCGCGTGTCTGCGGAGGATTTCGCCGACACCCACCGGGTCATCGGACGCTTTCGTGACCCGCTTAGCCGAGCTTAACTGAATGCTCAACCGCTGAAGCGTTTGGCTAGCCCGTGCCAGCCCGTAGCTCAGGTTATCTATATAGCTTCGGCTCGCAATGCGCATATTGGCCCCCGCCTAGTTCATTTTCCCAGTTGCATTATTTCATCCAACATTTGCAGGCTGAGGGTTACCATTCTGGCAGCGGCGGAATAGGCTTGCTGGTAGCGAATCAGTTCTATTGCCTCCTCATCCAGCGAGACCCCGGACACTGCTTCGTAGCTGAGTTGGATGTTATTGACCAATTGATCCCGGCTGTCAAAGCGGGCCTGGACGGCCCGCACGTCGCCACCAATATCGCTGACCAGGTCCGCGTTATACTCCTCGATGGTATAGGTTGCGCCCATCAGTACCTTGCTGTAGCGCAGGTCACCGATGGCAATCGCGTTATCCCCATCGCCTTCGGCGCTGGTAGTCGCAGCGGCGGCTATAGCTTTAGGATTATCCAGCACGTCGGCCGAAAGCTGCAGTGTACTGGCCGGTGCTGCTGGGTTGTAACTGAAGAAATCCAGGGCGGTGTTGCCGTCCAGGTCGTAGCCGGCCTGGTGGATGGTATTCACTTCGTCCGCGATTGCTTTCGCTAACTCATCCATCCGACTTTGATAGCTGACGATGTACTCATCTCGCGCCTCCAGCATCCCCGCCAGTTCGCCGTACCGGGGAATTTCCTCCCCGTTGTCGGCAAAGACCACGGTATGAAACCCGGGGTGGGCGGGATCCAGGGCTATCTCGAGGGACATGACGGTGCTTTGCTGGACCAGCCGCTGGCCCCCGACGACGACGTCCATAATATCTCGATCCTGTTTTATTCCTTCCGCGCCGCACAGCCTCGCTAGCTCACGAACCGCCTGTTCGCGCTGTGACATCAGGTCGTTTTTGACGGCTACAGACGCTACTGCGCCGATCTTCTCGTTGATTTGGGCTACTTCCGCGGATAGCCGGTTGATATGCTCAACTTTGTCGCTGAGTTGGAGGTCGAGTTTCCCGCGCACTGAGTTGAGATTCTCCTGTCGCTTGGTTATTGCGTCGCACAGGACCTCGCCACGCTGGAGCACTTCGGTACGTGCAGCGAGGCTCGTGGGCATCGTTGCCAGGTCATCCCACGCATCATAGAAATCTGCCAGTGCTCCGGCTACGCCTCCACCGCCAAGGTCCGTCAACAGCCCTTCGACCCGCTGCAGGGCTTCCAGCAGGGATTCCTCTTCGCCCAGCAGCGCCGTTTGCTGGTCAAGCTGCATCCCCAGAAACTCATTACGCAACTGCTGGACGTTGGCAATTTCCACCCCGCCTCCGATCCCCGAGCCTTCCAGCGACCCATCCGCTGCGCCGGGTATGGCCTGGAGCACGGGCCGCTGCCGGACGTACCCCGGTGTCTGGGCATTGGCGACGTTATGCCCCACGATATTTATTGCCGCGCGGTGGGCGGACAGCGCAGTCTTAGCTATATCCAGCAGACGCATTGACATTAGTAATATTCCTTCAAGCCGCTCGATTTACCCACTGGGGCCGGGTCTCGTGGCTGCCTGCACATCCTGGCCGGCCCTGGCCATCGTAGCCCGCAGCCTGGTCCTCGTCGGGGGTAAGCAGGCGCAGCGAGTAGTCCGTATAGGCCAGCAAGTCCGCTATTATTTCCTGATTAAGCTGCCCTTCGACTTGGGCTTGCTGCGCGACGCGCCGCAGCGATTCCCACAGTTGCAGCTCCAATTGCGGGTCGAGCTGCCTCGTAGTGAGCCTGTCGAACTGCTCGGCGCCGAGCTTATCGAGTGTTACCTGCTGCCCGCATTGCTCGCAGGCGAGCATACGCTCTCTCACCTGTCCGAGTTGCCGCTCAATGCTTGCGGTAAGCTGCTGTACCTGCGCCCGATTCTGCTCAATGAGGGCTTCCCGCTGTTGTTGCAGCAGTCTCAGCAGCTCGTCGTGGGCCACTACAGCCTGCTCAATCATATAGGGCAGGGCTTCACGCTGCGGCACGGTAGCTACCTCGGCTGTCTTCTATGGCCTCCAGGATGAGCCGGGCCATGTGCTTGCTGTCCACCTGATATTGTCCATCCCCCAGCTTTTCCTTGACTGCCTGTACTCGTTCCCCCCGCACCTCTGGTGTTTGCTCCAGTGCCTGGCTGATTGCTTTGAACAGGTAGACATTCTCGGAAAGCTCTACCGGCTCGCCCGCGGCCGCCTGTGGCTTTTGCGCCGTCTGCTCGAGCGGTGCACTTGCGGCGACCTTTCGCGTCGGGGGTATGTGACCGGATGACTCGATTCGCATCTCTCTGCTCCTCCTACTCAATGCAGGATCTTCTTGACCATAACAGGTCTTGTGCCTCTCGCCTTT
>JALGTU010000173.1 GCA_029821195.1 Candidatus Zipacnadia bacterium
CAGAGGTGAATGACGGGCTGCTTACCGCCAAACTGAGCTGCCCGGAGGGCACAGGGACAGTGGTCTGCGGGCTACAATACGAGGACTCCGAGCAATCTGTGGCAACCTGGCGAGACACCGACGGGACCGAGTATTCAGTGGGATAGCCCGACCGGTCGTCGGCTATCCCGCATTATTCATGAGGATACATGCAATCGGCGTCTCGGAGACGTGGAAGTGGCCGTCGAAACCCCTCACGTCAATTCACTATTCCCGGTGAACAGCGACACCACGCAATTGTCACGGACATTGCTCAACTCTCCAAGTTTTTGCCGGAAGGGTGTGGGAAACCGGCTTTTTTTGCCTAAAAAGCGGGTTTCCCACAAGCCGTTCCCGAATAATAATGTAGGCTAATCGAGTGCCACCAGCAGCACGCTCAGGTCGCGCAGCACCGACGGTATCATATAGCGCGGCTTGCAGCGCTCGATCTCGCCCATTGCCTGGACAAGCACCTCGCGGGCATACTGCCGGCAGCCGGGCACGACTTGCTCGGCATGGCGGTAGTAGTCGGTGTTGGTGGGGAAGGCTTTCTCCAGACTGTCCGCTTGGAGAAGCATATCAAAACATTCCGCCAGCGCCTGGCAGCGCCAGACCTCAGCAAGCAGACTCTCGATAACCCGGTCGGACGGGTCGGCCACCGTCTCCAGATGCCAGCGGGCCTGGCGGCACAAGAACCGCACCCGGCGAAAGTCCGCGTGCCGGTCGCGGGGCTCCCGGTCGGCGGGGGCTACGTGAGCAAGCTGCGCCAGGGCCGTCTGAGGATATACTTGTGGATAGGGCCGGTCCGGGTGCAAGTAGGTATACTGGTAGTAGTTCGTCAGCGCCAGGCTGGGATTGGCAGCGGCCTCGCGGAGCAAAGTGATTGCCGTCTTCACCGCGGGGCCGTCTTCGCCAAATCGCTCCGCGCAGTAGCGGGACAGGAAGTCGTCCGCAGCCGCCGCGCCGTGCGTGCCGCACTCCGCCAGCAGCGTGAACTCCGGCTCCTGCGCCCAGTCCCACACCGAGTAGGCATGCAGGCCCTCGGCACCCTCCGCCTGGCCCAGCCCGGTCATCAGGGCAATATTGTCAAGATTCGACCGGTAGCGGCTCCAGTTAAAGTAGCAGCCCATCGGCATAACCCACGTGGGCAGCCCGTCGGCAAGCTTGGGGTGTACGCTCTCGTGGATTTCGTCCGCTGAGTACCACCAGAACTCAACCACCACGTGCTCCTCCAGACCTTCTTGCCGCACCCGCTCGATGAACCTATCAATAAAGCTCATGTGGCGCGTCATCTGGTCGTTCCACAGCACGACCCTGTCTACTCCCACTTCACGCAGCATCTTCACCAGACCAATGACGTAATCAATGAACAACTCCTCGTCGGGCGTCTGGCGGCATCTTTCGCACTGGCACCACGGGTCCACCTGGCGGTACCAGTCCCGGGAGTCACGCCCGAGGCCCTTGTTAACCTCGTCGAGGCCCAGGTGAAAGTGCCTCACGCCGTGCGGTGCGAAGTATTTCTGCCAGATCTGCTGGTACCAGCCGCCCACCGTCGCCAGTGTCTGGGGATTGCTCAGGCAGTAGCCGTAGCCCGTCGGGTTGCCAGCTTCATCCACGGACGAAATCTCGGGGATATGCCGGGGAATAAGCGTATTGTGCCCCAGGGAATTAAACAGGGGGAAGACCTCCACGCCCCGCTCTTGCCCGTAGGCCACCAGCTCACTCAGGAAGTCCTGCTCGAACATCGGCGGCAGGTAGGTTATGCTCTTCCACTCGTCATCCCGCACCGAGTACCAGCGGATTGTCTTCTCCGCCTTGATCTCCGGATGCCCCGGCAAGGGCACCAGCAGGAACTCGGTGATCTGATCATCGTACTGCACGCACCAGCAACCGTACAGGCCGACCGTCAAGGCATTCATACCATGGTCGGCCATCCAGTCCACGATATCCTGCCAGTCCTGCAGCTCCATCAAGTCCGGCCCCCACTTATCCTCCATGAATATGCCGCGATAAGCGAACGTCGGCTCATCAGGCTCTGGCAGGGGAGCAAAAGTCAGCGGTTCCGGCTCGCCGGACGGCAGAGCACGGACGACCGGTTCGAGAGCGTCGGCCAGCTTCCCGGCAAGCCACTCATTGCCCTGCGGCGTCAGGTGAACGCCATCCGGGCGAATCAGCCGCTCGTCCAGGCCCGGATCTTCGGCCATTTCCTCGTGATACGACGCGAAGGTGTCGCAGATCACTACTCCCAACTCCTCAGCCAGTCGTCGAGCCCGGTCGTGGAAGAGCTCATCAACGTACTTCTCTGCGCCGCCGTAGGCAACTCGTTCGGGGTCTTGCCCCGAGCCGCACAGCTCGTCAATAAGCCGGGGCATAAACCAGAGAACCGGCACTGCTCCGGCCTCGTCACGCGTTCGCTCGATCAGGGCGCGCATACTAGCCTCGAATTCTTCGGGAGTAGACTTGCTCGGGTCGTTTGCACCGTACTCGAGCGCCACGATGTCGGGGGCGTAAGGCAGGACATCGCGGTCATAGCGCGCCAGCGCATTGATGGCCGGCTCGCCGCCGGCGCCCGTGTTCACACAGTTGATGCGCCAGTCATCTCCCAGGCGCTCCTGGAGCTTGCGTTCCAGCACAGCAACCAGCCGCTCCCGCGGGCTGCTGCGCACGCTCAAGGTCAGCGAATCACCCATACAAACTACGGTCGCCATACGTGGGTTGGACATATCTGGATTCTTACCTTTCTGTGATGTCCTCCTCAAGACTTATACGGCGCCATCGCGGTCTCCAGGTGCACCGACACGTCGGTCTGCGGGGCCTGATCAGGCGGCCACAGGCGGTTGAGCATTACCAGGGCCGCATCGGACATAATGCGCCCGGCACTCGCGTTAAGCCGGCGGGACAGAATCGGCTTCGCGCCATAGCCGCCGCGCTCAGCCTGCTCGATGGTCGGTACATAGCCAAACCAGTCATTGGCCAGCTCGACGACCATCGTATACGGGGCCGGCGACCACGCCTTGATCGTCAGCCCCCAGCGCACAAAAATCTCGCCGGGCAGGCCAATCACCGCCAGCGGGCCAATCCGCAGCGCCTGGACGGGCACATCTGCGGTTTTGCCGTTATACGGCCAACTTTCCACCCGCTCAATCAAGAAGCGCTCAAAGTCACCCGTTGGGCCCTGGGCTTTGAGCTGCGCGACTTCCTCGCGCAGCTTGTCTTCGACCACATAGTACGGTATCTGCAGCACCTCGATCATCCCATGCAGGGTCTCGTCGTGCGTCGGCTCGGCCTTCTCGACGGCATTGATTGCCGCTGCACCAATCGTCCGGCCCAGTTGGACGGCCTTCGCCACACCCGCTGTCGGCAGCTCCGTGGCAAAATGCGTGCAATGATTGATGTCGCCGGAGGTGCCCTGAAGAAACAGGGTGACCACGTCCTCACCGTAGATGGCAGCCACGGTCCGGGCCAGCTCGCCCGGCCAATCGGCGGAGATAAAATCGGCCTTGCCGCCGCCGATTACGTCCACGTGCAGGGCGAAATTAACCAGCATGCCCCGCAGATTGCTTTCCTGGTCATAGACGCCCAGGACCACCACCTCGGGGTCAATCGGCCCGGCTACACCCGCCACCGCCGCAGGATCTCCCGACCATCCGAAGCGGTCGGTGCCGTCACGCATGCGCAGCAGCCGATTGAAGGACGACTCATCTTCCCAGCCGGTATTGGGCCGCAGCACCGCCTCGAACATCGCACCGGCTGCCTCCTCGACGGCAGCACTTATCGCCGGGGCCAGCGTGGCAATCCACTCCCGATCAATCGGCACCATCCCCCGGTCAGCAACGTCAGGGCCGGTGTGGGTGTGCGTCGCCGAAATCAGCACCGACTCCGGTGGTATGCCCAGACTCTCGTGAATGGCTGCTCGGGCGGCATTCACTATCTCCTTGTCCATCCACAGCAAATCGCACGCGACAATCGCCACGCGGTCACCGTCGGCCTCGATAACTGCGGCTTTGACGTATAGATCATCGCGCACAGTTTGGGCAACCCGGTCGTGGAAGTAGCCCCCCAGGGAAATACCGGGCTCGGGCGTAACTGCCTTCTGCGCAAAGCCGGCCTTGATCATAGTTGCACCCCTATCACTGTTAGCTTACTGACATCGTTCCTGCTTGTGGTCACGGATAAATTCGCATCCCGCCGTAGCAATTCCTCCCTGGGCCGGGCTA
>JALGTU010000038.1 GCA_029821195.1 Candidatus Zipacnadia bacterium
ACTCCGCGCGGACGACCTGCTCGCGGTAGCCGCGAACACCAGTTATCTTGTCAAGGAAGTCTTTGGTTTGCATTAGAAACAAATGCTACGACAGCGGAGAACGACTTATGGGGAACCCGCTTTTTAGGGAAAAAAAGCCGGTTTCCCAAACCCTTCCGGCAAAAACTTTGCAATGAACGACCCTACCGCCAAGCATCATATACCCGTTGAAGTTCCTCACAATAGAAGTCAAGCTCGGGACCAACCGTGTAGCGGCCAAGTTTTTGCGCGCACTTGAAGAAGCCCGGGCCAGGGATCCCGTCCTCTTTCCTCACCACGACTGCGGATAGCATTGGTCGCTGGTACTCAGTGACTTCCTCCCTGTTAATGTCGTCCAATAGCTGAGCTATAATGACGCGGTCGCCCGGATCGTCCATATGCAAGCCGACAAGGTCTCCTACCTGCTGGTAATATATCAAATCCTGTGCACGGGCACCTCTTTCAGTTTGTCATATATGATTTGTCTCATGGCGCCCCCTATATGCTATGATAGTCATTCGTACATAGTCAGCCAGGACTTCCAGAAAGCAAGGGTCATACGAGTCACTGGTGTAGCGAACATTCCAGAGCCCGCTTTCACGGATCGCGGGCTTAGTGCTGTAACGTCCTAGCCAGCCGCCGCTCGGGGTGTCCGACGGGTTCCTGAATCCGCTGAGTAGGCTGATGGCGTTTCGTTCAATAAACGCTCTGTCGCTTGACTTTCCCGGCTCGTCATCCACAGCGACCCAGACGAGGGACATAGCACCAATATACCTCGATACTTCCACCTCCAGGCTACGTTCTTGCGTTACCACATGCCGAGAAGCCGACGAGCCTTTGCCCCAAGTTGGGAAGGCATCGGCGTTGCCCTCTTTTTCGAGCAAAGCCAGTCCAATGTTCAGGCGGAAGATGGAGCCACGATGATTACCTCCACCATCACGGGTACCACGGTGAGAATAAAGCCGACTCCACAATGTCGAGTTGGAGTTAGAAGTCACAGCGTGGGTTCCCACCCGCACGACCCGCTGAACGCCCGGAGCAGTGCCTCGATACTCGCCGGGCTCAAAAAAGAAGTAACCGCCGCGACGCGGCCATGGCATCCTGCCGTGGCAATCTCCCAGCCGGCGCATGCCTCCGAGTCCTTCTTCGAGTTCAGCTATCAATGCGTAAAACCTGTCCAGGTCACACTTCGGGTTGGGCCCGGGCGATCGCTTTGTTAAGCCAGCTAAGCTGTTCTCCAATTCTCATGCCTTCCAGCGGCACCTTGACTGAATATCCTCTCGTGCGTAACTCCGGCGCAATGAATTCGCGGTACCTCTTACCTGCCAAGAACACGACAGTATCCTGGTACTTGGTGACCGTCAATAGGTGGGTCAGTACGCCTTCCGCCCACCGCAGCCTTTCAGATTTGGCCATTTCATTGAGCGTTTCGTCATAGGGTTCCATCACTTGCGAGGGAGATAGCAAACCGTGCTTAGCTGATAGGATGTACCAACGGTCGCCCCTTAGCCGGGCGAGCTCTGCCGACTTGTTGAAAAGTGACGAATCGTATAGGATTTGCGCGGGCGCGGGTTCGGGTCGCTTCTTGCTGGCGCACGCAACCAAATAGATCGTCGCCATAGTAATCGCACCGTTTCGTCGAACCCTTGTTCGTCCGTGAGGGCGGATGTCCTTCGGTAAGCTCAGGACATTCACCCCTACAGACGGCAACGGCACACGGCGGTCGGGGCAAGGGTACCCCTCCCACAGGTCAACGGCAGACAACAGCCCACAGGTTGGAAGCCGGTGCCACTGGTAGGACAGGCGTCTCGCCTGTCCCCAAGGCCGACAGGCGGGACGCCTGTCGTAGCGGACTAGTGGTCTTCGTTGTCGGACTCCTCCGGCGGCAGGAACGGCATGGGCTGGCCGCCGGTTTTGGCCTGCTCCTGGAGATCGCGCATCTGGCGGCTGTACTTCAGCCCGGCGCGGACGCGGCCCAGCCGGCGGATGAAAATGATAACCACCACTACCCCCGCCATAGCGTAAAACAGGTGACGGATGCCCGGCGGTATCGCCGCCAGCAGCAACATCGGCCAGAAAGCGACGATGATGCCGATCATGATGATCGCTTCGATCAGTTCCTCGCGGCTCATCGGCTAACCCCCACAATTCATCAACGGCTTATGGGGAACCCGCTTTTTAGGCAAAAAAAGCCGGTTTCCCAAACCCTTCCGGCAAAAACTTTGAAAGTTGAGTAGCATAGCTGCTAATGGCATCGCGGCGCTGCGCACACAACGGTGAATTGGCATTAGTGGGGTCGCACATCTGCTTAGGCGCCCCCACTGGGCTCCAGTTGGCGCAGGGACTGCAGCGTCTCGTAGATGCTCAGGCGCAGGGCGTCGTCGAGGGGCAGCTCGTCCAGCGGGCCGGAGTCGGTGGCCAGCTCCGAGTCGGCCTCCTGCGAGGGGGAGGTGAGGTCCTCGGCCATCTCGCGGGTCCGCTCCGAGCCGTGGGTGCGGCGGAATTCGACCAGGGAGCGGTGGAGATCCTCGGCGTCGCTGCGGCGCTGCTCGATGGCCCGCCGGTTGACCTGCAGCTTCCGTCCGCGCAGGCGCTCCAGCCAAGTGCCGTGCGGCAGCTCGCGCATATACCCGGCGGCGATCAGCGCCTCTTCGACATAGTTGCACAGGTCGGCGTAGACGCCCTGGCGCTTCCAGAAGCTGATCTCCGCGCGAGCTACCTTGAGCACCTGCTCGATAAGCTCATCCAGCGAGACCCAGAGCTGTTCGGGCTCCTGTTCGGCGCCCGGGCCAGCGGGGATCTGGCGCTTGCTGTAGAGAACACTGAAAGCTACGTTCAGGCAGTCGAGCAGCGGCGAGGAACTGAGCGCATCGGCGCGCCGCACCTCCAGCGCCCAGGCTTTGTGGGGGAAGGGGGGCATCATCGAAGGCGCCCGCTCGACCAGGCGGAACTCCAGCCGACTGCGCTGGTGCTGATCCACCAGGACGGCGTAGATGAGCCGGTTGGCCTGGTCGCGCAGGTCCACGGATTCCTCAGTAAGTGGTGCCGTGCCTGTCGTCCCCGCTGCGCCGCCAGCGCCCTCCGAGGTGCCCACAAAGCGCTCCGGGAAGAGGAAGACCAGTTGATCGGGACCCAGCGGCGCAGCCGGGGTGATCTCATCAAGCTCAGGCTCGGGCTCGGCCGCCGGTGCAGCGCCGCGAGTCAGTGTCCTCCAGATGCGCTGCCCGTACCAGAGCAATCCCGCGCCAGCTATTGCCAGGACTACCGCAATTGCAATCGCCATCTAATCCCCACCACTCTCCGCATAAGCGTAAGCGATATGATTGTGGATTGATTCGTAGCTCTTACATTCTACCGAAAACCAGGTCACCTGCGCAAGGGTGCGCAGGGCCAGGACAGTATCGCGGACGACATCTTCGACGAACTTGGGGTTGTCGTAGGCGCCCTCGGTGACGAGTTTTTCGTCGGCGCGCTTGAGCATGGGGAAGATCTCGTAGCTGCCCTGGCGCTCAAGCAAGGGGACAAGGTCCTCCAGCCAGATGATGAAGCCCCCGGCGGCGCGTAGGCGGACGGTGAGCTGGGCACGCTGGCTGTGGGCCCCGTAGGCGGAAATCTCCTTGGAGCAGGGGCACAGCGTCATGATCGGGACGGTCACACCGAGGGTGAAGACATAACCGTCCTTGTCGAGTCGCCCCTCGAAGAGGCAATCGTAATCAAGCGATGATTCCAGCCCGCTGGCCGGGGAAGTCTTCTGCAGAAAATAGGTGAACTTGAGGCTCAAGTGAGCGGCTTGTGCGGCGAAGACGGTCTGGATTTCCTCCAGCATCTCGCGGATCTCCTCCATGGCGACGGCCTGGCGGCTCCAGTGTGAAAGAATCTCCACGAAGCGGCTCATGTGGGTGCCCCGGGCATGGTGGGGCAATTGCACGCTGACGTCGAACTCGCCCAGCACCCGCGCCATCCCGCCATCCTTCTCGCGGATCATCACCGGGAGGTGAATATCGCACACCCCCACCCGGTCTATGGCAATGCCTCGGTTGTCTACATCCGACGCTACATCGCGCATTGGTTAAGCACATCCCTTCAACGGCGGCCTCACCCCTGCCCCCTCTCCCTGCGGGAGAGGGGTAACGGCAAATAACGGCAGCTCAACAACAGCACACCCACAGCTCAACGGCAGACTACGACAGTCGTCAACGCGCTCGGTAGTAGGCGGCGACTTTGGCGAGGCCTCGGCTAAGGTCGGCCACGTCGGCTTCACTAAAGCCTTCATTCCAGCTCGCAATAAAGGTATTTTGCTGCGCCCAGAGCGTCTCCGGGTAGTTCTCCGCACGGTACTCAATCATCCGGCCATAGGGCGGCTCCCAGGGGAACTGGCCGCTGCCGTAGGCGCGATGCTCGGCAAGCGCCGGACACGCGCAGATCGGCAGGCCGCCGGCGTAACCAGTGAAGAAGGGCAACCCCTCGGCGCGAAGGGCCTCCAGGAACTGCTCGGTGCTGCAGCCCAGCAGCTCGTGATCAATCTGGAAGCTGAGTTTCCACCACGAATGGGTTGCCTCGGGGTGAACGTACGGCGGAATGATTCCCGAGATCTGCGCCAGCTTCCGGACAAGGAGCTCGGCGGTGTGGCGTCGCCGCTGGAGGATAGCGGGGAGCTTGCGAGTTTGCGCCAGGGCCACAGCACCAGTGAGCTCGTTCATCCGATAGTTCATACCCAGGCGGTCAATGCCGCGATCCTGGCCGGAGCGGTCGTAAAACTTATCATGAAAGAGGCGGGCGCGGCCAGCCAAATGCTCGTCATTGGTCACGACGATGCCGCCGTCGCCGGTGGTGATCTGCTTGCTCTGCTGAAGCGAGAAGCAATTAATGTGGCCGATAGTGCCGACCATGCGGCCCGCCCACTTGCCGCCGTGCGACTGCGCACAGTCCTCGATCACGTACAGGCCATGCCTGTCGGCGATGCCCATTACCTCGTCCATCGGCACCGGCTGGCCGAAGAGGTGGACGACAATGATCGCGCGGGTCCGGTCGGTGATGGCGGCCTCAATCTTGGCTGTGTCCATCAGCATGGTGCGGCGATCCACATCCACAAACACGGGCAGGTGGTTCTGCGCCAGGATCGCGATGACCGTGCCCATATCCGTGATGGTGGTGGTGATGATCTCGTCACCGACTTCGAGCTGCAGCGCGCCCACCGCGGTATGCAAGGCAGCGGTACCGGAGGTTACGGCGAGGCAGTGCTCTACCCCGACGAATTCGGCGTACTCATGCTCGAACTGCTGGACCATTGTGCCACCGTGGCGGCTGAGCGTGCCGGACTTGATGACCTCGCTCAGTAGCTCGATTTCCTCTTCACCGAAGTCCCGACCACTGATGTCGCCCACCGTCGGCCAGGGATGCGCCTGGGTATCGCGGGTTGGCTCCCCGCCATGTAGTGCCAGCTTCTCGGACAATCGCCTCACCAGTCTCTAACCCAGATTATTCATGAACGGCTTGTGGGAAACCCGCTCATTCGACGACAGATAGCGACAGACAACAGCAGACAACGACAGAAACAACTGGTACATACGGGGGCTTACAGTGTGCGCTAGCACCCTGTTTCCGGTTCGACTAAGCTCACCGCAGGCCACACCCTTCCCGCCGCCGCTACACAACTGTAGCTATGGCGGACGAGCCGGCAAAAACTTTGAATTTGAGTAGTGCTGCTACTGATTGCATCGTACCGTTCGTCGCACAGAGCTGTGGATTGGCGTCAACGCCGTCACACGGCCACTATTGCGTCTTAGAGACACTCTGCCACTTTGTCTCGGTCAATAATACGGACTAACTACGGCCGGATTATCGCCTGCCGAGGGTCAATTCCCCAACCGGGGCAGCGCAACCTCCTGCACAAACCCAGCGTCGGGTCGGAACCATCGGCTCCAGGCGGGGATATGGCAAAATGCGCAGCCAGCACGGTCAGTGCCGGTTGCGCATAGCTGGTGCAACTGCCGGCCGGTTGATAGCCCTGAGGCCGACCTACTGCGAGTATATGTTTACGATGGTCTCAGGCCCCTGGTAGCCGGGGGCCTCGACGCGGGCGTGGATTTCGTAGCGCACGGCGACATTCTTCTGGCCAAAGGCTATCCGGGGGGTGGCGATGCGGAAGTGGAAGTCGCCATTTTCTTTGGCCTTGTGCCGAATGCCGGGGACATTCCTGACTGCCTCGTTGGTATCGGTACGATAGGCTACCGTCCAGATGACCACGAGTGCCTCGGGATCGGTGTGGCCGATTATCTCGGTGGCGGGACCGGCAATATCACCATCTCGGGGCGAGGTGATGGTCGGGCCCCCCTGTGTGGCTACCGTAGTCTGCCCGCTCGCTGCGGCGGTCATGGCGGCGCTTAGCTGCCCGCTGTCGGAAGCGGTAAAGTAGCCGCCGCCACCGATTTGGGCCGCCTGCTGGAGGTACTGCTCGGCCTCCGAGCCGGTGCCAATGTCAAAGCCGACCGTGCTGACGGTCACCTGCATGTTACTGCTCTGCATGGCTTGCTGCGCCTCGAGCTTCGCGCTTTCCACGGTATCGTTGGGCTCCGTAAGCATCCTGCGGGCCTCGCCCGGGGCACTGGGCAGCAACAGTGCCACTGCTAACAAGCTTGCCGTCAACGCATAAGCAACTTTCATTATGGGTTACCTCCCGAACCGGCCGGCATCTGGACACCGCGGACAATAGTCTTGAGTCCGTCCATGGCCTCTTCCTGGGTGGTAGAGCCACGCTCGGGACAATTGTCCTGCCCGTCGCAGAGGATAATAAGTCGGCCTTTTTTGCCCTGGCCGTACTTGGGCAGATAGGCAAGCGCTTTGAATGTCGAGTAGGTCAGCGGCGTATCGCCGTTGGCGCCCAGCCCATCTACGGCGGCGGCGACCACACTGGGATCCCGGGTGAAACCGCACTCTTCCCAGCAGGAGCAGGCACCGAAGCCGAGCACCGCCCACTCGGTCTTGCCGTCGTTGGTCTGGGCGACGGAGGACTTGACCGCCGCTTTGGCCGAGGTCATCTTGCTCCCACCCATACTGCCACTACAGTCCACCAGAAAGCAGATGGACAGCTCGACGGGGCTAGTAGGAGGCTGGTCGGTGGGCTGGTCGGCCGGTTGATCCGCAGGTTGATCGGCGGGTTGGTCAGCGGGTTGGTCAGCGGGTTGGTCAGCGGGTTGGTCAGCGGGCAGGGGCACACCATGCTGGGCGGCCCACTGGGCCAGAGACTCGGCTGAAGTGTCCGCGCCCTGGTTTTTGAACTCGCGGTGCAGGTCGGCGAGGGCCTGGTTGATGCGATTCTTGAACTGGGGATCATAGGCGTACTTGGCCTGGAACTCATCGCCGTGCTCGGTCCACCAGCCGAGCTCGTAGTCATACTTCTGGTTGACGGCATCGAAGGCATCAACCGCGGGGCCGACCAGCAAGCGGCGGAGGCGGCCAAAGATGTCCTTGATGTCAGCGGCGGTATCAAGGCGCTGCTGACCGCTATCCCAGTGCTCGCTGAGGACCTTCAGCTCCCAGGCGCTGCGGCGCTTGCCGGCCAGCAGGTTCATCTTGAAGATCTTCTCGACGGGCACCGCCTCGTCAATCTTGTGCCACTGCTTACTGTCAGCATCCCAGATCAGGACGGGGCCAGTGCCGAAGTCGGGGCGGTAAATCCAGGGCGGGGATGCGGGAGCAAAACGGGTGCCCTGGGCAAAGTCCTGGCCGAACTGCTCGACCATCTTGTCGTACTTCTCCTTGGAGGCACCGGTCGCGTAGTAGCCCTGGCCGCCGACGATGCCCTGGTTGCGATTATCATCAATGGCATGAGCCAGCTTGTCGGTGGCGTCGAGTATGCCAGTGGTGATCTGGCCGTAGGCCTCAATAGCTGAACCGATGATGGGGATTTTGCCGCCGTATTTCTCCATCACCGTGGCGAGCACTTGCAGCTGCCCGGCCAGGGGCCCGCCCTGGCGATTGGCCACCTTGGCCCTAAGGTCTTTAAGTTCGCCGTAGACATCGAAGGCAGAAACCGCCGGGCCGGCGTACTTGGAGAAGGTCTCCAGCGGCTCGGTGTAGGTGCCTAGCGCGGTTTTGGCCTCGGCTATCTTGTCGAGGATCTGCTGGCGCTGGGCGGGATCAATATTCTGGAGGTTACGGACAAAGTGCTCAGCCTGGTAAAGGCCATCGCCGAGCTGGTCAAGCTTTTCGATGGCTTGATCAACACTCTCTTTGACGAGCTTGAAGTCGGCGCCGGTCTGTTCAATAGCGTCATTAATCTCGTCGCCGCTCGCACACCAAGCAACCAGTACTACCAACAGGACAACCACTAAACACCGACTAGTAGGTGGCATATTGTGAGTCCTCCTTGGGATTGCAAATCACCAAGCATATTATAAGGAGTGGCAAACCCTCGCGTCAAGAGGTGACGGGGGGATTGGCACAGGAGGCGGGGCTATTCGGAGGCAGATTGCAGATCGCGCTTGGCCTGCTTGTCCCGGTACATCGCCTCGTCAGCCTGGGCAAGAATCTCTTCGACGGCTAACTCGGAGTTCGGCGTGTGGGAGGCCACACCCATACTGAAGCCAACCTGAGCCGGCATATCCCGGTGCAGAGCGCCGACTCCAGCCTGGTCATTCAGCCACTCGGCGAAATTGCCGCGGATGCGCTCTACAGCAAATTGGGCCTCTTCAGCGGTAGTCTGAGGCATCACCACCAGGAACTCATCGCCGCCGTAGCGGATGACCACATCAGCGCTGCGGATTGACTCTTCGAGCACCTCAGCGACCCCGCACAGGAGCTGGTCGCCGACGAGGTGGCCGTAGGTATCATTGACGAACTTCATGCCGTCAATGTCCGCCATTATGAAGCTGGTCTGGTAGCCGTAGCGGTCGGCGCGTTTGACCTCCTGCATGATGATCTCGTTGAAGTAGCGGCGGTTGTAGACACCAGTCAAAGGATCACGCAAAAGCTGCTGGTTCAGTTCCTCCCAGAGCATTTTCGTCTCACTGATGTCCCGGCCGGTTACAAGCAGGGCGGGCCGGCCCTCGTACTGGATGCGGGTCACTTGCATCTCGTACCAACGCATCTCCCCGGCCTTGCTGAGGAGCCGGAGGGTGTGCCGGGTGACGCCGTGGGGAGCAGCAGAGCCAAACAGCCAGGTCTGGGAGGGGCGGTCCTCGGCGGCGACCAGGTCAAGGAAGTCCCGCCCGACGAGTTCGGTGCTGTCATCATAGCCGAGGCTTTCCGCGAAGGCCTCGTTGACGTACTTCAGCTCAGCGCTCTGGACGACGCTGACCGGCTGGACCGAGCTTTCGGTCAAGACCCGATATTTCTCTTCAGACTCGGCGAGCCTCTGTTCGGCTTGCTTGCGGGCGGTGATGTTGCGGATGATGCCGATGGACTGCTGCACATTGCCCGCGGCATCCTTGACGACGCTCATCGAGATGTCCACGTCAATTAGCTCGCCGTTGGCCTGGAGCATTTTCGTTTGAAAGTGAAGCTGCCTGCCCCGTTGGCGAACTTTGAGCTGGCGCAGCTTCTCCCATTCTTCGGGGGGATACAGCTCCTGCACCGGCTTCATGTAGAGGCTGGCTCGATCCGCGCCCAACAGTTCCTCAGCAAGGTGGTTCCAGGAGACGATGCGTTCGTGGGCGTCAGCGACAGTGATGCCCACGGCAGAATTCTCAAAGATGGCCCGGTATTTCTCTTCGGCACGCGTGGTTTTCTCGAGCAGCGTCCGCCAGCGCCCGTGCTCCCGCACTAGCCCCCAGGCAAACAGCCCCAGGCCCACTACATGCACGCCGCTGTGCATGTAGGGCAGTCCCAGGGACAAATACGACCGAGGGATGACAAGGCCAGCGAAGCAGTCGCAGTAACATAGCAGAATGCCGAGCAAAGCCAATCGGGAGTCGGATTGGAAGCTCCAGTAAGCGATAAATGTAGCCAAAAAGAACAGTTCGCTTAGGCTCAGGAGCACCGTGAAGACAGCCGCCTGGCTATCTACCGGACAGACGAAAGTGCGGAAGATAGCCGCCGCCACGGAAAGCACCAGGAAAATCAGTAAGCACCTACGCCAACTCATGCCGCCTTAAGGCTCCTTCCTTCAACAATGTCAATGAGGGCCGCCGCCTGTTCCGGGGCGAATTGAGTTCCGACACCGGCGTGCAACTCGTCCAGGGCCGCGGCGGCAGTGAGCGCCGGGCGATAGGGACGGTCGGTGCACATCGCATCGTAGGCGTCAACTACACTCAGAATCCGGGCTTCGATGCGGATTTCGTCACCGGCCAGTCCCCGCGGGTAACCCTGGCCGTCCCAGCGCTCGTGGTGCTGATGGATGATCTCGGCCACTTCGGGCTGCCCGGGGACGGCGCCTTCCCATAGCTCGCGACCGAGCAGCGGGTGCATGTACATTACCTGCCACTCGAAAGGCTCCAGCGGGCCGACCTTGTTGAGGATGCTACTGACAATTCCGATCTTGCCAATATCATGGAACGCCGCAGCAATGAGTAGGCAGCGCAGTTGGTTGCCGCTGAACCCGAAGGCCTCGCCCAGATACCGGGCGTAGTCGCGCACGCGGTGGCAGTGGCCGACGGTGTAACCGTCCTTGCTCTCCACAACGCTGTTCAACAGTTGCAGGCTCCACAAACGCGAGGGCGGCAGGCCGCCCAAGCTAGCTCCAGCGGACTCACCCGCCCAGGAGTCTGGATGGTCAAACAATCCCGACCAACCAGCCACTGGCGTCACCGCACTCAGCTCCCTTACAACAATCCTAACAGACAAAGGCAACTCTCGTCCCTAGTGATATTGGCCCCGGCTCCACCCGACTTGAGCGCCGGGCAGGGCGCAGGGAGGTAGGTAGCAACCAGGCGAGGAATCTACCGACTGGGTAGGACGGGCCTCTGGCCCGTCACTGGTTGTTGACAGGCGAGACGCCTGTCCTACCGGAGGTGTGTTCTGTACGTTCAAGCTGGAGAAACTCCAGGGAGGGAACTACTAATGGCAACGGCACGACTGGGCATAGTGGGCCTGGGGACCTTCGGGATCAATCACCTGCGCTGCCTTCGGCAGCTAGGCTATACCGGGACGGCGGAGTTGGTAGCCGGCTGCGACATAAACGAGAAGTTGCTCAACCAGCGGCGCGAGGAGTTCGAATTCACACCGTATGCCGATTTCCGGGAAATGCTGGACAAAGAAGAGCTGGACGGCGTGACGGTGGTCACGCCCGATCACCTGCACAAGGAGATCGTGCTGGCCGCGGCGGCGGCGGGCGTCAACGTGCTCTGCGAGAAGCCGCTGGATGTGACCGCCAAGGGCTGTGTGGAGATGACCGAGGCCTGCCAGAGGGCGGGCGTGCTGCTGCACGTTGATTTTCACAAGCGCTACGATGAGTACCACCAGCGGATGCGCCAGAAGATCGCCGCCGGTGACCTGGGCAAGATCGAGTACGGCTATGTGCATATGGAAGACCGCATCGAGGTACCGCGCGACTGGTTTCCGGGCTGGGTGAAGAACAGCTCGCCGGCGTGGTTCGTGGGCATTCACTTTTACGACCTGACCCGCTGGTTGATCGGAGCCGATGGCCAGGCGGTCTGGGCGACGGGTCGGCAGGATAAGCTGGCTGAGGTGGGCGTAGGGGGCTGGGATTCGATTTCGGCCAAGGTCGTCTTCGACAACGGCGCGACCGTCGCCTTCGATACCGCCTGGATCCTGCCCGACGGGTTTCCCGCGGTCGTCAACCAGGGCATCCGCCTGGTCGGCACCGAGGGCCTGCTGGAATGCGACTCCCAGGACCGCGGCACGCTGACGGTCTGCACGGGCGATCAGCCGATGAACCAGACGCATAACATGAGCTACCTGCGCATGCGCCGGGATGCCCGGGGCCGGGAGGTCTGGGAGGGCTACGGTATGACCAGCATTACCCATTTCGTGACCAACGTCAACATGCTGCTGGACGGCGCCACGCTCCAGGACCTGGGCGAGTACCCCGACGGCAATGACGGCCTGGAAGCGACCAAGATCGCCGCCGCCGTCCACGAGAGCCTGGAGACGGGCGGTGTGGTGCAGATATAGGGGAGGTTAGTGGGTAGTGGATAGTGCATAGTGGATAGTGAACAGCAAGACGGAACGGACACGGGATACAGGAGTCAGGAATCAAAATACAGGAGAACCGCAAACGATAGCTATATCCTACCTGGTGGGAGCGACATCTCGTCCGCCGTAGCTCTAGCGAAGGCGGAAGTGAAGCAGTATCCTGTCGCGACTGACATGCAACCCAAGACGGTAGGAGCGGCATTCCTAGCGCGATGGTTATCGGGGCAAGGTTGCCCCTCCCACCCTTCATCAGACGATGCCGGCCAGGCTGAGCTGAGCAGCACGAGAACGAGAATATGACCGAGTTGAGCGATGACAGGCTGGTGATAGTGACCGGGGCGGCCGGGATGCTGGGGTCGGCGCTGATAGCGCTGGCACCGGCGTCGGCGCGGGCAGTCGGCGTGGATATTGCTGACGGTGACCTGAGTACCCCGGAAGGTATCCGGAGTGCGCTGGGGCCGCATCCTCCTTCGCTGCACGAACGCAGCTACGGCGGACGAGATAAGCCGGACGTGGTGATCCACTGCGCCGGGTATACCGACGTTGAGCGCGCTACGCGCGAGCCGCAGCTTGCCCACCGGCACAACGTCGTAGCGACCAAGAACGTGGCCCGTTTCTGTGCGGAGGTGGGCGCGCGGCTAATCTACATCAGCAGCGACTACGTCTTCGATGGCACGAAGGGGGAACCGTATACCGAGGAGGATGCGCCTAACCCGGTAAATCTGTACGGCGAATCGAAGCTGGCCGGAGAACGCGCGGCGCAGGAGGTCCTAGCAAGTACGGCAGACTGCCTGATTGTGCGGACGCAGTGGATGTTCGGGCTGGTGGGCCGCAGCTTCGTAGACACTATCGTTCGCCGGGCGCGGGAAGGGGGCCAACTCCGGGTGGTCATTGACGAGGTCGCTTCACCGACCTACAGCCGCGACCTGGCCGAGGCGCTGTGGCAGATCGTCACCCGGCCGGTAAGCGGGATCGTACACATCACCAACAGCGGCTACTGCTCGCGGGTCGAGCTGGCGCGGAGGGCGCTGGCTGCAGCCGGTTTGACGGACGTGCTGATCACTGAGATCACCCGCGCGGACTGGGACAGCCCCACCCCGCGCCCGGCGTTCTCGGTGCTTGACAATCGGCGCTGGCGGCAGTTAGGATTTACTCCACTGCGGCCGTGGCAGGAGGCCGTAACTGAGTACGTGCGAAGTTGCCTCGCGGGCCAATAGCGACGGCGCGAGTATTGCAGTAGCTCGCCTTGACGTTATCCTCGTGTTGTCCCATACTCTGTGGCGGAGCAGCCACTTGGAACTGATACCATCGGGAGGAACGAGAGCAGATGGATTGCGATATTGCTGACGTGGAACTCAGAGAAGCCGGCCAGTGCCGGATCGAGTGGGCGGACCGGCAGATGCAGGTGCTGGAGCTGATTCGTGAGCAGTTCCGGCAGCAGCAGCCGCTGGTGGGCGAGCGGATCGGCTGCTGCCTGCACGTGACCTCGGAGACAGCCAATCTGATGCGGACCCTGAAGGCCGGCGGCGCGGAGGTGGCCCTGTGCGCCAGTAATCCGCTGAGCACGCAGGATCAGGTGGCCGCCAGCCTGGTGGCTGATTACGACATACCGGTTTTCGCCCGGCATGGCGAGGACCGCGATACTTACTACCGCCATATCAATGCAGTGCTGGACATCAAGCCAACCATTACCGTTGACGATGGTGCCGACTTGATCTCCACGCTGCATTCGGAGCGCCAGGAGCAGATTGCAGGCATTAAGGCGGGGATGGAAGAGACCACCACCGGCGTAATCCGGCTGCGGGCGATGGCTGCCGATGGGGCGCTCAAGTATCCGCTGATTGCGGTCAACGACGCTAATACCAAGCACCTGTTCGACAACTACTACGGCACCGGACAGAGCACGATTGACGGGGTCCTGCGCGCCACCAATATCCTGCTGGGGGGGAAGAACTTCGTAGTCTGCGGCTACGGCGACTGCGGGCGGGGGGTGGCAGCGAGGGCGTTGGGCATGGGGGCCAAGGTCATCATCTGTGAGGTGAACCCGCTGCGCGCCCTGCAGGCGGCAATGGACGGCTACCAGGTGATGACTATTGCCAAGGCGGCGAGGATTGGCGACATTTTCATCACGGTCACGGGCGATAGGTCGGTAATCCGCCGCGAGCATTTCGAGGTTATCAAGGACGGCGCGGTCCTGGGCAACTCCGGGCACTTCGACGTGGAGATTGACCTGGCCGAGCTGGGGGAGATGACCACGACCATCCGCACGATTCGGCCCAACCTGGAGGCATATCACCTCGAAGACGGGCGGCAGCTTTTTGTCATCGGCCAGGGACGCCTGACCAATCTGGCGGCGGCGGAGGGCCATCCGGCCTCGGTTATGGATATGAGCTTTGCCAACCAGGCGCTGTGCGCCGAATATGTAGCGCAGTTGCCCGAGCCGCTGGCAATAGCCGTCCACCCGGTGCCAGCGGAGATTGATGAGCGAGTCGCCACGCTGAAGCTGCAGACTATGGGTATATCCATAGATGCCCTGACGCCCGAGCAGGAAGAGTATCTGGCAAGCTGGAAGATGGGAACGTAACGACAGACAACAACAGACAACGACAGACAACGGCCTGAAAAAGCAGAGGATAGCACTGGTTTTCTTTGACACAGGTGCGGGCCTGTGGTATACTGTGGCGGTAGTTCGAGATGTACGTCTTGTGCTTTTCAGGAGGAAATACAATGCAAATGAGACGCTGCTTGGCTCTAATAGTAGGAACAGTGCTTGGTGCCAGCCTCCTGCTGACTACCATGGGATGGGGAAGCGCAGAAGACTTCAAGGTCATTGAGCGCAAGAAGATCGAGCGCGAGATGGTCTGGTTCAACGGCCGGGAGGGTGATTTCGAACACAAACCCTTCCTCAAAGAGGGTCGCGTCTACGTCACGCTGGTGGACCTGATGCGCCACATTAAGGGAACCATCCTCAAGGGCCCGCCGCGCGATCTGATCGAACTGGAGCGGAGCAAGGTTCTGGTCCGGGTATTGCCCGGCAAGAGCTACGTGCTGGTCAATGGGGTGGAGACCGATGTCGAGCGTGTGCCCATCAAGCGCAAGGAGGGCTTGTACGTTCCGCTGCGCTTCTACTGCAACCTGTTCGGCATCGCCGTGGAATGGAACCGGATTGAGCATCGCGCTTACGTGACATTCCGAACTGACTAACCTTACCTTCAACACCTTCAACCGCACGCGACCTACCGGCGCCCTCGCCGCTAACGATCGGGAGGGCGCCTGTTGCTATCTGGTCCGAGGCCCATGATTGATCTGCATTGTCACATCTTGCCGGGACTGGACGACGGGGCTGAGGATCTGGATACCGCGCTGGCAATGGCGCAGATCGCCTGGGACGACGGGATTGAAGTCATCGTTGCTACCCCGCACGTGAACATTGCCGGCAAGCCCACACCCGATGAAATCCGGGCCGCTACTGCCGATCTGAACCAAGCCATCACCGCGCAGGGCCTGGCGCTGACGGTACTGCCCGGGGCCGAAGTCGAGGCGCACCCCGGCGTAGTGGCGCTAGTCCGGGAGGGGGAGCTACTGACCGTGGCTGACCAGGGCAACTACCTGCTGCTCGAGCCGCCCTTCGTTGCCATCCCGACCTACCTTGAGCAGCTCTGCTTTGAACTCCAGATCGCCGGCGTCAACCCGATACTCGCCCACCCGGAACGCTCGGAACTGCTGACCCAGCGACCCGAGGTGTACCAGAATTTGGCAGATCGCGGTTGCCTGATTCAAGTCAACGCCAGCAGCCTGCGGGGACGCAAGAGCGACGCCGTCCGGAACAAGGCGGTTCAACTGATTCGCGACGGGCTAGTCCACATCCTCGCCACCGATGGGCACGACTGCCGTTGGCGTCCGCCCCGGCTGAGTGATGTGCGGGAAGTAGTGGTTCGGGCCTCGGATGAGCATACCTTCACCCAGATGACTGAGTTCGTCCCCGGCAGGATTGTGCACGGCGCATAGCCGAGGGGCCAAACGGTGTGATCAGAGGCCGTTCACCAAGTGATGGGACGATGTGGGGTCATGGGCGCAGTCTTCAGTAGGCGCCGCGAGCGCTGATCACAGCAAGGACGGTCAGCAGCAGCAGCTTGAGGTCCTGGACCAGGTTGCACGAGCGGACGTACTCGATATCCATTTGCACCCACTGGTCAAAGGGAATGTCCGAGCGGCCACTTACCTGCCAGGTACAGGTCAGGCCCGGTTTGACCGCCAAGCGCTCGCGTTGCCACGGTTCGTAGCGCGCTACTTCATCGGGGATGGGCGGCCGCGGCCCCACCAGACTCATATCACCACACAGGACATTCCATAACTGGGGCAGCTCATCGATGCTATATTTGCGGATTGCGCGTCCGACGCGGGTAAGCCGCGGATCGGAGCGAATCTTGAAGACAGGCCCAGTGATGTCGTTATGACCCAGAAGCTGCGCCTGAACCGCCGAAGCTTCCTGGTACATAGACCGGAACTTGAGCATTATGAAGGGCCGGCCATCTTTGCCCAGGCGCATATGGCGAAATAGTATTGGCCCAGGGCTTTCCAGCTTGATAGCAATGGCCGTGAGCAGCATAAGCGGCGCTGTCAGTACCAATCCGGCTGAGGCGGCGAGTAAATCAACGATGCGTTTGATGACTTCATAAAGTGCCATAACGACGATCTTCATCCGTGATTTGGTTGCCCGCTTGTGTAGGGCAGACCAATACCCCCCGCCAGTTTTGTTGAGCACAACTTGAGCCACTGCATCTCGTATCTTTAGTGTACACAATCGTGCCCGCCCTTAAACCTGCCGCTTGCGACCTGGGCCTACTTCGGGCTGCCCTGTTCCAGTGCCTACGGAGTGCAGTTGACCCTCCGTGCTTCTTGACCAGCCAAGGGGTCTTGCCTATGATTGGTGTAGCAATCCGTGTTCCCCTCCCCAAATTAGGCAACGCGTACCCGTGCCCGTTGCTAAACTGTGAATATTATACCACAAAACAGACGCAAACTCAACACTCTGTACCAAATTATTTGAAGGGCACATTAGCGCTGTAGATCCTCACCTCCTCAGCAAAGCCATGAACTGCTACCTTACCCTTGAACTCTGTCTCCACGGCGTCTTTGACCAACTGATAGGTGGTTTCGCTGATGAGGATTTCGGCGCCAAGCTCCTTGGTCAGCTCCTCGAGCCGGGAGGCCAAGTTGACCTGCGCGCCGATGGCGGTATACTGCATGCGCTCGCGGGAAGTGATATAGCCGACGACGGCTTCGCCGGTAGAAATGCCGATCCCTGCCGCCAACTGGGGCCAGCCACAGAATTCCCACTCCGCGCGGTTGAACTCGATGCGGCGCTGCATCTCAATCGCTGTCTGGACAGCGCGCAGCGCATGGTCAGGTTGATCCATCGGGGCATTGAAAAATGCCATCAGGCCATCGCCCAGAAACTTATCGAGGGTGCCCTCGAATTCCCAGATGACCTCATGCATCAGGGCGAAGTACCTGTTGAGCAAGGTGACCGTGGCCTCGGGCTTGAGGCGCTCGCTGGCCGCGGTGAAATTGCGCAGGTCGCAAAACAGAACGCTGACCACGCGGCGTTGGCCCTGGAGAGTTTGCGCTGCCTGGTCCTCCATAAGCTGGGAGACGATCTGGGCGGGGACGAAGCGGCTGAGCGTCTGGTGCGCCCGGGAGCGTTGGCTTTCCTCGCGCAGCAGCCGGTAGCTGACCAGCGCCAGGATAGTGATCACGCCGGTGACAGTGGGCACAAAGAGGTCAACGATCATACCCCGGTAGGCAAACGCCCACATCCCCAGCCAGTTATAGACCAAGAGCAGGCTGAGCGAGTAGCCCAACGCCGGGGCGGTGGGCAGAAAAGCGAAGATCAGGCCAGTGTATAGGCCAATGAAGACCAAGACCAACAGCCTTTGCTCGGGCAGCAGGCGCTGCAGATGGCGCTGGGTGAGGATGTTGTCCAGGATGGTAGCCTGCACTTCTCCGCCAGTGAGCTGGTCGCCGAAGGGGCTGGCCCGCACATCCAGCAAGCCTTTGGCAGTAACAATTACCAATACTATCTTGTCCTGGAGATTCAATGTCGAGCCGGCCGGCGACGGTTGGAGGAACTGCCAGGCCGGGAAATGGGGATAGGTCTTCTCCTTGCCCATGAAGTTGATGGTCGTCCAGCCGCCGCGGTCGAGGGGAATGGAAGTCTGCTCGCCCAGCGCGATTCGCTGGCCCAGGCGGACGGTGACCTCATCGGGGGGGATGCCGAGCAGATCCGCCGCTACCTTAACAGGCAACGATGCGTGCAAGTAACCCCGGCACTGTGCTACCGCCGGGGTGTAGCGGAAGACGCCGTCGCCAGTCTGCCAAAGGGCGGTATAGCCCACGCCTTGCGCGGCGGAGGCCAACTTGGGGAAGGGGTAAGTCAGATCGGCAAAGTTGTGGAGCTTAGCCCAAGCCAGTAATCCCCTGCCCGGGGCGATTTCGGTCTGCGACCACCCATACTGTTCGATTCCGGCGCGGCCCGGCCCAGTTGTTGACTGCGCATCGCTGGCATCCTGGTCACCAGATTGCGGGTTGGCCGACCCGGCGGATTCCATATCGTGGGCGACTCCCGCCAGGTAGACATTACCGGCGGCGGCGACGGCCGCAACGAACAGGTCGTCGTCCTCGGCGGAGTCAGGGTCCCGTTCCACGAAGAAGATGTCGTAGATAATGGCCCGGGCTCCGGCAGCATTAAGGCGCTCGGTAAGCTCGGCGAAAACGGCACGGGACCACGGCCACATCCCTACCTTGCCGATGCTCTCTTCGTCTACAGCCACCAGAACGATATCGGAGTGGGGCGCGAGTGGCCCGCGGTAGTGAAAGCGCCAGTCTACGGTCCGCAGTTCCATTCTGTCCAGCATAGTCATGGGTCGCCAGAAGTCGGCGGCAATCATGACCAGGGTACAGGCGGCAGCGATGAGCAGCAACTTGGCTTTGGCCTTGCCCGGCTGACGACTCGCTGGCCTGCCTGGTTGCGTCCAGTCATCGCGCATCGTTTAATCATCCCGGCGGAAGGGTAAATTTCTGGTGACTCCATAACATAGCTGATCAGGTCTATTATACAACAAAGACAGCGTAAGCTGGAGGGTTAACGATATGCGCAAGGCTGCTTTCGCAATCATCATTGGTTTCTCCTTTCTGGTCGCGCTGGCTTTGCTGCTCACGCAATCGGTAGTGGTGATGCAGCGCATAGCCCACGTCAGCAACGTTTCCGGTGATGTTAAGGTTAAGCTCGTCGCCCACGAGGCGGACGCGGCAGTACCAATGGGTGATAAGCCGCTGGTGCAGGCCGGCGACAAGCTAATCACTGGTCCCGATGGACGGGTGACTCTGAATTGGATTGATGGAACGCGGATCAGAGTCGAGCCAAACACCGAATTGACCATCCAGAAGTGTCAGG
>JALGTU010000174.1 GCA_029821195.1 Candidatus Zipacnadia bacterium
GTAGCCGCCAGCCCCTCCACCGGGGAGACATTAGGGTGCGGCTGCATAGCCATAAGGCGGCTAGCATAGGCCTGGCCGCGCCCTACCTCCACGCTGCGAAATCTGATGACGTAATCGTTGGACTCCAAGAGTATGTTGTCGCGGATACGTACCGGCGGCAGTACCAGCCCCAGACTCTCGCCTATCTGCTTGCGTACCCCAGTGACCCGCCGGGCAAGGTCGCCGCCCTCCTCGGGATTGGCTAAAGAGACCAGCCCGTAACCAATTTCCAACGATACGCGATCAAGTGGAGGTAACTCCTCAAGCCCGGCAAGAGCCTCCGGTTCTTCTTCGCCTCGTTCTTGCTCCTCGCGGCGTTGGGCACTGACCCGCAGGTAGTAACCAGCCAGCCCAGCAAACGCGCCGCCCGTGAAGAAGCTGAGCTTGGGCAGGCCAGGGACCATCCCCAGACTGAAGAGCATCGCGGCCACAATGAGCAGCGCGGTGGGCTGGGCGGTCAGTTGCGCGCTAATGTCGGCGCCTAGATGTTGCTCCGTAGCAGCACGGGTGACGATAAGACCAGTCGCCGTGGAGATAAGCAGGGCGGGAATCTGGCTGACCAAACCGTCGCCAACTGTCAGCAGCCCGTAGCGCGCAAGGGCCTCGCCCACGGGGAGCTGCAGGCGCAGCACGCCGATGATCAGACCACCAATAATGTTGACCGCTACAATGATGAGGCCGGCAATCGCATCGCCGCGGACAAACTTGGAAGCCCCATCCATCGCCCCGTAGAAATCGGCTTCGCGCTCGATGTCGCGGCGACGCTGCTTGGCCTCTTCAGCGGTGATGATGCCGGCGTTCATATCCGCGTCAATGGACATCTGCCTGCCCGGCATTTCGTCCAGGGTGAACCGTGCGGCGACCTCGGCCACGCGCTGTGAGCCGTTAGTGATCACCACGAACTGGATAACCACCAGGATCAGGAAGACGACCATCCCCACAACCAGATCGCCGGCGATCACGAACTGCCCGAATGCCTGGATGACCTTCCCGGCATAGGCATGCAACAGAATGATGCGCGTGGAGGAAATGTTGAGGGCCAAGCGATAAAGAGTGGCGACCAACAGCAAAGAAGGGAACACCGAGAACTGCAGCGGCTCGGTCACATACATGCTCACCAGCAAAATCGTCAGCGCTAAGGCGAAATTCAAGGTCAGCAGCGCATCGAGCACCATGGGGGGTAGCGGGATGACCATCATCGCCACAATACCAATGATGCCCACCACCACTACTACATCCGTCTGGCGGGAAATGGTTTCGAGAATGTTTGTGCGCATCAGAAGACCACGCCAAATTCAATGCAAGTTGTGTGCCAACACGGGCGCCTCACCCCTGGCCCCTCTCCCCGGGGGAGAGGGGGAACGAGAGGCAGATGAATCGACAAAGACCTTTGGCTGAAGCTGGTGGGCAGGCTGACGGAATCCTCCACGTCCGTACAACGACCAAGAGGCTGGGGCAAAGCCATATCAGAAGGACCGCTTGCTATTGCCAGAAGGATGTGTTATAATTACAGGACAGTGTAGTCTAATGTCACTCTGACGTAATCCTCCTGCATAAGAGTGGGCGATTGAATATGCCAGAAATACTGTCAGCCGAAGAACTGGCCGAATACCTGGAAGTGAACTACCGGACAATACTGCAAATGGCCCGCGAAGGGCGCCTTCCCGGCCGGAGAGTGGGTAGCGCCTGGCGCTTCCATAAGCAAGCAATTGATAGCTGGCTGGCCACCCGCGAGCACCCGGCCGCGGTTCGGGGCCAGAGGCAGTTGATAAGACACTGACGGGCGCGGCAGGTGCAACGAGGGGAGGGCCAGCAGCTATAACGGCAGGGAAGGGCGCAACAAAGGCCCCGGTGGGGGGCCTGGCGAAGTTATAAGAAAAATAGGACCAGGGTTCTCATGGCAATAGCTGTAGCCATAGTCAATCAAAAGGGTGGGGTGGGGAAGACCACGACGGCGCTTAACCTGGCGGCAGCACTGGCCGAGCAGGAGCGGGGGGTGCTGCTAGTGGATATGGACCCGCAGGGCAGCCTGACCCTCGCGCTGGGGGCGGAGGAGAGCGAACTGTATGTTGACGAACTGCTCGCTGCCGGCGATCCCAACGAGCTGAAGGTAGACGGCAACTACCCACTGACCAAGCGCGGCAACTTCGCCCTGCTGCCGGCGCGTCAGGCCCTGACCGCCATCGAAGAGCGCCTGCGGCAAGCGCCCGACGGGGCGCGGCGGCTGCAAAATGCACTGGCTCCGCTCGCCCAGCAATACGACTATATCATAATTGACTGTCCGCCGAGCCTGGGACTGCTCACGGCGCTGGCCACGGTCGCTGCTGACTATGTGCTCATTCCCATGCAGTGCGATTACCTGGCCTTGCGCGGCGTCGCGCAGGCGCTGAAGACCGTCGAGGCCATAAAGGAAAAGATGAACGCGCCGGTGGAAGTGCTGGGGGTCGTGCCGACGATGTACAACCAGCGGACAGTACACTCAGCCCACGTGGTGGAGGCCGCCCGCGCCCATCTGGGCGAACTGGTACTCAACACTACTATAAGATACAGCGCGCACGTAAAGAAGAGTCCAGTGGAACAGCAGTCGGTTCTGGAGTACGCCGGCTACGCAACGGTAGCCGACGATTACAGGACACTGGCAGAAGAGGTCATAGCAAATGCCGAGTAAGCGGCCGGTAGCCGAGCAATACGATCGGATGTTTGCCGATGCCGGGGAAGAGCTGGTAGGATTCCTGGGGCGGGAGGTGCGGGGCGGCCAGCTTCAACAGGTGCCCGTGGCCGCGCTCGACCCCAATCCCCACCAACCGCGGCAAAGTTTCCCGGCAGCCGCGATCGGCGAGCTCGCCGCCTCGATAAAGGAACAAGGCCTACTGCAACCACTAATTGTCCGACCCAAAGGCGGCGAGCGCTTCGAGATAGTCGCCGGAGAGCGGCGGTGGCGAGCGGCTCAGCAGGCAGAGCTGGAGGAAGTTCCATGCCTGGTCCAGGAACTATCTGACAGCGATGCGCGGATCGTCGCGCTGATCGAGAACCTGCACCGCGAGGACCTCAACGATCTGGAGCGGGGCCGGGCACTACACAGCCTGAAGGATGCACTGCTATTATCGTGGGCCGAGGTGGCCAAGCGCGTCGCGCTGAGCAAGCGCTCGGTGCTACGCCTGGCCGGGCTGGTGGACTTGCCCGAGCAGATTCAGGATATGTTCGAAACCGGGGAACTGACCGAGAAACACGGCCGGGCGCTGCGCAAGCTGAACGATGACCCCGAGAGGCAGATGGAGCTGGCAATGGCCATCAAGGAGCAGAAGCTGAGTGGGGATGAAACCGTGGCGGTAGTCAAGCGGCTGCAGGAACACCCGCACATGCCAGCACAAAGAGCCGCCGAGGAGTACCGAGAGCTGTGGCGGAGGCGAGCGGGGGCGGGAGCGATTATCAAGAGCGCGGTGTCCCTTATACAGGTGCTGCGCAGTACCGACGTGAGGCAGATGGATGAGACGGCGCGCCACGAGACTAACGAGATTCTTCAGACGCTCGACGCAGTGAGCAGGAACTACCGGGCGAAGTTGGGCGGAGGGTAAGTAGCCGAGTAGCTTCCTCGTATCGGGAAGCGCTTGGGCCTCAGCATACACCGACAAGTAGTGTAGCCGTAGGGAGGGTAAGTCAGCGGATGCCGATACGCGTCCAGGATGAAAGGCGCCAACCCTTTCACGTAGTGGACAAGCTAGTCACCTGGTACTGGCTTCCCTTTATCGGGCAGACCGGCTATACCCTCTATAACCTCTACATCAGCCTAGTCAACTACCAGACCAAAGGCGCGTACCCCTCGATCCGTAAGGTCGCGCAGTTCCTCGACGTCAGCGAGAACACGGTCCGCAAGTACAACCGCCTGCTGGTAAAGTATGGCCTCATCCGAATCGAACAGCGCCACGATGAGGAGACCGGGGGGCAGAAGTCGCATATGTACTATATCCTCGACCCACCACTGCTGCCCGAGGAAATCCAAGAGGAGTACAATAAGCGGAAACTGGTACACTCGGACTTTATGGAGACGAGAAACGCGCTGGTCCAGCAGCAGGAGCAGCTAAAGGACAGCGAAGAAGGCATAGATGACCCCCCTCTTCAATCATTGAAGAGGGGGCTTCAGTCAATGAACCCCGGGGTGCAAACAGTGAAGAGGGCC
>JALGTU010000175.1 GCA_029821195.1 Candidatus Zipacnadia bacterium
CGTCAATACACCTCGGGTTCATATATGTGCGCGATAATACCGGGCCATCGTGTGTCAGGGCTGCTCAGCGTTCACGCCCAGAGCCGCCAGTTGCTCGTACCACGCCTCGACTTCTCCTGGATCCGGTTCCCGGCCCCAGCACTGCGCTGGCGCAATCCCCAGGCGAGCGTATTTCGCTTGGGTGTGGGTGTGGTAGGGCATCAGGTGCACGGCCAGGCAATGGTTCAGCGAGTCGTAGAGATGGGCAAGCCCCTCGAGGTACCCTTCGCGCAGGTTGATGCCGGGAATGACCGGACAGCGCAGAATCACCGGCCGCCCCAGCCTGTCGAGTAGCCTGAGGTTAGCCAGGATCTGTTGGTTGCTTACGCCGGTGTGCTGCTGGTGCCGCGCGGGGTCAGTTTCCTTGATGTCGTAGAGAAACAGGTCCACCAGCGGGGCGATTTCGCGCAATTGCTCCTCCGGCGCATAGCCGCAGGTGTCCAGGCAAAGGTGCAGGCTGTTTTCCCGGATTCGGCGGGCCAGGGCCAGCGTGAATTCGAATTGGGCGAGCGGCTCGCCGCCAGAAATGGTCACGCCGCCGCCGGAACGCTCGTAGAAGACGCGATCGGCGCTGACCTCGGCCCACACCTCGTCGAGTGTGCGCCACGTGCCGACGATCTCGCTGGCGGCAGTCGGGCAGACGCGGGCACATTCCCCGCAGGCTGTACATTTGCTCCGGTCGTATACCAGGCGGCCCTGCTCCAGCCGCCTCGCCCCGGAGCGGCATACTTCTACGCACCGCCCGCAGCCGATGCACCGCTCGGCAACGAAAGAGATCTGTGGCTCGGCGGAGATGGATTCGGGGTTATGACACCACGTGCACGACAGCGGGCAGCCCTTCAGGAAAACGCTAGTGCGAATGCCCGGGCCGTCGTGCACCGCGAATCTCTTTATGTCGAAGACTAGGCCTTTGGGGCCGGTCGGCGATGAATCTTCATTGGGCATCAGAATTTGGCCCCTAATGCTCGGGGGAGGGGTATCCTTGCCCCGACCCGCGACGGTCAGTGTTCGGTGCGTTCCAGGACGGTGCGGCGCAGCTCCGGGGTCAGGTTCTTCCAGTACTCGGAGTAACCGCCCACGCGGATGATGAGGTCTTCGTGCCGCTCGGGATGCTCCAGGGCGTCGCGCAGTAGCTCTTGATCAACTACCAGGACCTGCAACTGCATCCCGCCCAGGTCGAAGTAACCACGGATCAGCGCCTTGAGCTTCTCGCGGCCTGCTGGTGACTGGAAGTGCTCCTGCGAGACGCGGATATTGACAACCAGCGTACCCGGCGCGTGAATCTGGTCGAGGCGGGCGGCGGAACTAAGCAGCGCGGTCGGCCCCCGAACATCGCGGCCCTGGTAGGCCCCGGCGCTGTCGGCAATCGGCTCGCCGTCGAGCCGCCCATCGGGTGTAGCCGGGACTCTCTGCCCGAATCGGGCATAGGTTGTGAACATCAGGCACGAGCCGACGAACCGCCCGCCGCGCCAGGGCCGGCGCTTGAGCAGCTCGGTGAATACGAACTCCGACAGCCGATGGGCCAGCTCATCCGCGCGGGGATCGCCGTTACCGTAGCGGGGGCAGCGCTGCAACCGATGACGGAGCACCTCGTGCCCCTCGAAATTGGCCTCTAGCGCCTCAAGCAGCTCCTGAGCGGTTATCTCAGCTTTCTCGAAAATCACCTCACGGATGGCGGCCAGCGAGTCAATAGCATTGGCCAGGCCCATCACGTTGATAACGCTCCAGTTGTAACGCGCGCCCCCGGCGGCATACTCGACGCCCTCGTCCAGGCAGTCGTCCATCAACAGGCTGCGAATCGGCTGCGGGTGATATAGGGACTTGAGACGCTGCTGTTCGCTGATGAACTGAGTGTGCTGCGCAATCTCGCTTTCCAGGTCTTGCAGGTAGGCCGGGAAGAACTCCTCGAATGACTCGAAGCCGGCCAGATGCGTCGAGATAGTCTGGGTGAGCACCTGAGGGAGGTTGATGTCTCCGTCCAGGGACCCGACGTTGCTGCAACCGTGAATCATAAGCTCAGTGCAGCCGCCGAACGCGAAGTCGTAGATGTCGGGCGCGGGGGCCTCCAGGTCGGCCTCGCGAATCGCCCTCAGGTAGTTCTCCTCGCAGTACAGAGCGGGCAGACCGTTCCCGGTGGCGATGCAATCCAAAGCTGCGTCCCAGACTTCCTCCGGAGTATCCTCACGCAGGCGCAGGGCCAGGTTGGGACGGCGCTTGCCCTGAGCAGCCTCAATGCACACCCGCGTGAACTCGGTGCTGCCTGGCTGTCCTTCGGGATTAGTGCCGCCGATAGCCACGTTCCAGGCTGTGCAGGCGTCCATATTGTCCCAGAGCTGAGCTACCAGCGTGACCGCTTCCTCATGGGTGATCTGCTGGGCTTGTAGGTCCGCCTCGTAGTAAGGCCACAGGTCCTGGTCGAAACGGCCCAGGTTGTCGCTGTCATCGAAGTAGAAGATGAAGTTCTCCGCGACCACTGCTTCATAAAAGCTCGAAGCAGGCGCAAATGGTACACGCGCCAGCGCCGCGAGCAGCCGCCTGCGCTTGGCCTCGGCCTGTGCATCATCGAGTTCGGTCTGAGTAATCGTCGCCACAAACCGGGCGCGCAAGATTTCCGCCGTCTCGAGGACGATCTGCATCGCCCGGTAGAAGTCGCGGCGCTCCTCGTCGCCATCGCTAATGGTCCTGGTCAGATGCTCCTCGACTCGTTCCGCGTAGCTGGCCAGGCCTTCAGCAAGTATGCGCCGGTAGTTGGGGATACTGTGGGTCCAGCCGCCAGCGCCCGGGTAATCAGCCCAGAATTGCTCCAGGACATCCAGCGCTTCACGCTGCGCCTCAGTCGTTGCCGCGGCGCGCTTGTCTTGGAGGATGTTGAGGTGGGGGCCGTCGAGACGCACGTAGTGAAACGCCATCACCTGGGGAATTCTATTCCAGAGAACAGGCCCATCGCAGGGATACAGCGGCTCGCCGTGGTATTTCCACAGCGGGACGGCCAGCGCGTAGCGCCGCAGGCCCTCGGCAATCCGAATGACAATCGGCTCATCTTCCGCCCCGAAGTAGCCGGCGGAAAAGGGTTCGCCTATCTCATCCATAGCCGCCAGGACGTCTGACGGCACGGTCACGGATTGCAACGCCGATTCGACAGTCTTCATCGCTTACCTCGCCAGCCCTCGCAGGAAGTCGGCCAGTTTGCGGGCAGCGAAGATACGCGCGTCGGCGATTGAGGTATGAGTGCAGCCGCCGATGTGCGGCGTAATGATGAGATTGTCATGCTCCAGAGCATACTGCACCAGCGGGCTTTCGCGCGAGTCCTCGCGCCACTCGTCGTGAATCACATCCAGCCCGGCCGCCGCCACCTTGCCACTCTCCAATGCCGCCAGCAGCGCCTGTTCGTCTATGATGTCACCTCGGCTGGTGTTAATCAGGAAAACACCGTCTTTCATCTTGGCGAATTGGTCAGTAGAAATCAGATGGTAGTTCTCCGGCGTCAGGTGGACGTGGATAGTGATGGCATCGCTCTCGCGCAGAAGCGTGGCGAAGTCCACCTGCTCGATGCCCTCGGTTGAGGTGTGAGTGCCGTCTTGGATAGGCTGCAGGTCGCAGGCCAGCACCCGCATGCGGAAGGCCTTGCCGAATTCCCCGCTCATCTTGCCCAGCCGGCCATAGCCTAGAATTCCCAGCGTCTTCCTCGAAAGCTGGATTCCACAGAACCGTTCCGAGCGCCAGTGGCCCGCCAGCACGTGGCGAGTCGCCACCGGGAAGTGGCGACAACAGGCCAGCAACAGCAGCCAGGCCATCTCGGCGGTAGCGGTGAAGGTATCTAGCAACTCGTAGTCGCGAGTGATGCTAATCAGCTCAATGCCCCGCCGGGCCAGCTCTTCCTTGTCGAGGTGATCGGTGCCGGTACTGGGCGAAGTGACGACCCGCAGCCTATCTGCGTTAGCCAGGACGTCCCTGTCCACCGGCGTATCCACGTGCCCGAAGTAGGCGTCATAGTCGCCGATGATTGACTTGAGCACATCGTAGTCCGCTGGGCGGTAGACCACCTCGGCGACCTCCGCGAGGATGTCGAGCGCCTCCGGCGCCATATCGAGGTCAACCATCACCAGGAGCTTAGGTTTAGGCATCGTCAGCCTCGCCCCGCTATGATTCCCCGGCAAGCGCCTGGCG
>JALGTU010000176.1 GCA_029821195.1 Candidatus Zipacnadia bacterium
CCTCTATCTCCATTCCCTTGATCGAGAGGCGAATGGCACTGCACGACTCCCTCTTCATCGGCGTTTGTGCGAGAAGACGCATGCAGGCCAGAGCTATGTACTCGGGCCTGGAGGGGTGGGCATCATCCGCACTGGGCAGCTCGGCGTCACGCGCGGCGAGTTGCCGCAGCCATGAGGGACTGTAAAAAGGGTATTCGCCCCGCCCCATAGTCTCGATACTCTCTCGCAGCAGTTCGTCAGCCATCTGCCGGACTTCGAGCTCGGTTGTCGGCTCGTAGGATCTGTCGTCTCGCCGCGGGCGATTGTCAATGAGGCTGGGCTTGTTGTCTGGGTTCGTCGAGTGAGGGCTTTCTGACATTCTTTCTGCACCACGCTTCCTATAGAATTGGTGTGGAGCAGTGTCAGCTTATAGATAACCATCTGGTAGAGAATTGGTCGCGACCTGTTATTCTGCTGGTATTGCTGTGGTCTGAGCGGGGGAAGAAGCGGAGTCCGGAGGGGGGCGGAGCAGAGCGAGGTGGCTATCCCCTGGGGTCCGTTGTGACCGGATGGGGGATGAGCCGGTGGTGCACTTGGCTGTCGGTTGCATCAAGCGCATGTTTGGGGTATAATCTATATGGAGGGTCTACCAACTCTCCAAAGCTCTGGGCTCTGCGGCTGACACTGCTAGTGGATGGTCGCAGGGCCTGGTCTCTTGCTCGCTAGTCTATATCCCTCGCCAGCCCCCCGGGGTTGTCTGATTTTTCTGCCACCAAGGAATATTTCCCCACGGATAGACTATTCGTTGACGGGGGAGCTGCGGAGGTGCGGCGGAGGTCAGGTGATAACGGTGCCCTCCATGTGAGCGGGTACGGGTAACTCGACGCGAGAGAGCACGGTAGGGGCGACATCCATAAGGTGCAGCCGGTCGCGGGGGCCGATGGCCCGGCTTAGTGGGTCATGCATAACGAAGATGCCATCGTAGTCGTGTACCGCGTCGTCGGGGCCGATCTCGGTCTCAGCGCTGTGCAGGCCGGTGTTGCCGATGTTCTGGCCGGCCCGCCAGGACAGGTCATCAAAGTAAACCAGCAGGTCCGGTGCTTCGGCGGTGTGCGGTCCGTGATAGATCTGCTCCGGGCGCAGCACCACGGTATCCATCTTTCGTCCCCGGTCGTCAGTTATGCCCTCCAGATCCGCCCGAAGCCGAGCGCGCACCCGCTCGTAGTCAGCCGCGGTGACCGCGCCCTGTGGTTCGCGACCCTCCAGGTTGATAAAGATTCGAGCGTAGTAGCCGCCCCAGGCCCAGGCAATGGTTTCCGGCCAGTTCACCAGCGCGGCGTCGAGTTCAGCAGACTGAGTCGGTTCTCGTCTGAGTTTGAGGTAGCCTGCCTGGATGAGCCAGTCGTTGACGTTGAAGCTGCCGGCCATACGCTTGGCACCGTGGTCGGAGACGACCAACACCAGGGCGTCGTCGGGCACGAGTTGCAGCAACGCGCCTAACTGCTCGTCGAGATGACGGTAGTAGTCGAGTATGACGTTCTCGTAGGGATTGCCGGGCTCGTACCGGGGGTGCTCAGGGGCGGCGTAGCGCCAGAAGCCGTGGTGGATGCGGTCAGTCCCCATCTCGACCATGATGAATAGGTCCCATGGCTGGCTGGCAAGCAGGTGGCGGGCGACCGCGAAGCGCTTGTCAGTCATTGCGTAGATTTGCGCCAGCAGTTCCTGCTTCTGCTCGGTGCGGAAGTTCGCTACATCCAGCATATATCCGTCGGCCACCCGCTCTATTTCGGGCTTGAGCGGGGCGGGGTAGACATAGTCGCTGCTGGTGTCCGGAGTCAGGAACGACGCGATGAGCACGCCGTTAACAGGGGAGACCGGGTAGGTCTGAGGCACGCCCACGATGCAGACTCGGCGGCCCTGATCGCCCATTATGTCCCACAGACGCGGGGCCCGGACGGCTGCCGAGGTCGCGATCCAGCGGCCGTCGTAGCTGCCTGCGATCCGGTTGCGAAAGCCGAAGAAACCCAAGCGACCCGGATTGAGCGAGCTAAACATGCTGCTCCACGCCGGGACGGTTATCGGCGGATCGCTACTGCGTAGCGGCCCCCAGAGGCCCTGCGCCACCAGTTGACTGAAGTTGGGCAGCTCGCTCAGCCAGGGGCCGAAGAGCCGGTCGGGTGGTGCGCTGTCCCAGCCAATGATGAATACCTTGCGATGGCCTGGCATCAGGGTGATCCGGCCTCAGACAAATATGCGCGAGACGCCGCGCAGGGCCTGGTACACCTCCGGACGCATTATTTCGGGTGGGGGCACTGTGCCCTGCTGAATCATCTGGCGCAGGTGCGTGCCACTGAACTCAATGCGGTCAGTGGGCGGGTGAGGGCAGGTGCGGTCGGAGGCGACGCGGTTGCAGCGCTGGCAGAACCAGAAGTCACCCCGGATGGTTATCGGCGCAATTCCCAGGTCCGGAAAGTCGGCGAACCGTGTGATAGCGTCTTCTGGGCCGTAGTAGCTGCCCACGCCGGCATGATCCCGCCCGATGATTATGTGCGTGCAGCCGAAGTTCTTGCGTATAATGGCATGGTGGATCGCCTCGTTGGGCCCGGCATAGTGCATGTCGGTGGGGAGCACGCTCAGGACCACCCGGTCGGGGGGGAAGTAATTCTGGATCAACGCCTGGTACGCGGCCAATATCGCCTCGTCGGTGCAATCCCCGGGCTTCTTACGACCAATTACCGGCTGGATGAGCAGCCCGTCCACCAGGCCCAGGACCGTCTTCTGGAGGTCCTCGTGCCCGGCGTGGGGCACGTTGCGGGTCTGGAAGGCGCAGACTGTCTCCCAGCTTCGCTCGGCGAATAGCGCCCGGGTCTCAGCGGGGCGCAGGTTGAGCGCGGCAAAAGGCCCGCCGTCGTCGTCAATCAGATCAATCGGCCCGGCTAGCAGGTAATCACCACGCGCCATCATCCGCGCCACGCCCGGGTGGCTGTCGTCGGTAGTGCCGAAAACCACCTGCGCTGCGCGGTGCTTGTCCCACTTGTAGATCTCTTCCAGGTACAGGAGCGCCAGCGGCCCACAGCAGTCTTCGGCGTAGATGGCCACGGTAGTGCCGAGCTCATACGGGCCAGGCTCGGGCACGTCGCAGATTATCGGAATCGTCCAGGGCACGTCGCTGCTCAGGTGAGAGGTGGTGAGGATCGCATCGAGGTCCTCTGCGCCGACAAAGCCCTCGCACGGGCTGTAGACACCGTGGGCGATATTGCGGATATCTGCCGCCCGGCTGGCGTCCACCAGCAGTCGCGGCAGCAGTTCGGCTTCAGCCACGGCGGTCTGGCGTGCTCTCCCCGTGAGGGTGCGATCCACCAGCTTGCCGCCGTGCGGCTGGTTCATTTCAGGCTCTCTGGAGTTCGAATATGCACGATAGTGCTTAGTTTCCTAAATGAGCTGAATGTCGCTTGTGTCTTTCGGGCCGGCCTCGCTGCGCTCGACACGGCCCCTCCCACGACCTGACTTAGCCGCCATAACAAGGTTCTCGGAGGGGCCTGTCGCACGAAGTTTCGCAACGCGAAGCTTCCAAGGCTGGCCCTCAAAGTGCGAACAATCTTAGGCGAATCTGTGCAACTAACCGCTAGGAGTGTAGCGGGTGAGGCGGGAAGTGTCAAACACCTTCAGAGTGAGGAGTATAGCAAATCGCGCAGGCCCGGTGCCTGGCGCGGAAGCATCAGCCAAAAATTATGGGTGGCACCATGGAAATCACTGGTGCCACCCTCGTCTCTACTACGGCATGGGTATGGTATGTAATAATCCGGACGAGATTTACTGCGGTTCGCCGTAGTAGAGCAAATCTGGTGTGCCCGGCAGCAGCGGCAGCTTGACCAGGTTGGCCGAGTTGCTGCCGTAGATTTTGTCTGATGCGCGGATGTTGCTGTAGGTGCCGCTCAGCGTCGTCGGTGCCTGGCGCCGGGCGGCCAGCAGCGTCTCATCGTAGATATAGCGGATGCTGTTCCAGTTGGGACTGCCGCCGAGCGGGTATGCCCACTTCTCCTGCCACTCGCGCACCGCGGCCGGCCCCGGGTGGAAATTCTCGGTAATTGCTCCCCGAATCTCGATGTCGTAGTTGTAGCGCAGATACTTCTCCGCATCGGAGCCCTTCATCTCCTTGGCGAAATAGCGGCACGGAATAACGAAGAAGCAGCCTCGTTCTGCGCCTCGTTCTGCGTACATCACCGCGTTTATCTTGGCATGGATTGCGCCCACCGGGCCGTCAGCGTCCTCCTCCAGAATCTTGAACTTCTTCAGCCAGTAGGGGCGGGCGGTGCCGCCACCATTCTTGGTCGTAATCTCCTCTGATGCAGGCATCTTGAACCGCACGTAGTTGACGGTGCCAGGATAGTAACCAGCACCCGACAGGCCCAGATAGTCGGCGGCGGAACCAGTTGCATCAAACAACGGCCACGGCCACCACTGTCCATGGGGCGGGTCGGGATTGGCATATTGCAGCGGACACCACAGACTGTTCATCTCCCAGAACCATGGCTCGTCAGGAGTGAGGTTCTTACGCGTCAGCAGGAAGATATTGTCTTCGTCGACAGTTCCTGCATCGCCGTCGAAGTCATAATATTGCCACCGCTCGTTTGCATTGGCTATTAGTGGGTTGTAAACCTCCAGATTGAAACCGGTGACATCCAGGCTGGCCGGGTTCTCTACGAAGTCGCCAACCACATAAGTGTCACTGGCTACTGGCACCGGGTTGTCCAGTGTAATTACGTTGCCGGCGATGGTGTATGTCCCCAAGTTTTGCGCTGTCTCGGGGCTGCTGCCCGCATGTGTGACAGTGATGGTGCTCCCTACCGGCAGCGGAGGAATCATGAAGCCGGTCGCGTCCTCGACGTACAGTTCGGTATCGCCTGGGTTAAGCGGCCGGGTCAAAGTCGTCACGCCGGTTGTCTCCAGCGTCTGGCGAACGACGAGCTGGATTGTATGATCGGTCGCGGTCGTCGCGGTATGGCCGAAGTACCAGGACGCGTACATGGTGTGGTCTGTGCCGGGCACCATCTGCCAGTGTTTTTCGTTGGCATTGGGATTGTCAGGGTCATCCGACAAGGGAAGG
>JALGTU010000177.1 GCA_029821195.1 Candidatus Zipacnadia bacterium
TCAGCAGCTTGGGCTGCGAGGCCAGCGCCAGCGTCAGCGCCACCTTCCCCTGCATCCCTCGGGAGAGCTGCCCGATGCGCCGGGCACGCGGCAGCTCGAAGCGCTCCAACAGGTCATCGGCCAGCCTTCGGTCCCAGTGCGGATGGATATTCGCCCCGAACCACATCATCTCGCTGATCTTCATCCAGTCGTACATCTGCACCCGCTCGGGGACGTATGAGACGACCTGCTTCATCGCCACGCCCTGCCGCAGCGGATTGTACCCCAGGACCGACATCTCACATGCCGTCGGCTCGATCAGCCCCATCAGCATCTGGATCGTGGTGGTCTTCCCGGCCCCGTTGCGCCCCAGGTAGCCGTAGACCGTGCCTGCGGGGACCTGCAGGTCAACTTCGTCCACCGCGACCAGACGGCCGAATCTGCGCGTCAAGTCTGTAGTCTCAATCGCTAGTTCCGCCACTGTGGTTCACCTCTTTGGGTTTGTCTCGCGCCACGAGACCCTCCATCAGCGCTTGCGTAAACATCGTCAGCGCAACGGCCGAGTCCACGTTGGCGTTCAGCACTCTATTCGCCGCGTGGCGCAGCATCCGCTCGATTATCTGCTCCGCTTCGCGCTGTCCAATCTTCTTCCCCTCCGCCGAAACGAACGTCCCACTGCCCCGCCGCGAGTTGAGCAGGCCCTCGGCTTGCAGCTCGCGGTAGGCGCGGCCGACGGTGTTGAAGTTGACGCGCAGTTGGGTGGCCAGATTGCGGACGCCAGGGAGCTGATCGCCCGGCCCCAGCGCGCCTGTCGCCACGGCCAGGCGGATCTCGTCCTTGATTTGGGTGTACAACGGTACGCCGCTTTTCGGGTCTACTTGAATGTACATTGTAATAGTATTATAGTACACTTTTGTGAGCGTGTCAAGCCAGGGGAAAAGCCGTGAAAAACGGCAGGAGGAACAGCAGGCAACGGCCAGCAGCGGACGGCAGCCTCACCCCCGGCCCCTCTCCCTGTGGGAGAGGGGGGAGCGGCAGTCAATTCCCGTGGGAGGGCCACCCCTGGCCCGGTAACAACTGAGGAAGCTGCTGCCACCGGGGCATTGCCATCAGCGCGTCATGTCAACTGTGTCGAAGTCGTCGCTGGCGGAGACTGCCAGCATCATCCCCTCACCGGGCGGAATCTCAGGCAACTCCGCCACATCCTGCGTTTTCCGGCCGGTGAGCATGTCGAAGTACCACGGCTGGGCAAGCTCGGGGAGCGGATTTGTCTCCAGCCGGTGGGGATTATCCCGGTCACCATTGACAATACGGAAGCAGTCGTAGCCCCGGAACTTGTAGTGGGCGATCAGCAAAGGTGAGCCGTCCTGGTACACGCTGCGGCCTAAGTACTCGCCCTCGACCAGGAAGGCCTCCGCCTGCATAAACTGGCCCAACGTCCGGCGCAGGACCTCGCGGGCTTCGTTCTCCGCGAAGAACGGCGGGGAGATATCGCACCAGGTGCCGCCGTTGCGCTTGATATATTCGACGGGGTGACGCATCGGCTGGTAGGGGTAGAAGAAGAAGCCGCGGCAGCCCAGCGCAGCGGCGCTCCAGAGCTGTAGGGCAATCTCCGGACCGCTCTGGGGACGGCGCTCCCAGTAGTTGCGCCCGGCGGCCACCACCCGATACCCATACGTCTGGCCTACCACCCAGGCTACACCGTCAGCAGCGCGGGCCGCATCGGTCAGTTGCTGCATCAGACCAGTCATATAACCTCGGGAGAGGCTCCACTTCCAGCCGCCCATATAGGGGTAGATGTCGAAAGCGGTAACCCGGGGCTTGAGCTGCTCGGCGGCGTACCACAGGCTCTGCTTCGAGTTCCAGACGATCACGATAGGATGATGCGGGTCAATCTGGCGCATCAACTCGAACTGGGGCTTGACGCAATCCACAAAGCGGGGCGGCTCTTCCTCGCTGACCTCCCAGGCGAGCAGCCCCCAGCGGTCAGCGATGCGGGGGAGCTGCGCTTCCAGGTGCGGTTTGATGGTGCGTTCATAGTAAGCCAGGCTTTCCTCGGTGTTGGCGGCGTTGCCCGAGCTGGAGCGCCAGAAGTATGGGCCCTGGTAGTACAGGCGCAGGCCCATCTCCTCGGCGATATCAAGCGCCTCGTTGAACTTCTCGGTTCCGGGGCCAGCCCAGTTGGTGAGGAAGACAGCATTGAAGCCGAGGTCGAGCTGGTCCTGGAAGATGACGCGCCAGGCATCGGCCCGGGAGATTCCGGCCCAGGCAGCGACCTGTACCGAAGTGCTCCCGCCCATGAAAGCCCCGGAATAGACGCCCTGCCGGACGTCGGGAATCTCGTCGGGGATCTGAAACTGGATCTGCTGGGCTCGTTGGAGCTTTTCGAGCGCAACTTCACGGAACTGGGCCTGGAACTCTTCTTGGTCTGCTGGCGGTGGCTGGTGGGGCCTGGCGCGGAGAAACTCTACTGCATCAATCTCGACCGGCTTGGGTTCGGCTTTGTCCCAGCCGCCGGTTGGGGTGATGCGAATGCGGGTGATCTGGCGCTTGGCGTCCTCGCTGAGGGTCTCGGCCTTGGAGTCAATGCCGGTCTCGTAGAGCCGCCAGGCACCAATGCCTTTACCGGCCGCTATCAATCGGCGGAATTGGCTCCGCTTGTTCTCGCCGGTCTCGGGGTCCTGGTAGTCCAGGTAGACATATATGTAGCCGTGGCGCTCGGCTTTGATGCGGGCAGCAAGACGGATGCGCGCAAACGCGGACAGGTCAATGAACTGCTCGCCCGGCTTGGGGCTAAGCACCAGGCTGCGGCCCGGCATACTCAGCGTGACGTGGTGATCGCCCTGGAATGAGTCGCCTTCCTGGGGCTGGTAGGGCGGCTGCTGCCACTGGGGGTCCTCGAAGCTTTCAAACACGGGCGCGTCCTTGAGCCGGATGGCCACGTTCATCAGCGGGCTGCCTTGCGGGTCAGTCGAGATCATTACCTGATTACGGCCGGGCTGGAACAGGGGCAGTCGCTCAGGGTCAAAGCGATAGCGGGCTTCGATTTTCCAGTCCTGGGGGAATATCGCGCCGGCGGAGGGCACGCGACAGTTGAGCACCACGTACCTCGCCGCTGAGACGTCTCCCTCAAACTGGATCGGGGCCCGGCAGTCGCTCTTGGTCAGCTCCCGCTCGGCGATTACTTGCTGGCCCTCGGGGTCAGCAGTCAAGCGCAGAATCAGGCGGTCCTCGTCGTTAAAGGAGGCGGCAGCCAGCGAGCAAGTAACCGAATCGAGCGTCATATCCGGCGGCTGAGGTAGGGGAAAGGTGATCGGCCCGGTCCGTGGCATCCACAATACCCACGACCCGTTCTGCAGATACTGCCCGCGCCATTGCTTGCCTCGGGGTAAGGCGTCATAGGTAATTTTATTTACGAATTCCTCGGTATCCAGGGTATCATAGTCGGTCTGGCCGACGCCGACCCAGTACTCCCAGAGTGCCGTGCCCGTGGGATACAGCGTGACTCTGCCCTGGCAGAGCAAATCGTCCCACAAGGGCACCTCGTTGATGACGATATTGCGGGCCCGCTGGCCCGGGTACTTGGTGAAGTCGCATCGGTCAGTAATAGTGATCTCGGGGCGCTGCGCGAAGCTGCTCTCTACGACCAGCGCCTGCGCCCACCTGTCCAGCGTCACTGCGGCGGGCACCTGCGCCTGGGGAGCCAGTGCGACCGCCCCGCGCCGCAGCGCCTCGTATATCGCCAGCTCGCGGCTCGCCGGCGGCACCGCCTCGTCAGCAGCGCAGGCGTATTGTCCCCAGAGCAGCATTACAGCCAACAGCATCCCGACTACTGAGCGCGTCGGCATCGTTGCCTCCTCGACTGATGGTGTCTGAGCTTACGTGTCACTGTCAGCGTCGTTCGTCAGCTTCTCCAGGGCACGCTGGGCGCGGATCATAGTGTTGTGCTCGGGATGGTCGGCAGCCTTCAGAAGCGTCGGTATGGCCGCGGCATCACCGATCTCGGCGAGCGCTTCCGCTGCGACGGAAGTGACCGGGTAGAAGTCGTCGGCACGGAGCAGGATTGTTTCGATAGCCGACACGGCGCGCCGGTCACCGATGCTGCCCAGGGCCTCGATGAGCACCATCTTTAGCCGCCAGCGGCGGGCCGCTTCCAGGGTAAGGGGGGCCTCTTCG
>JALGTU010000039.1 GCA_029821195.1 Candidatus Zipacnadia bacterium
AGAGCGCCCATCGGTTATCGCGCAGATAACCGATGGGCAGCTTTGTAGCCAGGTCATCACTATTCACCGAAACGCCTAATACAGCCCCATCTTTTTCAGATTATTGAAGCTGATGGCGAGGCTCTCGAAGGGATCGCGCTCGCAGTGATCTTGCTCGACGATGTACCACTCGACACCGACTTCTTCGCCCGCTTCCAGAATGCCCTCCCAGTCCAGGTTGCCCTCCCCCACCTCGGCCATGATCTGCCGGCCATCGCGTATGGTCATATCCTTCAGATGCAGGAGCGGCAAGCGGCCTTTAAGACGGTGCATCCAGGCGATGGGGTTGCCGCCGCCGTGCTGAATCCAGTAGGTGTCGAGTATCGAGACGACGCACTCCGGGTCGCTGTCCTCAAAGATAGTCTCCAAGCCGAGGCGCTCACCATACTTCTCCATCTCGAAACTGTGGTTGTGATACGCAAACTTCATCCCCACCTCCGCGAGTTGCTTGCCTATTGTGCTGATCTCGGCAGCGAAGCGCACATACCCCTGTCCGTTGCGGTATTCCTCCGGCGGAACACTGACCCCGGGATACCGGCAATCCAGAGTGCGGTGCTCGGCGATCACACCCTCAATATCCTCACGCATGCGCGCGAAGGGGATGTGCGTACAGCAGACTGTCAGGCCGGCTTCGTCCAGCAGCGTCTTCATCTCTTTTGCGGGAAGCTCCACCCCAATTGCGGAGAGCTGCACGGCCTCATATCCGATATCAGCAACCTTCTTCAACGCATCAACAAGACCATCGCGCGTTTTTGTGAACTCACGCAAGTTGTACATCTGCGCGGCAATAACAGAACCAGCCATAAGGATTCCTTCCTAATCAATGCCCATTGCCTTGAGATTGTTGAAGCTGATGGCCAGGCTTTCGAACGGATCGCGCTCGCAGGTGTCCTGCTCGACGATATACCACTTCACGCCGGCGTCCTGGGCCGCAGCCAGGATGCCCTCCCAGTCCAGATTGCCCTCCCCTACCTCGGCCATGAATTGCTCCCGGCCGTGCATCGTCATATCCTTGAGGTGCAGCAGCGGCACGCGGCTGCCCAGCTTATTGATCCACGCTACCGGGCTGGCCCCGCCGTGCGCAACCCAGTAGGTATCAAGCTCAAAGTAGAAACACTCCGGATCGCTCTCCTCGTAGAGAACCTCAAACGCAGTGCGCTCGCCGAACCTCTCGAACTCGTGGCTGTGATTGTGATAGACATAGTTGAGGCCCATCGGCTTGACCTTCCTGGCTACTTCAGTTGCTTCACGGGCAAAGTCAATCCAGCCCTGCTCGCTGTCTTCAGAGTCCGAACTGCGCCCGGTCCCTGTCCACTGGCACTCTAAAATCTTGTGATCGGCGACGATCTTCTCCGGATTGTCGCGTAGCTCGTCAAAGCTGACATGTGTCGCACAGGCCCTCAAACCCATCTCATCCAGCAGAGCCTTCATCTCTTGTGCTGGAAGGTCTAACCTCACTGCCGACAATTGCACAGCCTGGTAGCCGATGTCGGCAATCTTCTTGAAGGTTTCCTCGAGATCCGCACGAGTCTCGGTGAACTCCCGTACGGTATACATCTGTGCAGCAAGTACAGAATCAGCCATTGATCTTACCTCCTGGTCACTAGTCGAACTACTGTGAGAACGTCCGCCCCTCCATACGAACTGTTTAGTCCAGGCCCATCTTCTTCAGGTTATTGAAGCTGATGGCCAGGCTTTCGAACGGGTCGCGCTCGCAGAAATCCTGCTCAACGATATACCACTGCACACCGGCGTCCCTGGCCGCGGCCAGGATGCCCTCCCAGTCCAGGTTGCCCTCCCCCACCTCAGCCATAAACTGCTCGTGGCCGTGCATCGTCATATCCTTCATGTGCAGCATCGGCACGCGCCCCGCCAGCCGGTCAATCCACGCCACCGAACTGCCCCCACCGTGCTGGATCCAGTACGTGTCAATCTCGGCATTGACTAAGTCCGGATCACTTTCCTCGTAGAGGATCTCCAGAGCCGTGCGATCGCCGAATCTCTCCAGCTCAAAGCTGTGGTTATGATAGGCATAGCCAAGCCCCAGCTCGCTCAGCCTCCCGGCCACCTCGCTGGCCTCCTGCGCGAACGCGACCCAATCTTCCTCGGTAGCAAGCTCCCCCGGCGGCCCGCTCACTGCCCACTCACAGCCCAGAACGCCCAGCTCCTCGGCCACCACCTCGGGAGTATCTCGCAAGGCCGCAAACCCAACATGGCTCGAGCAAACCTTCAGACCCAGACTGCTCAGCAACTCAGCCATATCCTCAACTTCCATTCCCCCGTAGCCCGCCGGCTCCACCACCTGGTAACCGATGTCCGCAACCTTGCGATACGCCTCCGCAGTATCTTCCGGCGTCTGCATAAAGTCGCGAACCGTGTACATCTGCACACCAATCACTGAATCAGCCATCAGAACTACCTCCTGGCGAGTCGGCTCTGGGCACAAACGCAGCCCGTCCCTGCACGCCAACACAGATAGTTAGCCACTCGTCGTCAATCTCCTCCCTGTGCAGAGGGGAAACCTGTGAACTCAGCGAACCCGTAATACAGTAGGGGGCACCCATGTCATTGAGCCGACCGCATTCCATCCCAGACGCTGAAAAGCAGGCTGATTCGTGAGCGACAAACGTGACACCACTCCCGAGTATCTCCGTGGGCGACGGCTGACCGCGCGCAATCTGGAAGATTTCCGGCTCTGTCCGCAGAAGTATCTGCTGTCGCTATCTATCAGGCCAGCGGATACCCGCAAGTTTATCGGGGGGCCAGCGGTCCTGCACCGGGCCACGCGCGCGGCGCTGGTCGAGTGCTATCGCAACGGCGGCCCCCAGGAGCTGGCGCTGGCGACACTGCTGGAATCATTCGAAGAAAACTGGGAGGGCCGACTGTGCGCCGACAGCCTGGAGGAGAGCCAGCTCCACGCCCGCGGGATTGAGATGCTCACTCACTACTACCAGGCGCACCACGACCAGCCGAACCAGACCATCGCCGTGGGCCTGCGCCTGAGCGGTGAGATCGAGGGGCACGAATTCGTGGCCGTCGCCGACCGCGTGGATCAGGACGAGTCCGGGCTCATCACCCTGCTGCGCTACAAGTCCGGCAGCAGTCCACCCGGCGCGAAAACATTGGCTAAGGACATCTCGGCGGGACTGCTTCTACTGCTGGGCAGCATGCACTACGCGCCGCAGCAATGCCAGAGCGCTATCTACGCCCTACGCCGCGGCCGGCTGACCGTGGCCGACATTGACGAGGTGCAGCGTACAAGGCTGCGCCAGCAGGTCGTAGCGCTGGCCGCCCAGGCCCACTGCGCGCAAGAGTTCCCCACCAATCAGGGCCAGCACTGCCGCTGGTGCCGCTCGCGGGCGGACTGCCCGGCGTGGGTGTCGGCACACTACCAGCGCGGAGGCCAGCAATGAGATGGCCCGCTCGCCTGGTGGTTGCGCTTGCCGGCCTGACGCTGCTCGGGGCCACGGTTGGCGTTCTTTGCGCCGAAGGGCCCGCCCGTAGGGCAAGAGGCACGGATGAATACCGCATCGCCTACTGGCCGGCGGATGAAGAACAAGCCCAGATTGCCGCAAAAGCAGCCGCTTTGGCAATTCAGCGCCTGCAACACGCCCTGAACGCCACCTTGCAGCGGCGTATCGAGATAGAACTGTGCCACACTAACCGAGAATTCAACGAACGGACCGGCGAGAACAACCCGCTGTGGATCCAGGGCCGGGCTTTTCCCCGCGAATACCGGATCGTGGTGAAGGCGCTGGGACCGCGGCGCATCGGGACGCTGGTCGCGCACGAAATCGTCCATGTCCTGCTCCAGCGCAAGCTCGACGAAACCGGAGCGCCCACGTTGCGCTGGCTGCACGAGGGTCTGGCCAAGTACGTAACCGGTGACCTACCGATGGACGACCAGCAGCTACTGGTCCATGCAGCGACCCAGGGCCGGCTGCTGACGCTCGACGAACTGGAACCGGCCTTCTCCGGGAAGCTCGAACAGGTCTCGCTCGCCTACGCGCAGAGCTATACACTGGTGGAGTATCTCACCTCGCTGGAGGGTAAAACAGGTCTAAGTGGGTTCCTGGCGGAACTTGGACATGTCAAGGACGTAGACCGGGCGCTGGTACGCGCTTACCAGATGCCGGTGGCTCAGTTGGAAGCAGATTGGCTGCGTCACATTAACCGCCTCTACCTGGGCCGGCGCGGACCGAATGTGTTCGGGGACTGGCTGTGGGGCGCGGTTTCCATACTGTTCATTATTGCCCTGGTAGTCCAGTTGCGGCGCTCTCGTATAATCCGCCGTCGCATGCAGGAAGAAGAACTTCTCAGCCAGATCATGGCCGAGGATATATCCGTAGAAACCGAAGTCGAGGAGGCCGAGTGATGGAATCGTTCTTTGCGTTCTTCCGCCGGATCTGGATGTCGGGGCTGATGAATCAGCTCGTGCGGGCCGTACTCATTGCCCTGGTTTTCGAGCTGCTGGTGTGGCTGATCAATCGCTGGGTGCGCCGGCGGCTAGGCCCGGTACTGGTACGAGATGTCGGGGCCGATCCTTCCGCGCGCGTGCGGCGACGGCGCATACTCCTGGGCGCTCCTACCGTGCTGGTCCGCACCGTGTTGTATCTTGTCGCGCTGCTGATGGTACTACGGGTCTTTGGCCTCAATACCCGCGCGGAACTGCTACCACTGGGGCTGGCCCTCGTTGCGCTCGGACTGGTCGCCGGCAATGCCGCCCTGCGCGACGCACTCAGCGGATACCTTCTGCTCTGCGACCACATCTACGCCGAGGGCGATGAAGTAGTCCTCGGTGACGTGCTGGGCATCGTTGATCGGATAACCCTGCGCGCCACGCGCTTGCGTACCGCCGATGGGGAGCTGATCAGCGTCCCCCACCGGCAGATCGGCGTGGTAGTCAACCGCTCGAGGGGCAAGGAGCAAGGATAGAGCTGCGCTCAAGCGCCCTTCCGTCGCACAATTGGTAGGACAGGCGTCTCGCCTGTCCTGTCGAAATGGGCGCATCCAGACACAACCGCACGGCTTGCAGCCGTGCCAGACGTGGATTAACTTGCCAGCTTACCCCCGTGGCGATGGAGACGCAGCAGTCATAAGGCCGCGACCATTCTGCCCTACAGTGAATCCGGATCGGGCGGGCCTTCGGCCCACGGATCGGGAATCCCCAGCACCTGGCGCTTGTAGTCCAGATAGTACAGGTAGTTCTCGTAGCTGACATCCGGCGGGCAGCGGTGGTCAACGTGGGGGATGTAGCCGCCCTGCTCGGCCAGCTTCGCCACCCGGTCAACCTCCGCGCGAATCGCGGGCTTATCCTTGGCTAGCTCCCGCTTGTTAACCCCTCCCATCAGCAGCACTTCGCGGCCGAATTGCTCCCGCATCTGGAAAGGGTCCGTACCGGCGGCGATCTCCAGCGGGAACATGCAGTTGACCCCGCCCGCGAGCCAGTGCTCCACCAGCAGCGTGATATCGCCGTCGCAGTCCACGATGAAGACCTCGGCACCGGCCTTCTTCAGCACATCGGTGATGCGCTTGTAGCGCGGCGTCATTAGCTCGCGGAACAGCTTTGGCGAAATCATCGGGCCCTGCTTGAAGGCCATATCTTCCCAGAACATCGCGCAGTCAATGCGCACATGCTTGACGGTTTCCTCAAGTACTGCGCAGGATAACTGGGTAATGTCTTCCATCATTTCCTCGACCCACTCCGGCTGTTCCATGACCGCTATGGCAATATTCTCAAAGCCCATCCAGTCGCGAATCCGTCCGAACAGACTGCCCGCGCTCACCCGCACTGGAAGAGCGGAATCGCTCAGTTCCTTTGCTACCTCGTCCCAGTCATCGGGATAGCGGTCGGGATTAGCCGGATTGAGCCGTTCCTTGAACATTCCCCAGTCATCCGGAGTCTTTAGCGCCCAGTCCAGATAGCGCGGTATAGTAGAGCTACCGTCGGTCATCACCATACGGGTGACGCCTTCATGGTCCTGGTATACGCGATGGCGATCGGTCTCCTCGATAACTTGCTCTGCGAAGCCCGGTAGCAGGCCAACGTTGACCGGTACACCAGCGTACGGAGCAAAGCCGAAGTACCGATCGGCGACGTCATTATCATTGACCTGCTCGGGCAGACCCTCTTTGTGCCACCGAGGCAGTGTCTCAGCCCAGTAGCCGAACTCCATATCCGGAACATGGTCCACTTCTTCGAAACGATACGTTTTCAGGAAACGCTCGCGATGAGTCATACCAACCTGCTCTCCCGCCAGGATAGATGCTCGCTTCAGTCGAACAGCCGAGTCCGCTGGCCCTGGAGCTGGGCGGATTTAGCTGCAGCCTCGATGAAGGCAACGATTTCCACGGTTTCCTCAATATCTAGCGGAGCCTGGCCCGACTCAAACATGCCCACTATCTTCTTGAGCAACTCACGATAGATGAAGGAGGCATCAATCGAAGAGCTTCGCACCTCATTCTCGCACCACGCAGTGAAGCCATAGGCATGGGCGCCTTCACGCGTGCCCCGAAGGCTGCCGATACGTTCGTCATTCCAGCGGCCCACGCTCACCTCGGCACCGGCCTCGTAGACACACCAGACCTCCTCGCAGCCCCGTCCCATCAACGCATAGAGCGTCTCGACGCCGTGGATGCCGTAATGAAACAGCCCCGGGTTCTCAGGATGCAAGCTGGCCGGACTGTATGCCATCGCGCCTACGACCTCCCCGACCGTATCGGCATCGGCTTTGAGCTGCTGGACCTCCAGACCGTACCGCAGCGAGGAAGACGAAAACAGCGGGACGTTGTGCTCTGCACCCAGGTCTACCAACGCCCGCGCATCTGCCCCCGAGCAGGTAAACGGCTTGTCCACGTATGTCGGCAGGCCCGCCTCGATGAAGGGACGCGCCGCCTCGAGATGATCGTGCCCACTCTGAAACTCAACCATCACCGCGTCAATCTCGCCCAGCAGGTCCTCCGGCGCATCCACAATCTCTACGCCATAGTCCGCCAACTGCTGGGTATACTCCGCCACCTGCTCGGATTCGGTGATCTTGGACGTCCCCGGAAAGCCGGCCACAATCTCTGCGCCGTCCACCCACTGCTCCTCCTCGATATCCACATGATTGAGCCGGCGCGTGAACTGCACGACATGAGAGGTGTCAAAACCAACTATGCCTACACGAATCATGGTACTGCTCCTTTCGAAGATACAACTCCTATGAGCTGCTACGCATCTTTGGTAGTTTGAGCAAATCCCGCGCCGGCACCTCCTTTGCCCGCGCACAAATTCCAAGCAGCCATCCTGGCCACCAACCACCCAATACCAGTTGACAGGCATTGGCTAGCGTGGCATAATATCGGGGCATGCTGCCGGGTGGTGAAGGGGTATCACGACTGACTCTGGATCAGTTATCGGAGGTTCGAATCCTCCCCCGGCAGCCATTTGTTTGCCAGCCTGCCGCTGATCTCCCCACTGCAGCCCCTACTGGGCCTCGCCAGCAAAGATGCTTGAGCCTGTATGCCTGCGCATGTATACTAATACTATGTTACCAGTGCATCCGCTCTTGTCGGCAAAGCGACCCAGGCAATGATCGTTGGCATCGGCACCGATATAATCGAAACTGACCGCATCAACACGCTGATCGAAAAGTACGGCCAGCGCTTCCTCGACAAGGTGTTCACAGCCACCGAGCAGAAAATCTGCCTGCCCGCGGCCAATCGCGCCCAGCGGTTCGCGGCGCGATTTGCTGCTAAGGAATCAGTGATGAAGGCGCTGGGTACGGGTTGGGCGCAGGGCGTGCGATTTAAGGACATCGAACTGCCTACCCGCGAGAAAGAGCCGCCGAGGATCGAACTGCACGGCGTGGCCGCCCAGCGTGCCCAGCAGCTCGGCGGCAGCAGGTGGCACGTCTCGCTCACTCACATCCACAAGTACGCAGTCGCCTTCGTTATTCTCGAGAGGCCTGACAGCAGGAACCATTCACCCCAGCAAGGGGAGTCTCATCGCCAGTGATCCGCCGCCTGGACCGCTACATTCTACGCCAGTTGGTCATGCCCTTCATTATCGGCGTGCTGATCTTCGTCATCATTCTGCTAGGCGATGAAGCCCGCAAGCTCAGCGCGGTGATCATGGGCGCGCGCACCTCGCCGCAACTGATTCTCCTGTATCTGCTGTATCGCACTCCCCAGGCCCTGGCCTGGTCACTGCCGGTGGGGACGCTGGTCGGCGTGGCCATGACTATGACGGCCCTGAGCCGCAACGCCGAGTCAATCGCCATGCGCACCGCCGGGATTGGCTTTACGCGGATATGTACCGCGTTCATCCTCGTGGGCGTTATCGCCAGCGCGCTGGCCTTTGCGGTGACCGAGTGGATGGTACCACACAGCAGTGAGGGTGCCGCGCGAGTGTTCGAACAGATCACCCACAGCCAGCCGATTGTCCGCCAGGAGTACAACCAGTTCTTCCGCGACGAGCAAGGGCGTGTTTTCTACGTGCGGCAGATGGACGCCGACACCAACCAGCTCACCGAGATTGAAATCTGGCAGGTAGACGAGCAGGGCCGGCTGATGTCAATCACCACTGCGCGCCGGGCTACCCTGGCCGGGCCAATCTGGACGCTGGAGGAGGGAACCACCGTCTACCTGAACGAGCAGGGCGATCCAGAGCGTCAGGAGCACTTCCAGCGCCGCCCGATCAAACTCCATCAGGCGCTCCAGCACTACTACGCGGAAAAGCGCACGCCCTCCGAGATGACCGCCGATGAGCTGGCTGAGCTGGCCGCGACGCTGGCCCAGACCGGCCAGCCTACTCACCAACTCCGCACCCACTGGCACTTCAAGTACGCCATCCCCATGGCCTGTCTGGTCTTCGCGCTGATCGCCGCTCCCCTGGCTGACCGCTATGCCTACCTGGGCAGCTTTGCGGGCATTACCGTCGCCATTCTGCTGGTCTTCCTGTACAACGGGGTGCGTTCGTGGGGGCTGGCGCTGGGGCTGGCGGGGACCGTCCCGCCGGCAGTCGCCGCGTGGGCACAGAACGTCATCTTCGGCGCAATCGGCCTCTACCTGCTGCTGACCCGCCGGTAGGCGGCGCTACGCATCAACGCCGCGGAATGACCTCCGTTCCGCTTACCGCCGCCTTCGTCTCCTCAATATGCACGCTCATTTCACTGATATCGGCATAAATACGCATTTTGAGCTTCTTGGCTACCGCTATACCCATTTCATCCAGCATGATCTGCGCGCGGGTAACCAACTCTTCGGTAGCGATCCACTCCTGAGTGGGAAAAACTGCCACCGGCAGACGTACGAGGTTGGGGTAATCCCGCGAGTGGTCCACGACAGCCGGACCCATCTCAGTTATGTGCAGTGGGTACTTCTCCGTCATCTCCGCGCTCAGCTCATCCAGCCCGGCCCGCACTCGCTCGGCCTCCGCAGCGTCAACCAGGGGGATCTCGAGAACATAGTTAATGTAGGGCTCCTCGTAGACTGTTACCGCTGTGATCGAGCCATTGGGAATGTGATGAAACTGGTTGTCCAAATCACGCAGCACAGTAGTCCGAAAGCGGATCTCTTCCACCCGCCCGAATTTCCCGCTCAGACTAACGTAGTCACCTTCGGCATACTGCCCCTCCAGAAGCAGGAACAGCCCGCTTACCAAGTCCTTGACCAGAGTCTGGGAGCCAAAAGCTATTGCCGCTCCGAGGAAGCCAACTCCGGCGAGCAGAGGGACAACATCAATGCCCAGCACACTCATGATCCAGACCAGCGCTACCAGCGTGATCAGCCACTTGACGCCGCTGCCAACGATGGACAGTACGGTAGCGGCGCGCAGCATGCGCCGTTCGTGCAGGCCGCTGAGCATCTCCGCGGCGTGGTACAGGCGGCCTCGGGCCCGGCCCAGCATCCAGAGCACCGTCCAGTAAGCGGCCCCGGCAATGAGCACGATCACCAGCACGGTGGCCGCCCGCCCGGCCAGCGTCTCAAGGTTGAATATCTCGCTCACAAATGCTTGCCATGTGAGATTGGATGACACGTGCTTTGCCGCTTCTGCTATCGTGTCTGCTACTTGTGTTCCCTGTTCTGCCGTGTTCGGATCCATACTCCCCCACCTGCGTAATAGCTGGGATCATCACTCTCAATTCGCGGTCGTCGCCGTGGGCTCCTCTTTATCATTCAGATCAGCAACTCATGACCACTTAGGCCAGCGGACCAGAACGCTTCTAATTCCTGGGCTTCAGCTCAGGCAGAAAATCGCTATCGTGCATCATCACGGTAGCGCGGAAAAGGCTCTCGGGAGTGCCGGCATCCGACCAGCCAAAGTCCAGAGTATCGTACTCCAGGAGATTGCGCTGGAGGTACGCATTCTGTACGTCGGTGATCTCATATTGGCCGCGGTCAGAAAGCTCCAGCGTCGGCAGAATCTCCCAGACCAGCTCGTCGTACATATACACGCCGATGGCAGCATACTCTGACGGAGGCTCCGAGGGCTTTTCGATGACGCGGACGATCTTGCCCTGCTCGTCAAACTCGGGGACACCGAAGCGCTCGGGGTCGGGCACCTCGACCAGCAGGATACGCGCCCCCTGGGCCTGCTGCTCGTAGCGCTGGACGCACGGGCGGATACTACCGGCCAGGATATTGTCACCCAGGACAACAACACACCGGTCGCCGGCCACGAAATGCTCGGTCGCGCGCAGGGCGTCAGCAATGCCCAGCGGCTGCTGCTGGTAGGTGAAATAGAGATGGTCCAGGCCGAACTCGCTGCCGTCGTGCAGCAGCTCCAGGAACTCGCCGGGATTGTTGCCGCCGGTGACGATCATTATGTCGCGAATGCCGGCATCCACCAGCGAGTGCAGGGGATAGTACACCATCGGGAACAACCCGACCGGCAGCAGGTGCTTGTTGATCACCCGCGTCATCGGATCCAACCGCGTCCCCAGGCCGCCCACCAGGATGATGCCCTTCATAATGCTCCTCCTTCAACCACGGATTATTGCTTTGCCTCGATCATACCCAGAAAATGCTGCTGGACGCGACTGTCGTCGGTCAGTTCCGGATGAAAGGCAGTGGCCAGCAGGTTGCCCTGCCGCACCATTACTATCTTATCTTCGAACCGCGCCAATACCTCCACGCCCTCTCCGGTGCGCGTCACAAAGGGGGCGCGGATGAAGACCGCCCGCACCGGCCCTCCGGCAATTCCCTCGATGGGCAGGTCCGTCTCGAAGCTCTCCACCTGCCGGCCGAAGGCGTTGCGCTGCACAGTTATGTCCATCAGTCCCAGCCGCCACTGCGCGCTCCCCTTGATCTCCTTCGCCAGCAGAATCATCCCCGCACACGTACCCCAGATCGGCGCGCCGCGCTGATTAAGCTCCAGGATAGCCTCCCCCACGCCAAAACGCTGGCACAGCTTGCCGATGGTGGTACTCTCGCCGCCCGGGATTACCAGCGCCGCACACTCGAGTATGTCATCGGGCCTCTTGACTGCTGTAACTGTGCAGTCCAGGCTGCTGAAAGCTTCGATATGCTCAGCAAAGTCACCTTGTAATGCCAATATGCCAACCCGCTTGCTCATTAACGATATCCCTTGCAGCCATGCGCTAATCGGTAAATCGGTACTTCAGCAGCGTCCAGATAGCCTGGAGGCCGTCCCGCCAGCCGATTTTCTTACCCTCCGAGTATGTCCGGCCGGCATATTTGATGGGCACTTCGTAGAGCCGCGCACCACGCTTGAGTACTTTCGCGGTGATCTCCGGCTCGATATCGAATCTGTTGCTGCGCAGCGTAATCTCCTTGAGAAGCGACGTGCGAATCGCCTTATAACACGTCTCCATGTCGGTCAGGTTGACATTGTAAAGCAGGTTGGTAAGGAAGGTCAGAAACCGATTGCCGAGGTAATGCCAGAAGAACAATACCCGATGCACCCCCAGAAAGCGCGAACCATAGACCACGTCCGCGATTCCTTCCTCGATGGGGTCCAGCAGGACCTCGTAGTCGGCCGGGTCGTACTCCAGGTCCGCGTCCTGGGTTATCACCACATCGCCGGTAACGCGTTTCAGTCCGGTTCGTACCGCCGCCCCCTTGCCCCGATTCTCCGTGTGAATCACCAGGCTGATCGTTCCCGGGTGCTGCTCAGCGAGTCGTCTGAGAATCTCAGGCGTCCCGTCTGTCGAGCCGTCGTCCACAATGATGAGTTGCTTCTGGTGCTCTTCGGCCAGGACCCTTTTGACGATCTCTTCTACCGTGTCTTCTTCATTGTACACCGGCATAATAATTGACAGTTCCATCGCCTGATATTCTCCGAGCCTGGCCTAAGCCACTGTCTTGGGCCATCCTTGACGCAAAGCGGTAATAGCAACGGCATTCGCCGCCAGCAGGAGGGCTAGAACAAGCCCGATGGCCCATCCCGGCGCCCCATAGTAATAAGCCAGTACCCACCACAGATACGGAACGTGGAATGAGCGAGTCTGCAGCAACGCGGCAGGGTCCTGCCCGGACGCAGTACGCTCCGCTAGCGATCTGACCCAGTCGCCCCGGTGCAGGACATTATCGCTCACTTCAGCGGCGATTACCCAGGACTGGACCAGAAGTGAATCACGCCAGCGCCTGCTCCTCTTACCCACTTCCCTGGCGAAGCGCTCACTGTCCTGCTCTTGCTCCCGCTGATGCTGGCTGGTCATCCGCGCAAAATAGTAGGACGGGTTGATGTATACGAGCGGGAGCTGGATCAGAACCGACAGGGCCACCAGCGCCCATATCGCCGTCCGCCACCAGCGCGCGCCCAGGCTCTGGCTGACAAAGCCTACCCAGATTATCAGATACGGCATTGTCACCAGCAGGAACCGATTACCGACGCTGTGGCCGCCGGCAGGTGTATCGTAAACCGAGTACAAGAGCAGATGAACCAGAAACATCAACCCAAACAGGCCCGCAACGAAGCGCGACCTGCGCCAGGCGAGCCACGCTCCAACCGGTGCCAGTATCACCACCGGATTATACCACAATAGCCCGGAGCGGGCCGCGACCAATTGTATATTCAGACCCGCAAGGAAGGGATACTGAAAGGTCACCTGCCAGTAACCGGTCTCCAGAACGTTGCCAAAGCGCACGTAGTTGTACAGTCCGACGCCCGCCATACCCAGGGCCACGGGAGCTGCGAATGCGGCCAGCCACTTGACCGCGCGCGTCCCGCCGCCTTGCTGTAGCGCAATCCATAATAGCCCCCCGGCCAGCACCGGCACCGCTACGATCGCAGCCAACCGCACAGCGATGGCGGCGCCAACACACAACCCCACCACCACCGCCCGGCCTGCGCCGGGGTTCTTCCTGAGCATCAACAGGTTGTAGACGCCCGCCAGCAGCAGCAGCGCGGTCAGCGGCTCGCTGTTGAAGTCCTTCATCTGCACGAAGGCGCCGGTGGCAAACCCGTAGATCAGCGCGCAAGCTGCCGCCACCGGCGCGGTCAAACCCACTTCGAGGGCCACCAGGTACAGCACCACGCAGGTCAGCGCCGTAATGATCGGGTTGAACCAGGATATGACGAACTCAGCGATAACGTCATCAGATAGGCGATTATCATCAACCAGATTCGCGCCTAGCTGACCAGCCGCGAACAGCGGTATTACCGCCAGCGACTGGCCCACCCCGTAGTAGCCATAGTAGCGGCCATCGGCGGCATATTTGCCCGGGCAAGTCGGGGGAACTTCCAGGCTGCGGTGCAGCACCATACTGCGCGTGACGGCCAGCATCGTCGCACCGTCCCACGAGCGGACCGTGCCCTGCGCGAACAGCGTATACACCAGCAGAACTGCCAGAAAGAGCTTGACGGGGAATTTCATCACTTTACGCCTGAGTATATCATATCGCCAGGCAAGAATAAACGCCGCCTCGCAGGCGGCGTGAAGATGGGTGGTGAATTGCAGTTACCACCTTGTACTTAGCACCTATTGACTACATCCCGCGTGCCCGTTACCCATCCGGGCTAGCGATCTTGTTGCGGCGGTTCAGCAAGCGGGCCGTAGGGGTCTTTGCGGATCAGCAGCTTCTCCCCATCCGAGAATCCGTCACCTCTTTCCCCCAATAGCTTGATGAGCCGCTGCCGCCAGGTGGCCACACGGTCAGCGTGAGCCGGGTCGGTGCCAAGATCGTGCAACTCACTGCGATCCTTGGTCAGATCAAAGAACTGCTCCTGACCGCGGTACGGGAACCAGATGTACTTCTCTTTCCCGTCGGTCAGGTAGTGCATACCGTTGCTGATGTGATAGGCAGCCGAGTGCTCGCCGTGAAAGAATTCACGCCACGGCTCACCGCGTATCGCCCGGCGCAGGCTTTGGCCGGTGACAGAATCGGGAATCTCCACGCCAGCGATATCTAAAACAGTGGGCATTATGTCTTGCAGACCGACAACGTGCTCAAACCTACCGGCGGGCAGATCGAGGCCCTGGGGATACTTGATTACCAGCGGAACACGCGCCGAGCCCTCGTAAGCGTAGCCCTTGCGGTGCAAGTGGTGGTCGCCAAGCATATCGCCGTGGTCCGAGGTGAAGATCATTAGCGTATCACGATACAAGCCCTCCCGCGCCAGGGCCTCCATCATCCGGCCTAGCTCACAGTCAAGGTGAGCAACCTGTCCCATGTAGGCCGCACGGCAGCGGTGGCTCTGCTCTGGCGGCAGTCGCCCCTCCCAGGCAGTACGCGTCATCCCCACAACTGGCTTATCATGCTTCGCCGCCCAGTCGCCAACGGGGACCTCGGGTAGCTCCCGGTCAATATACATGTCCCAGTAGAATTGGGGCGGGTCGTAGGGAGAATGGGGCCGCAGGTGCGAGATCCAGATGAAAAAGGGGCGAGTCGGATCGCGCTTGGCGATCTGCTCCAGCGAGACCTCGGTCGTCCACACCGTGGGATGATACCGCTCGTCGAGATGCCAGGGACGGGCCTGCCAACCGTTAGCGTCGCACCCATGGCCGCGCTCGTGCGCCCACGGCCCTACCTCCCGGCGAAGCCACTCCATGTAGTCATCTGAGCCCTCGCGTAGGTCATGCGGAATGACTGTATGGAAGCCATAGAGCTTGCGCCGGGGATGTAGATTTCGCCAACCCACATTGATACAGTGATACCCCGCGTCGGCCAGCACCTGCGCAAGGGTGTTTCGCTCGTGCCACTCCGTGCTCGAGTAGCCGATCAGGCCGCAGGTGTAACTTGCCTGGCCACCCAGAAGCACGCGCCGAGCGCCGGTCGTCGAGGGGATCTCACTGTACGCATTGGGGAAGTACGCCCCCTGCTGAATCCAACTGTCCACGTTCGGTGTCTCGACCAGAGGATGTCCGGCCAGGCTCAAGTGATCGCCTCGTTGCTGATCGGTCGTGAAGAGGATGACATTCGGCCGTTCGTTGCTCATCTCACATTCCCTCCCCTTTTTCAATATGCAAGTATGCCAGGTAAGCCTAACTGGGTTCTGGCGGAACGCAGCAGACAGCACTCACCGGCAGACTCGCTATGCACGAAACCAGAGCCTGCCGGTTCAGTAGACCACGCTGCTTAATGAGCAGTGCTGCCGAAGAGATAGACCTCTGCGCCTACCAGCCGCGCGTGGCCAGGCGCTCTTCTTCGGGCAGGCTGGCGACGTCTATGCCGGGCATCGCCGCGCCCTTGAGACCCTTGCAGGCTCGCACTACCTCCGCTGGGTCCTCGTAGTAGGTCGTCGCGTGGACGATCGCCAGCGCCCGCGCTTCGGGGTCTTCAGACTTGAAGATACCCGAGCCGACAAAGACGGACTCCGCGCCCAGTTGCATCATCAGCGCGGCATCGGCGGGTGTCGCGATGCCGCCCGCCGAAAAGTTCGGCACCGGCAGCTTCCCCGTCTCGCTGACCTCCTTGACCAGGTCGAACGGCGCACCCATGTTCTTCGCCTCGGTCATCAGCTCCTCGGTGCGCAGGCCCTTGAGGCGCTCGATACCGGTCATTACCGCGCGCATGTGCCGGGTAGCCTCGACGATATTGCCCGAACCGGCTTCGCCTTTGGTGCGGATCATCGCTGCGCCCTCACCGATTCGCCGCAGCGCCTCGGCCAGGTTCGTGCACCCGCAGACAAACGGCACCTTGAAATCGTGCTTCCAGACATGGAAGTTCTCATCGGCGGGGGTGAGCACTTCGCTCTCGTCAATGAAATCAACGCCGAGCGCTTCCAGCACCTGGGCCTCGGCAAAATGCCCGATGCGGCACTTGGCCATAACCGGGATGGTCACCGTTTCCATTATCTGCTCGATGATCTTAAGGTCGGCCATGCGCGCCACGCCGCCCTCGGCGCGAATATCGGCAGGTACACGCTCCAGCGCCATCACTGAGACCGCACCGGCATCCTCAGCGATCTTGGCCTGCTCGGCGTTGGTTACATCCATAATCACGCCGCCGCGCAGCATCTCGGCTAATCCTACTTTATTACGCCACGTAGACTTCTCACTCACTTCCGGTCATCTCCTTACGACTTGTCTCAACCATCATTGCAATTATACATCTAATCAGCTTGACTGACAACCGTGGGGGAGTACCATACGAGGGCTGCGCTTGATCATTCGCACTTGATTGACGAAAGCTGGAGACTCCTGTAGAATCTATATACGAAACTGGCACCTATCCTGTGGCTGTAAGGCGGCGCGAGCAACTTGGCCTATCAGGACACGCTAACAGAATTACCGGTGCAAGAGTTCGCACTCGGAGAAGATTATGCGCTGATTTTGGGCGATAGCCTGCAGGTCCTGCCCCAGTTCCCTACTGACCACTTTGACATGATCTTCGCCGATCCTCCGTACCTCCTCTCAAACGACGGTATCACGTGCCATGCTGGCAAGATGGTATCTGTGAATAAGGGCGAGTGGGATCGGTCACAGGGAGCTGAGAAGGACCACCAATTCGTTCTGGAATGGCTTGGCGCTTGCCAAAGAGTGCTGAAGCCGAACGGGACAATATGGGTGTCGGGTACGCATCACATCATCTACTCGGTCGGATATGCGATGCAGCAACTTGGATATAAGATACTGAACGACATTGTGTGGCAGAAGACCAATCCTCCACCCAATCTAAGCTGCCGTTACTTTACCCACTCCACCGAGATAGTTCTCTGGGCCGCAAAGTCCGCGAAGAGTAAACACACCTTCAACTACGAGACGATGAAGGAGATAGCCGGGGGCAAGCAGATGAAGACCGTATGGCGAATCCCGGCCGCCGGCAAAGATGAGAAGCAGTTTGGCAAGCACCCGACGCAAAAGCCGCTCGCGCTTTTGCAGCGTATCATATTGGCTAGCACTCAGCGCGACGACCTGATTCTCGACCCTTTCGTGGGGAGTGGCACGACGATCGTAGCTGCTCTACGAGAAGGACGACGCTGTATCGGCATAGACAGTGAAAGCAAGTACCTCGAGATTGCGGACCAACGCATCCGGGCTCAGCTCGGTACTCCAACACTTCAGACAATTGAGAGCTGAACGGCACTGTAATACCATACACCAACTCTCAAAGCATAGATACAGAGTTCAATTGGCCTCCAGTCCAAGAATGATGTTCACTAGTTCTTTACGTGCGTAGAAGGCCCGCGTTGTACTGCCATGTCCTGTGCCCTTTGTTCGCGGCTGGACTAGGACTCCCATTCTGCCAGTCAAAGCATCGAAGCCCTCTTCTCGGATGGTCTTCCTGACGTCTTCGTAATCCTGTTTCACCTGGTTGTAGGTCTCCTCGTCTTCCAGGTCGAATGTTCCAACGCTGATCAAATGCGACGTTCTCTCCTCACGGGACTCGAACATTCTCGCACAAACAACCATTCGCCGCAGCTTCGCGAGAAGATGGCTCTCTTCGAAGGGAGTTCTTTCAACACTGACTGGGTCAATCATTGTGATAGCCATGGTTTCTTTGGGTACGACTCTCCCACACTTCAGTCGCTTGAGTGAAACTAGCTTCAACTCCCACGAGCCAAAATTGGGTCGTTGACGGGCATCAAAAGGGAGTCCCAAATACCGCTCAATGACTTGCCCAGCCCACCCCTTATTAAGATGACTTTGTTTCCAGATTGTGACCCCGTACTCATCCGCCAGTGCCACCAAATCTTGGCCAATCAGTAACCTCAACTTGGCTATAGCTTCTTCTCGTTCCATGCTGCCCCTTTCTTGTTAGTGCTATGCGGCAGTCTCGGTCCGCTTGCGCAGCAGTTGGCGAATACACCCGCACGCCTCGCCGGCGATGTATAGGCCCATCGCCACCAACGCCAGGCAGATTATGCCCAGCACCGAGTCAACGATAAGGCCAGCGGGGAGCCTCGCGGCAAATAACTACATCCCCAGGGAATAAAAGAGCACCCCTATAAGCACTGCTGGCACCGTGGTCGTCATAGTCAACCACAGCGCCGCACGCGGATTCATCGCAATAATTGGGAAAAGCGCATCGCCATCCTGGCTGAGCGTATGAGCCACCAGGGCTGAAAAAGGAATAACGCCCTGTGTGTAGAGCGTTACGATCACAATCTGCGGGCCGCAGCCGGGGATGAGCCCAATACAGGCTGTGGCGATGACCGGCAATACACCTGCTTGGGCGACGATCGCAGCCAAATCTAGTTGCGTGAAGTGCATGAACAAAGCATACGCGCTATAGGCCACAAAAACCCAAAAGGTGACAAAGGACGTTTCATGGGCGTTGTGGATGAACATCTCCTTGAGGGAAGCAAGCTTCTCTTCCAGTTCAGCGTGAGTATCGTCAGCAATAGTGTGTCGCCCAGCGAGGAGCCATATTACAGAGATTGCTGCGCCAACCAGTCCCACCACGCGGTTTAGATCAAAGCCCACCCATTGGCTAATATCCTGCTGGCTTAGCAATATAATACCCAGAAGAAAGCCCACTGCGGTAATCAGCCACCACAGCCCATATCCTCTATGGGTAATCTCATAGCCAATGGTTCCCGCAACCTCACGCCCCTCCGGATGCAGCGCCTCATCAACCCTGTCCCCGGGGGCGTGACCCAGGTGAGGCCACTTGGCCTCAGTTGACTCTGTAGAAGGCCGAGGTGGTGTTTCCTCAGGACGCACTATGCCTCGACCAATCCGGAGAGCATCTACTACATAACCAGTAAGGATGCCTACAACGAACGAAATCAGGTGAATGTAGATAGCTTGCCTGGGCATCCTTGAGATGATTACAAAGGAGGAATCACCCATCGTGGAAATGAGTGTTGCCACCACCGTGCCATAAGTCACCGTGCCCCGGAGGTACAAAGGCATAACGAAGATAGCGCCACCACAACCCGGCGAGACACCT
>JALGTU010000040.1 GCA_029821195.1 Candidatus Zipacnadia bacterium
TTCACCTCCTTTCTTCGTGAACACACATCATTTGGGTACTCTACAAAGCAACAGCCCGTGGGCACTCGTAGTGCCGCACGGGCTGGAATAGTCGTTCGGTAACCGAGAGTCTGCTAGACTGCTCAGCAGCGCTCTATTCAATATCACAGCGCCAAAAGCTTGTCAATGGCGTTTTGGCCTATTCGAGCAGTCTTTCGCAGAATAACACTGCCGCGGCCAAGGGCCGTATTGAAGTTGCCACCCTGAACCGCCACAATCGTGTGACCAATTCGGGCAGCCCGATCAGCCAACTGGCCGACCGCATCGTTGCCAATTGCAGGGGACGACGGGCGGCGGGCCTTGACACAAAAGTAAATAATAGTGTATAATGCGGCCACTCTCGTGGGGAAGTCACAGTGGGAGGCATCGCCTAGATACACCAACTGACATCGCGGGACCCTTGCCCAGGGCCGAAGTCGCTCAACCGCAGGCAATTGATAATGCAGCGCATACGTAGACACTGAGGCAGCAGGGCTTGTCGCCCAAGGCGGTGAAGATGGTGCGGGACAGTCGGCTTAATTGCGCTAACGCGTGGACAATTGCAGTCTTATTCCTGGCGTTCGTACCCACCATTCCTCTCTACGGGCAGCCGGCGCTGGCCCCTGGGGACTGGATTGAGATTGAGACTGCGCAGGCCCCCGGCTTATCTGGTCGTTACCAGGTTGATCAAGACGGCTTCATTGATTTCCCCGTAGTAGGTTCCCTGGCGGTCAAGGGAACTACTCTCCAGGCGTTAAGGCAGAAGCTGCAAGACGCACTGGTCCGCAAAGGCTATCAAAGACCGACAGAGCTTAACGTGGCAGCCGCGCCACCCAGGAGCGCAGCGGTCGCGGCAGCGGTGGCCGAGGGTCCTCGTCCTCTCCAGACCGGCGATGTGCTGGCGATCGAGGTTGCTGGGGAACCGACGATTTCCGGCCAGTACACCGTCCAGCCACCCGGCACAATTGTCGTTCCGATGGTCGGAGAGGTCCAGGTTACTGGCCTCACGGCGCAGGAGTTAACTGGCGTACTGACCAGGCGGCTGGGAAGGTACGTAGTTGAGCCGGTGGTAAGAGTAGCTGTGCTAAGCGCCATCCCCCGGCTGGTGCATATTGTCGGTCAGGTGGCGCGGCCTGGTCTATATCCTCTGGCGCAGACCCCCACTGTTCTAGCCCTGCTGGCAGGCGCCGGCGGCGTGCTCCCGACCGGCAATCTGGCTGAGGCAGTATTGTTCCGGGACGGCAAGCCGCAAAAGCTAGCCCCGCAGGGGCTTCTCCCGGGAGACATACTGCCCCAGGACGTAGCGCTGCAAAAAGGCGACAGCCTCGTGATCCCCGGCTGGTCTGCGGAGGCAGTGTTGATAGTTGGCGCAGTGCACAATCCCGGTGCTGTTCCTCTGGATAAGGCTAGTACCGTATCTCACGCACTGCTGCTCGCAGGCGGCCCGACCGACGCGGCTGACCCGGCCCGGGCCTATATTCTGCGCGGAGCCAAGCGCATTGATGTAAACCTTGAAGGAGTCATGGGGAATGCACCAGATGGGCAACAGTCCCCCGCTGCTCAGATCTCCCTTCAGACTGACGATGTTATCGTCGTACCTCCCAGCACAGGCCAGGACCCAGTGTACGTGGTGGGAGCAGTGAACGCACCCGGCCCACAATTGGCCAAGAGCGCCGCTAGCCTGTCAGAAGCAATAGTAGTAGCTGGCGGAGTAACCGCGCAAGCTGATCTGAATGGCGCTTATATACTGCGCAAAGGTCAACGTTTTGACGTAGACCTCCAGGCACTGTTGGAGGAGGGAGACGGCTCGGCCGACGTAGCCTTGGAGCCCGGGAATGCAGTGGTTGTGCCCACCGCGGTAAAACAGGTCTACGTCGCGGGGCAGGTGGCCAAGCCGGGCGCGTATCCCAGTGAAATGGCCAAAACGCTGCTCAACCTGTGGTCATTGGTCGGCGCCGCATTGCCTGAAGCCAACCTGCGAAACTGTACTATTTTGCGAGGTAACGAGACTATCTCGGTTGACATAGAGGCTCTGATAAACCACGGCGATATGAGCCAGAACATGGCCTTGGAGCCGGGGGATAAGATAATCGTGCCCGAGATTCTGGAGCGCGTCTATGTGCTAGGGCAGGTCGGTAGGCCAGGGCCTTATCCCATCAAGGAGGGGGAGACCTTGATGGATATCCTGGGAAAAGCTGGAGGTGCGACTGTACTGGCTGATATCGGCAGGATAGCCCTCCTGCGGCGCAATCCTCCCAAAGCTGGGCGAGGGGCAAGGCCAAGACGCACCGCGAGCACGCGCGAACAGCCGCCAGCGGCTGGCGGCAGGCCAGCTCGGGAACAGCCCGTCTTCGGCATGGACAAATTGAGGGAATACAGACGCAGACACCGAGAGCCGGGTCCCACCCCACCGGAACAGGAGCAGTTGGGAGCCGAGGTGGAGATTAGTCTAAAGATATTGGCCACAGCCGACTGGGAAGATATCGCCATGCGTCCCCAGCCGGGCGATGTGATCTATATACCAGCTAGGGAAATGGGGCTAACCCGCAGAGACTACGAGCGTGTGCTGATTGGCATAGGCACGGCTCTGTTGGTTGGCGGGAGGATTTGGTAACTCGTTTTGCGGTCTTGATCGCAACATCTTTGCCTGGTGAGAGTCAATTGCAGAGGACGAGAGCATGGAGTTCATTGAGTATTATCGCATAATCCGGCGGCGAATATGGATAGCCGTGGGGATGGCAGCGCTGACTGCTGCGGTAGTGGTAGGTGCCCGCCTTATGCCCAAGGAAGTAGCTTACCCTGCGGTTGGAAGAGTGCTGGTCCACGAGATCGCCAAGCACGAGGTGCAGGTTACGGGCAATGAGTTGCAGATAGGGATACCTCGCGATGAAGACCGGTTTTGGAACGACCTTGGCCAGTTTGTATCTAGTACTCAGTTACTGCAAAAAGCCGCAGCCGATATTGGGATTGTAGGTAGTGAAGCAGAACGCCGATTGGAGCATGCAAGCGCCGGGCGGATAGAGGATAGCAATGTGCTGCAGGTCAGGGTGGGTGCTGATAACAGGGATGTGGCGGTGGCGCTGTGTAATGCGGTAATGGCGCAGTTGGGGGAGATGTGGCGGGCTCGACAGGTAGCCCGGGTAGCGATAGCCCGCGAAGCCCTGGCAGAACGACTGCTGCCACTCCGTGAAGAACTTAGCCGACTTGAGAGTGAAGCCGATAAGCTGACTGTGCCGTACCAGGGCAGCAAGCCGCCTGATGTCCTGGCAAGACTTGAGAGCGAGCTGGCGGCAACCCAAAGCCAACTGACTACTACCGAGCTGGCCATCGGCACAGCGCAGGCGCGGGCAAGTATTCCAGAGGGAGCCGCAGAACGAGTGCCCGCGCGGTTAGCCAGAGAACGGGTGCCCAGAGCACCGAGTCGCCGAGTTACGGCTTTGCAAGAGGCAATCCTGCAGAAGCAGATACAGCTCGATGAAGCGCGCAGTCGGCGGACCAGTGAGCATCAGGACGTTAGAGCGATTGAGGCGCAGATCCAGGCCTTGCAAGAACGCCTAAGGCAGGTCGAAGAAGCCCAAGATGCGGGTGAGGAAGAGGTCAATCCCGAAATATCGCTACTGCTTCAGCGAATCGCGGTAGAGGCAGAGATCGAGGCCATAACTCTGAGCCAGCAACTGGAACTGCTGCGGGGACGGGCTACTGACATCCGCGAGCGGCTCCCGACAGTCCGGGCCGATGCGCGGGTCTTTGAGCAGATTGACAACCAGCTTACCACAGCGCAGCAAACGTACGCGGTGGCTCAGGACTACATTGATCGCCTGGAGCTCGAGGAGGAACAGCTCCAGAGTGCGGCCTTGCTGGAGGTGCTGGAGCCGGCGGTAGCCCAGCGCATGCCCCGGGGGCTAGTGGGGTTCGCCATGAGACTTGGCGTCGCAGTATTTGCCGGTGGGGGTCTGGGCATCCTTATCATCTTCGTGCTCCACTATGTAGACTTTAGCTTTCAGGATGAAGAAGAAGCAGAAAAGATGCTCGGCGTGCGCGTTCTGGCGGGTATCCCTCGCAGCGACGTCGTGCTGTATAGTGCTGCCCCAGAGGCATCTCCTGAAGGAGAAAGACCTCAGCAGCAGCAGGAGTAGCATCGGGAGGTCGTGCCGTGCTTATTACAACCGAAACGTTGCTTGGTGCAGATCCTCCTCGGTCCGCGTACCTGGAGAGCTACCGGGTCTTGCGGTCTTCAATTCTGGCCCTCAGAGAAAAGGAGCCTTTCCAGACTCTCCTGGTTAGCAGTCCCGCACAACGCGAAGGCAAGAGCACTGTAGTGATGAATCTCGGGACGGTGTTAGGCCTAGTAGAAAAGCCGACCATAGTTGTCGATGCCGATTTTTACGGCGAGGGAATTAGCGCGATGTTGGGGATTTCTAACGACACAGTAGGGCTGACCGATGTGTGTCTGGGGCAAGCCCAACTGGAAGAGGCACTGATCCCCACACAGATTCCGTCGCTTCATATCCTCTCGAGCGGAACGCAAATGGAGAAAGGTCCTGAATTAGCAGTCACTGGGTCAATGAAGCAGGTGCTGAGCCGGCTTGAAGATCGAGCCGAGTTCGTGCTCTATGACTGCACCCCGGTCAGCGGATTTGGGACGGCGGCATCGCTGGCTGGTGCCGTGGACATTGTGTTGTTAGTTTGTCTCGCAAGAAGCCAAGTGACGGACGTACAGCGGTGTCTCGATTCGCTCAGAGAGGTGGGGGCGAATATTGGCGGAGTCATCGTCAATGATGTGTTGCCCCATGACTCGGTGGTATACCGCGCCTACCATCGGTACTATGGGTAGGGGCAGTGAACAGCGCCTGACGAAGCAACGGGAAGACACTTCGCCACCCAAGACATCCTTTTGGCACAAATCCGCCAAGTATCCTTGACATAATGGCCACAATTCATTATAATAGTGTGATGTATGCACACGGAAATTGGAGGTCGGCTAACACAGCCAGCTTGGCATGCGATGAGAGGGGTTATTTGACGCAGTTCAAACAAGAGCTCACAGCACTGAATTGCAGCACAACTCAAGTTCTGCCAAGTTCACCGCAGTGCTACTGAGAAGGTAGCGAAGGGTATTGGGCGAGGCGCCGCTCACCGGCACAATCAGTAAAAGCTCTGGCTCGAGTGGAAGTGGTGGCGTAGGGTGCTGCGGGGGCACAGCCCGTCACAAGACGGGAATTGGCACACGACAAGCTTTCTTAGATAGCTTCGGGCCCGCGGTGTGACACCTCCAATCGAATCACACACATGGCCAACAGCGGCCCGGCACCACCCTGGGGGTAGACCTCTGGGGCGAGCAGCGGGTCAATGGACAAGTGAGAGGTGGCACGCATGCCAGCGGGCAGTTTGGTTTCTAGTCGGAGTTGCATCAAGCTAGGAAATCTGGCACCTACGGGTATCGTACAGATCTCTACACGAGGGCTGCGCCTGGGCATGCTTGGGTCGGGCGGAGCCCCATTTGTCTTATCGTGCGGCCTCATGTTTCAGACACGCCCACATTGTGTGGGTACCTCGGCAATACGAACACCGGCTGTCCCCCGCGAAGCTCATGAGGATATGCACCACTGGTTTTGTCAGCCAAATGGTGTTGAGGCTCGCAAGTGCTTGTGGTTTGACTCCCCGGTGGCGCGACTAATGGGAGACGCTATATGGGCCAAGTTGGGGATACGAGCATGACCGACCAAGGTAGGCCGGTGTTCAAAGACCCCGTCTCTCGGGACAACTACGGTCCAGTTGCGCCGAGGGCGGGGGATCGAATGTTTCGCGCTCTCGTGGTTACGGTTATTGCTGTGGCGATCGGACTTAGGTTATGGGGAATGGGCTTTGGCCTGCCTAACTTGTATCACGAGGACGAATGGCGGATTGTAGCCCGGGCGCTCTCATTCGGTACAGGAAGCTTGCATCCTGGCTCCTTCGAGCTTGGCACCCTTGGCATGTATATCTGTTTTCTGCTGTTTGCAGCATACGCACTGATTGGTCTGGCCTTTGGGCAGTTTAGTTCGATTGATGACTTTGCCGTGTCGTATTTCGTTGACCCGACGCCCTTTTACCTGATTGCAAGAGGCCTTTTCTTCGTTTGTGGCCTGGTGAGCATATATCTCGTCTTCCTGATCGGCAGACGGCTAAGGGGTCGTTGGGCTGGCCTGTTGGCAGCGGCCCTCGTGGCGGTTTTCCCCGTCCACGTGTTCCGATCGCACTTAGCTTTCCCGGATACGATGATGCTGTGCTTCATGGCAGGCGCGCTTTACGTGATGATACGCGACCGAGAGGCCGCCATGAATTACAGGAAGGACGCAATAGCGGGACTTCTGATTGGCCTGGGCATAGCAGCGAAGTATACAGCGGTATTTATGGGGATCGGCTATATCGTGTGGCGAGTCTGGGAGGGCAGGAGACAGGATCTAAACTGGCTTGGCATTAGCAGCCGACTCGCGGTGGGGGGCTTCTCCTGTGTGATAGGCCTCTTCATCGGCATGCCATATTTCTTTCTGGATTTCCAGCACGCTTTTCCTGGTATAGTCGGCATGGAAAGCATTTCTAAGTCGCTTACCAGCAGGTACTCGGCGGTTGTAGGGGTAGGCACTGGAAGTGCTCTCCACGAGCTATCAGAAACGATGTTGAGTCCGGATAATATAGGAATCATAGCGCTTGTGTGCGGAGCTTTTGGGCTGATGGTTGCCTTGCGACGCTGGCCTGCCTTCGCGGCTGGTCTAATAAGCATTGGTGCTCTCAATATCGTATGGGCACTCCGCCGAGATCGCCTGATGGTCAGGTGGCTTTTTGCGACCGAACTGGTTCTATGTATAGCCGCTGGATATTTTGTGGTGTGGGGGTACTTGTGGCTACGCGATAGAACTTCGGCGGGGGTAGCTGCCGTGGTCAGCGTCATACTATCTGCTTCCCTGCTGGTGATACCGCTTACGCATTCCATTCGCGCGACTCATGCGCTCGCGTCCCCCGATACGCGCACACTGGCGAGGAAATGGATCGAAACCAAGTTGCCAAGTGGCACGAAGTTACTCATTGTGGGCACGAGAGCCTACAACCCACAACCGCGGCCCAACGAGGACAGTATTACCCGGGAGTTATCGCGCGTGCAGGAAGCAGGAGAAGGTCGCTATCGGGGTCTTATAAAGTATTGTGAGTATGAGCTCGAGGCTTCACGACGGGTGAGCGGGCCTCAGTATGACATTAGACGCCTCAAGCATAACCGGGCATACGACGCAGCTGCTGTTTACGACTTCAACGCGTCCCTCGAAACCTATGTTGAGAGTGGTACTGAATACATCCTTACCAATAGTCTCGACCAACGGGAGATGGTGATGCGGGGGCTGTGGGAGTATGGGGCAAAGCAGTTTTTCCAAGACCTCTCAGCGAAATGTGATGCCGCAGCAAGCTTTGCGCCGGGTCAGGGAACGACTGGTCCGGAGATAACTATATGGCGTGTCCTGGCGAATGCCCCAGATGCCGGCCGTGAAGCATGGGAAACCAAATGTCGGTATAGACCGTGCTCTATTGTTGCTCTGGACTCAGATGTCCAGATGCCAGGTCAACTCAAGGCGCTGGTCGAGACGGATCATCGAACAGTCGAGGGACCGTCCGGCGTTTACCAGCGTGAGGACATGGCTTGCTTAGGTCAGTAGGAGACACGGATGAAGCTATTAGTCGCTCACAAGTATTTCTATCGCGGTGGGGGGACGGCGACGTATGTGTTCGCGCTGGTTGAGGAGTTAGAGGCGCGCGGGCATCAGTGCGTGCCCTTTACCGTCGCCTATCAGCAGACCGAGGTTGACAGCTACAGCGAGTATTTTGTCTCGCCGCCTTTGGGAGCGGAGCAGACTCACCTCAATGATATGACGTTATCACCTTGGGCGATGCTTAAGTTGCTGGGCCGGGCGACCTATTCCTTTGAAGCTCGAACTAAGGCTATGAGACTGATAGATGCTACCAAGCCTGACATCGCCTATCTACAGAACATCTACAACTACATGTCACCGAGCATAATTGATGCCTGCCGCAAACGGGGGCTTCCTGTGGTTATGCGGGTGCCGGACTTCAACTTAATGTGTGCCGAGTTGCACTTCCTGTGCAACGGTCGTGTATGCACGGAGTGCCTGGAGCACGGGTATAAACGGGCTTTGCGTTACCGGTGTCTGAAGGGATCGTTGGCCGCGACAGCAGCGCGGGTAGCCTCGATGTATGTACACAAGTGGCTTCACATCTACGATAAGGTGGATCTGTTCATCACCCCGTCATCATTCCAGCGGGAGATGATGATTAGCGGAGGCTATGACGCCGACAAGATTGTTCACCTGCCCAGTTTCTATCCCGGACAAGTTGATAGTGGCGAACAGTCAGCCGAGGACGACTACATACTGTACTTCGGGCGTCTGGCCCCAGAGAAGGGCATTGACACTCTCATCAGGGCTATGGCTATGGTCAATAATGACGTGAGACTCGTCATCGCTGGGGCCGATGTGGATGGCACGCGGGCCAGCCTGGAGCAACTAGTCGAAGACGTGGCTCTGAATAACGTGGAGTTCGTGGGCTTCCAAGAGCGCTCAGCGCTCGATGAGCTGATTAGGAGATGCCTATTTACGGTAATGCCCTCGCGATGCTATGACAACTGCCCGATGGGAACGCTGGAGAGCTTCGCCTACAACAAGCCGGTGGTCGGCAGCAATATTGGAGGGATTCCAGAGCAGATTGCTGATGGCTGTGGGCTTCTCTTTGAGCCAGATAATCCGCAGGACCTGGCTAAGCAAATGCAGCTTCTACTGGATCGTCCGGAATTGCGGAGACAGATGGGACGGGCCGCAGGGGAGCGAGTGGCCACGCACTATGCGCCGAAAGCGCACTGCGACCGGCTACTGAATCTGTTCCGGGAGCTAATTGAGGTCTCCCATGGCTGAGCCGAAGAATAACAAAGACGCGACGCTATATGTGGTTATTGGGTGCGACTGTGACCCGGACCGGCCTCAATACGGCGGGGTGCGGTACGATAGTCGCGAGCCGCTGAAGTGGCGAGGGGTGCGGGAGGGCGTTGACAGGGCTCGAGAAACTACGGAGCAGGTAGAAGACGACTACGGCAATCACGCCAGTATAACCTGGTGCGTCCGCTCCGACCTGCAGATGCAGCAGATATACGGAGATTGTGCCTGGCCCTATGCTGAATTTGCTGACCTGTGGGAGAGCTTGGCTGAGCGAGGCGATGAAATCGCCTGGCATCCCCACCTGTGGCGATGGAGCGGGCAGCATAGTTGCTGGTATCAGGAGATTGAGGATGAGGGCTGGATGCGAGACTGCTTGCGTCAAGGGTACAAGGCATTGGCCACTCATATGGGGAGAGCACCGACCACCAGTCGGATGGGCTGGGAGTTTCATGACGACGTAACAATGCAGCAGGTCAGCGACCTGGGAATTGAAGTGGACTTTTCCGCAGTCCCCGGACGCTTTACACCAGGGCGCCGCGACCGTTGGGGAAGCATGTTTAACTGCTACGTTGATTGGCGAAACACGCCTGAGAAGCCGTACATGCCCTCGGCATCCGATTATAGAATCGACGTTGAAGCGGAACAGGAGGCTCTGAGGGTTAGAGAACTACCGATGTCAACGTTCCGCTCCAGGCTATTGGGTATGGGAGCTCACCTGCGCCGGGCAGTTAAAGCGAAGGGCTGGGGCAGGGTAAAGCAATTGTATACCATCAGCAACGGGAACAGCGCTTCACTTAAGGCCTACATCACAATCCACCCGTACATATTCTCACGATTGGTTACCGCAAAGATAAATGAAGCGAAAAGAACCGGCCACGCGTTGCTAGTAACAGCCTTTCACGCGGATGAGATGTTCGCCGGCCAAGGCCAGTCCGGATTACTATACGACGCGCCGCACCTTTGGACGAATCTGCGGCGTCTGAGAATGCGGACCCTGCGTGCCGGCGTGACCTTGAGGTTCGCAACAGCGGGGGCCGCACCACAATTGTATGATCGCAGCAGGAAGGACGCGGGGATCTCAGCTTCCGCATATGTAGGCTCTTGAAGAGATGCTTGTGACCACGGGAATTATTTGACAGTCCGATGTGGCGGGCACTGGACGAGGTGTGCGCCTACGTTTCTGAGTATCGCCATGTATAGTGCCAGACGCTGACAGAATATGCCAGGCAATATGAGGAGTCGAAGACGGGCTAACTCCAGAACGTGCACGACAGCCGGAGAAAGTAGATGTCGAGAGCCGAACGCGCCGTAAAAGATGTTGCGAAACTTTATGGGGCACAGCTAGCGGCGGGCGCCTTTGCCGTGGTCTTCTCAGCTTGGCTGTTTCGCAATCTGCCCAGCGCCGAGATGTCCTTATGGCCTGTCTGTATCGGTTTGGCAGCGATTGTGCAGGTCCTTGCTGGTTTCGGAATGAGCGACCTATTCGTACGATTGGTTCCGTCGCTGTTAAAAGAGGACAGACGTGGAGAGGCAGCCGCTCTACTGCGGACCGGGCTGGCAATCAATATGGTCGCGACACTGCTGCTAACGGGTCTCATAGTCATCGCTGCGGAGCAAGTCACTAGCCTGTTGTTAAATAACGAAGTAGCCCCAGTTCTGGTGCGTATGTTGGGAGCCGCGGTCCTGTTTACAGCGATGTATAAGCATTTGGAGCGGACCTTGTATGCCGTTCAGGAATTTGGCAAGGCTGCTGTTATCCGTTTGCTGTCACAAATATGTCGGCCTTCGTTTGCGGTCGGTCTTTACATCTTGGTAGGCATAAAGGGTGCGATTGTGGTTCTCTCTGCCGTGCCGTTCGCGGCCGCCGTGGCGGCGACAATAAGCCTTTGGCCTTACCTCTGGGAGTGGGGATACCCGCACCGTCCGAGGTACGTAGTCTCTCAAGCTTTGCCGTTCTATGGAGCCTCGTTGGCGAATTTAGGAACAAGCCGTCTTGACTATCTAATCGTAGCTGCTCTTACCACGCCGACAAAGTTAGCAGCATACTACGCAGCACGAAAGCTTGCTGATTACCTGCGAGTTCTCAATACAAGTGTAATGGAGGCGATCGAGCCGAAACTGGCTGAAGACAGGGGTCAACCAAAGGCCAAGATCGAACGTGCCTTCGCCAAGTCTTGGCGATATTTGTTCCTGGGATTACTGCCCTTACACGTGGGCCTCGCGGTTACTGCTGGGCCAATCGTTGCTCTTTACGCGGGAGACCGATACCCTGTGGCCGGCCCAATTCTGAGTCTACTCTCGCTCGCCATATTTCTGGGAGCGATGGCAAGTCTATACCGAGCTCATATCAAGGTATTTGCAAACCGATGGCATTTGACTGCTCTTGACGCCGCTAGCGGCCTCACTAGCGTGGGCTTGAGTGCAATATTTGTGCTCTGGCTGGGGGCGATAGGTGTGCCCTTGGCTCAGACTATTGCATACGTAGTCCAGGGGACGTTGGCAATTATACTTCTAAGGCGAGTGTTGACCTTAAGACACGACACGCAGGGAATGACAGTAGCCGGGATAGGAAGTGCGCTGGTGGCTGCCGTTGGAGTGATATGTGTTGGGGCCATTCCCAACGCGTGGTCTATACCCGCGGCGATTGTGGCGGGGACGATCGTCTACTTCGTCGCTTTGATAGGTAGGCTCAGGCAGGAGGACACCGACTTGCTGTTGCGCGTAATGCCGTTTCGCTTGGTCAAGGGCGTCGCTGCTCTGCTTTGTCATTCGGGTGTCGGCTCGTCTTGAGAGCCAATAATTGGGGCGCACCAATAGATAAGATGGCAATCAATCACAGCGCAAGAATCAAAGTTGCGTTTACCCATAGCTCGACGACTCCGCTCGTTCTGGTTGCAATAGGAGCGTGCCTTGCCGTAAGCATAGGCTTGCTGTTGATCGGGACAAGTGCGGCCGCCGCCGTCCTATTCGTATTGGCAATCGGCGTAGTGCTAGTGGCAGTCTGGTCGCCGTATTGGGCCTTAGTGATGGCCACGGCCCAATTTGCGTTTATTCCTTGTGAGGGTGAGTTATTTGGCCATTTCGTTCCCAATGTGCTTCAGTTTCTGGGTCCACTGGTGTTGGGAGTGGCACTCTTGCGGGCGCTGAAAGACGCCGACCATGAACGTCTATCTCTCCGGTTGCCGGACTTCATTGTAGGAGGTTTTGGGCTCTGGGGGCTAGCGAGTATGTTCCTGAGCGGCGCAGCTCACTGGAAATGGTACGGAAACAGAATGTTGTTTCCCATGATGCTGTATTTCGCCGTGCGCCTGCTGCCTCTTAAGCGTAAGCACGTGCGCACACTGATTCTTATTCTGCTGGTCGCGATAGCTGTACAGTCCTTGTTAATGTTCCGAGAGAGCGTAGCCGGCAGTAGCCCACTATACCGGGTGCAGCCAGGCCTTGCGCAAGGGATCAAGCCGGCTTCCGGTCCATTTCCCTTCAATTGGAATGCAGCCACATATCTATGCCTATGGCCCTCTCTTTTCATATATGCTATAGCCGCAAGCTACGATTGGCGAAAGAAGCTAACATGGGGCGTTGGCCTATTTGCCGTATTGGTTGCCTCCACTCGCACCATGGAACGCGCCGGAATAGCCGCGGGCCTGATTGGCATCGCGGTGTGTCTGCTTTCTCCTAAATTGCGACGGACTGCATTGGCTGTAATAGGTATCTTAGCGGTTGCCTATATTCCGTGGTCAATGGGAAATGCGGGAGGTGCGCTTCTTGATCGCTTCCAGGAAACTGATCAATCGCGTTATGCCTACCGGACAGCCGCTGTCAACCTCCTCAAGTCCTCCCGCTGGAATCCTGTATACGGCATTGGTTGGGCAAATTTTGATGATGTAGCAGGTGAATTTGGAACCGGAGAAGAGATTGTCATGTGGGGTACGCGACGCATGACAGTTGGCGAAGGAGCCGCAGGATCAGCCTTGCACAATGTCTGGCTTGCCATACCGGTAGAGTTTGGCGGGGTAGGGGCGTTATTCTTCATCGGAATAGTGGGCGGGCTAGGGGCGGGTCTACTCCGTATCTGGCGTGAAAGAGGGACTAAAGCAGTAGACGACGGCTTAGTAATATCCATCGCGGCAAGTCTCATAGCACTGGCAGCGGTAGGGTACTACCAGAACATTTACATGATGCCTGAGTCCATGGCCGTGTTGTGGCTGTTTTATGGTTTGTTAACTGCCCACCCTCGTGTCTTTCTGGAAGCGGAACCTGGGCAAGCAGCCTCTGAGCCCGACGGCCTAGGAACACAGCCGGGTTCGGTGGCCAAGAGGGGCTAACCAGGGGCTTTGTTTCGAGCATGGCCGTCAAGCGGATAGCTCAGGGATATCGAGATGTCAAACATTACCCGGCAGCCGGACACCAAACCATCTATTTGTTTTGTAGTCACCAGCCCGGCGATGCTGAGTCTATTGACGTCACAGGGACCAGCCGCCACCGGTGGGGCCGAGCTGCAGTTATCTGTGTTAGGGCGAGCCCTCAAGGAAAAGGGGTGGGAAGTCTCGTTCCTGGTCGGCGACTACGGACAAGACAGAGCAATAGAAACATCTGAGGGAATCCGGCTATTGCGAGCCTATTCGCAGCCGAGCACCCGGCCTGTCTGGGCGATACTAGTGCGGTCACTACCGGAATTCTGGCGTTCATTAGCGGAGATTGATGCTGATATCTACGTATCTCGGGGCTTGACTGGCCAGGCCGGAGTAATAGCTGCCTTTGCGAAACTCAAGCGACGTCGGTATGTGTTCTGGCTTGCAAAGAACGCGGATGCGTGGTACGGAGTCCCGAGGCTCTCACCTTTGCCGTTTGTGGAACGTTTGCCTGCCTGGTATGGCATCCATTCTGCAGACGCATTAATAGTACAAAGCAATGAACAGGAGGCACTGTTGCGCAGATATGTCGGCCGAAGCGGCGTGCTCGTGCCCAGTGTCTCTCCATGGCAAGACGCCGTCCCGGATGGCCAGCCGGGGGAGTATGCACTCTGGATAGCCTCGATTCAGCCTAAGAAGAGGCCACACCTCCTGCTTGACATAGCTGCAGACATGCCCCAGGCAAGATTTGTCATGGCCGGGGGCAAAAGATCAGCTTACTCAAGCCTCTATGAGTCGGTTCAAGCCCGGGCCCGCCAGATGCCTAACGTGGACTTTCTAGGCTTTGTACCGTTCGAGCAAACCAAGGAACTGTTCCAACGGGCGAGTGTTCTCGTCAGCACCTCCAAAGCGGAAGAGGAGGGTTTCCCTAACGTGTTATTGCAGGCCTGGAGCACTGGCACCCCGGTTGTGGCTACCTGTGACCCGGATGAGGTCATCTGCAGACATGGCCTGGGTTACCATTGCGAGGATGCAACTCAAATAGCTGAACGGATACGGGAGATAACAGGGAGCTGTGAGCTGCAGCGACAAATCGGACAACGAGCCTATGCTTATGTTTCACAGCACCATTCAGTAGACCATATCACCGCTAAACTGAGCGACTTTCTACAAGAAGTCGTTTGTGCCAAGACCATTGTGCATGCAGATCACAAAAATGCAGAAGAATAACAGTTCAAAGCCTAGCTTGTGTATCGTCCACACCGGTCACGCGGTGGCTCAGATGCTATTGGGAGAGGGTCACGAGTGCGCTGGCGGGGCCGAGCTACAACTTGCTGAGATAGGCCGCCGACTATGCCAGCACGGCTGGTCGGTAACCTTCGCTCTAGATGGTCATGGCCATACTCTAGCAAGCACTACGCCTGAAGGCATACGCCTCCTGAGTATTGATAGTGTGTCTGCGGGCCTACCAGTGATCCGATTTCTCTCTCACACACTGCCGGAGAACTGGCGACTCATCGCCAAGGCGGGCGCTGACGTATACATGCAGATGGGCGTAGGATGGCAAAATGCGCTGGTGGCTTGGGCCTGCAGAGATAGTGACCGACGGTTCATTCTGTGGCTAGGGTCGATCACAGATCCCGTTTGCGACGATCCTCGCCGCTCTAGACTCCCGACACACGAGCGCTGGCTGGCCCGTTACGGACTGAGGCACGCTGATGTGATCGTAGCTCAGACCCACGACCAGCAGAGATTGCTGAAGCAACGCCATGGACGTGATTCAGTGCTCATCCGCAACATTTGGCCGGCAGATAACGCTGGCTACACGTCGCCAGTGGGCCAGCCGGAGGTGTTTTGGGCAGCCACGATGCGGAAACTGAAGCGGCCGCACCTTTTCTTGGATATAGCCGAGGCACTGCCGAGTATTCGATTTGTGATGGCTGGCGTACCCGCTGAAGGTAATCCTGGCCTATACGACGAGGTCAAAACCCGAGCGGAGAATATGGCGAACGTCGATTTCCTGGGCTTTGTGCCCTTTGCGGAGATAGACAAGTACTACGCCCGGGCGTCGGCGTATCTTTGCACCTCGACCATCGAGGGCTTTCCTAATACATTTCTTCAGGCCTGGAGTCACGGTCGTCCCGTGGTCTCTACCTTTGATCCTGATGAACTGATCTGCGAACACAAACTGGGTTGCCACTGCCATGATTTTGACGAGCTGGTACAAGGAGTACGAATAGCTTGTGAGAACAGCTCGGACTACGCGCAAAGGGTACGCGCGTACTTACGTCAATACCACTCGCCTGAGGTAATAATGCCTCAGATCGAGAGGGTTCTGTTAGGAGAATGAATCTGTATACATCCCTGGCTCGGGTCGGTCACGGACCAGCTTCTCGGGGGAGAAGAGGAGGTGTTTCTGGTGTCGCAGGAGCGGATTCTCTCGGTTATTCTCGCCGGAGGGCGAGGAACCCGGATGCGGTCGGATTCCACGCATAAGCTCTGTTTTGAGGTGGGCGGTGTCCCGGTTATCTTGCGGGCGCTGCAGACTTATGAGCAGTGTGGCATAGATCACCATATAATCGTCATTGGTGAACTGGGTGAGCAGGTAGTTGCCACTGTGGGTGACCACTTCCCCAACGTTAGCTTTGCCTACCAGCCAACGCCCTTGGGTACGGGCAACGCCACGAAGTGCGGAGTCCGCAGTTTGCAAGCAGCCGGCTATGATGGCCTAGTCTTTGTGGTGGCGGGAGACCGGTTGCTGGCTCCCGGTGCGGTGAGGAAGCTGATACAGGCCTCGCGTGAGACCGGAAGCGATGGCGTGCTCCTGGTGGGCTCTAAGGAGGACAGGCCTTCTTCCGGAAGAGTCGTATATGATCGCCCGGGCCAGGTTTCAGGCATCGTTGAGACTAGCGAGATAGCTCTCTCCAGGCTGGTTGACGCACTTGAAGTGCGAATGGACGGAAGCGCAGGAGATCTGGCGTGTGGCCCGCTCTTACTGGAAATTGATTCCCACTTTCCTGATCGGGAAAAGGCCGCAACTGTGTGTGCAGAACTGTACTCCGCCTTGGCAGGCCAGGACATAATAGGCAGGTCAGAATTGGCCGGGCTGATTGAGCCTCTGCGTGAAATGACCACGCTGCAGCTATGGATCGACGGCGCGCTAACCCCTGTGACGGCCAGCGAGGTCGAGGAGGTGACCTCGGATGTGAACCTTTCTGCTTACCTGTTCCGTGCCCCGGTATTGTTTGAAGGGCTTCGCAGCCTCACGACCGCCAATGCGCAAGGGGAAGAGTTTCTAACCGACTGTATAAACAACCTGGCGGCTGCTCGCGACGCCGAGGGCAGCCCCCAATATCGGATCACGGCCGTCCGAGTCGACGATCCCGAGGAGGCTATGGCTTATAATACTCCAGGGGAACTTGCTGCACTGGAGCGAAAGCTGCGCACCGAACAAGGCGAGACCATCAGAATTGCAGAACACCTTAACTTCCTGCACGAACGCAGCCTGCGGTCGGCGGCGCAATGGCACATATTGTTTGCGGCCGATGCACCGGAAGTCAAGCAGTTCATGAACGATACGTATGGTCCTTCCCAAGAGTTACAAGACGAGAAGCGGCGGCAATATCTGCATGTCCTGGAATGCTACAGTCGGCATTACGGTGTTGATGATCCGGTTTTCATTGTGCGATCACCCGGGCGCCTAAACTTGTTAGGACGGCACATTGACCACCGTGGCGGCCGGGTTAACGTCATGGCTATTGACGATGAAATCATAATGGTGGCGTCACCACGGGACGATGACGTAATCGAGCTTCGCAATAGCGACGAGAAGGCCTTTGGCGCCGCGGCTTTTTCTATCGGTCAGCAAGTGGCCAGCCTGGACTGGGGTGATTGGCTTACATGCGTCAATAGCCCTAAGACGCTAGCCATGGTCAGCGATGGTCATTGGGCGAACTATGTCAAGGCAGCTGCTCTTCGTCTCCAGGAATGGTTCCGGGACGTGCCTGTGCACGGCCTCAACATAGTCACGCATGGTACTATTCCTATCGGCTCGGGTCTAAGCTCCTCGTCGGCGGTGGTAGTAGCGGCAACGGAGGCACTCGTTGCTCGCAACGGCCTGCCCGTCCGTGCTAATCTGATGGTTGATCTATGCGGTGAAGGCGAATGGTTCGTGGGAGCGCGTGAAGGCACCGGGGATTATGCCGCAATCAAGTTTGGCCGCAGAGGGCAAGTAGCCCATGTCGGCTTCTTCCCCTTCGAAGTCAAAGAGTTCCTCCCTTTCTTCCCTGATCACTGTGTAGTAGTGTGCAATTCGGGGATACAAGCTGAGAAGAGCGAACAGACGCAGGTTACCTTCAACAAGAAGATTCTTGGATACGTCGCGGGCGAAATCATACTCAAGCAGCTCTTCCCCGCCTTTGCCAGATCGATTCATCACCTCCGCGACATCTCTTGCAGCAACCTGGGGATCCAACTTGCGGGCCTCTATGGCATGCTCAAGCAACTCCCAATAAGCTTGACACGGAGCGAACTGTTCGAGCGCTACGGCCCCTTTGACCCAGCCAATACCGCAAGGCTGAGGGACCTTGTATCTGCCTTGCCCGAGGACGATGCGCGATTTGACGTGCGCGGTGTGATGCTTTTCGGCTTGGCTGAATGTGAGCGAAGCCTCCGCTGCGTTGAATACCTGCGCCGCAGTGATGCTGAAGGCTTCGGCGAGCTATGGTACATATCTCACGATGGCGATCGCGTGGTAAGACATGACGGCCGGCTGCAACCGCAGCCGTGGGACTACGAGGTAGACGATACCTATCTCGACAGACTTATTGCTGATTTGGAGAGCGGTGAACCGGCCCGTGTCCAGCGCGCCCAGCTTTATCGGCAGCCGGGTAAATACGCCTGCAGCACCCCAGAAACCGACCTGATTGTGGACCTCGCTCGGGGCGTGCGGGGGGTCAAGGGCGCCCAGCTATCGGGCGCCGGTCTGGGGGGCTGCGTCACGATACTCGTGGAGGAACAAAGCTGCGCAGAACTGTTGGATGCGCTGGGCTCTCGCGAGCTTGAAGCCAAGCGTTACTATCCGCCCGAAGGGGCAGGCCTTGTGATTGTGTAGGCTCGTGTCGTTGACGCGCATACTAATAGACTCTTGATCGATCCAGCAGCAATATCACAAGGCAACGTGGATTCGCCATGCGGGAAGCTGGATACGAATGGCATGTACCTGCTCACCAAGGGAAGAATGTCGGCGATGCAAGGCGGGTCTATCTGTCGCCAGGATGCGACGAGCCCGAGAGTGCGCAAGCATGGATATGGAAGAGCAACTGTCTCGAAGGAGCCTACAGGTAGCATGAGCATTTGGGATTGCATATCACGGGGATGGCGACTATTCAGACGACTGCGCAGCATTGGAAACCCAGTGCAATCTGTCCGTTTGACCTTGGCTCTATTGGGACCTCGGCGAATACTGTGGACCCGTCCGCCCTTGCTGGCTCACCTTGGCATCACTGTAGACAAGTACTCTGAGCGGATAGTAGTGGTGCGTCTTCCCGGCGGCATAGAGCTGTTTGTCCCTTCAATGTCTGTCTCGCGCAACGAGATAATACGACCCGAGAACAGGCGGACGGGAGAAGAGGAACGTCTCTCTCTAACTTGGGCATCCTCAGGCGAGCCCGCATATTTCCAACTCCTTAGATTGTTCCTAGAAGTCTGCTATGCCGACCAGTACGATGCCTGTTCAACATTGGGCCCGGGCGCCACGGTCGTAGATGTAGGTGCGAACGCTGGCTGCTTTACCCTTCTGGCTTCGAAACTTGTGGGGGATAGCGGCAGGGTGGTAGCAGTGGAACCAGTGCCGGATTTCAGGGAATGTCTTGAGTTGATGTGTGAAAGCAACAAGTTGGGTAATGTGACAATTGTACCTGAAGCCGTGGGGGAAAACGAAGGTACGCTCACATTGGGTATTTCCTGGAGGAT
>JALGTU010000041.1 GCA_029821195.1 Candidatus Zipacnadia bacterium
CCCTGGCCGGCACCCATTTGTCCACCCATGCCCATACCACGGCCCATACCGCCACCCATTCCCCGGCCCATGCCCGCGCCCATACCCATACCAGGACCGATACCCGCCCCCGGGGCGGCACTGGCTCCTGCGCTGCCCATGCCAGCACGGGCATCCACATTTGCGCCCCCTGTCGCTTGTAGCTGACCAGCGTTGAAGGCTGCAATCGCCTCGCGGACAGTGCCAGTGGCGCCGGTGTAGACCGGGATATTACCCGCCGACAGTGTCTGGAAGGCGTTGGGCCCAACGTTGCCGCTGATTACAGCCTCAGCCCCGGTCTGAGCGACCAACTGCGCCGCCGCGATACCTGCACCGCTGCCTTGCATCGCGGCGGCATTCTCCAGAACCTCAAACTCCATGCTCTCTGTGTCTACGATCAGGTAATTCGCACAACGCCCAAACCGCGGATCCACCGGGGAATCCAAGTCGGGCCCGGAAGCAGATACCGCTACTTTCATTGATACAACCTCCTGTTATCTTGATCGCACAATCAAATCATCCGGAAAACTCAAGATGTGTACCAACACCCAGAGGAAGGTAATCTTCTCCGAGTTCTTCGGCAAAAAGCCGGCGGGCATTGTCCCCGGAGCAGTGACTCGGTCCGGCCCTCTTCACGCCCAGTTTGCGCAGCTCAGTGATGACATCCTCGATCCCGCGATCACTCATACCGCCCATATGAAAGCCCCCCAGAGCGAGATGAACCTTCGCCGGGCGCATCTCAGTGGCACGCGCCACCATTCGCACAATACCCGGATGCGCGCAGCCGGTTATCACTACCAGCCCCGGCTCGGTCTCGATGACCAGCCCATGCTCAGGCGGAGGACCGGGCAGCTCGCCGGTCGAGAATATGCCGGGACATATCTCCACCGGTTCGGTTACCTCCACAATCCGCGCACCGGCAGCGGCGATAGCGTGCTTCGTACCCTTCGAAAAAGACCGTACCAGGTAGACCGTCACCTCGGGATTGCTCTCCAGGAACGCCCTCATGCCCCCGGTGTGGTCCCAGTGGTCGTGGGACAGGACCACTATGTCAATATCGGCGGGTGCAATGTGAAGTTTCTCCAGGTTACGCAGCAGGATGCCGCCGTCGCCGCCAGTGTCAAACAGAATCGTCTTCTGCGGCGTTTTGACCACACAGCTAAAGCCCCAGTCTGTCTCCAGGCCTGGCGTATGCTCATAGTTGTCGCAGACAATGGTGATCTTTACAGTTTGGTCAGCCACGATCTTCGCTCTCCTATTACCAAGGAACTACGCCACATGGGCCGCAGCAGCTATGCCCTGCGCACCGAGGCCTCGATAATCCCTGGCACCGGCGGAACTGCCCCGGCCTCTGTTTGCTACTGAGTCTGTTGCTCGAACTGCTCGATCTGAGCATTGATCTGCTCAAGCTGCTGCTGGAGGAACTGCGCTTGCTCCTTGAGCATGGCAAGCTGCTGGGCCATCATCTCTTGCGGATCGGGCCCCATCGGGTTCGGATAGCCCATCGGCATCCCCATGGGCCCCATCGGGTTCGGATAGCCCGTCGCCATCCCCATGCCCCCCATCGGATAGCCCTGCGCAGCCATCTGCGGGGTGGGCCACTGACCGGTCATCAGATACTCCGCGCCAGGTCCCAGACCCGAGGCGCTCCGCCCAACCCAGCCCGGACTGTACCCAAAGCGCATCCAGCCGGGAAGCCCAGTCATGTAATACATGTTGCGATTCCTCATTTTTGCATCTCCTCAATTCGATCTTAGCTAGCTACTCGGTATGAACACATTGATCGTCGCCTGCCTCAAGCTCACCGGCAGCGATCTTGGCTATAGTATCATCCAGAGGTCCACTGACTCCCAAAATCATCTCAATACCCGCCTCGGCGAACATGTTCTGCGCCATTGGCCCGGCGCCGCCCGCAACGACGCAGTTGACCTGGTGCTGCGTCAACAGCCGAGGTAGCTGTCCGGGCTGGTGCCCGGGGCTGGAAAGACGTTCGCGGCTAGTGACCTCACAGCCTTCGACGTCAATCAGCGCATAGTACTCACAGCGACCGAAATGTGGGGCGACCTCTTCCCCATCAGCGGATATGGCGTAGCGCATAACAGATTCTAACCCTCTCTAAACTTGACTATACGATCATCAGGCTCAGCAACTGCAACGTGTCCTAAATACCCAGCGACCGGCACATCTCCACGAAATTGCCCAGCGCCTGGGCCCGCTGGCCGATCACGGCCACCCATCCCGCCAGTCGTTGCCGCCCAGCGGCGGTGAGCTGATAGACGCGGCGGGCCGGCCCGCTGCCGGAGGTATCCCAGTTCGAGATGACGCAGGCGTCGGCCTCCAGCATCCGCAGGCAGCGATAGATAGCGGCAGGGTCAATAACCGTCTCCGCTAGGCCCAGCCGGTTGGCCTGTTCAGCCAGATCGTAGCCGTGCGCCGCCGCGCCACTGGCCAGCAGGTAGAGTACCGCGGGTTCGACCATGCGGGAAAGCCGCCCCACCATCTGCGCGTGCATCGCTGCTTGTGTTTGTAGCCCAGCTCGTAGTCTCACAGTAGTACCTATATGTTAGTCACATATATATTATACCAACTAATACACGATTTGTAAACCCCTACAGCCAAGAAATTTCCAGCCAGAGCTAAAAGACGGAAAAGGGGGGCACGGACAGGGCGCGCTTACTCTTACTGCGGAACAATAGGGCCGCATAGAAGCGTTAACTATAATTGTCGTCAGCTTGGCCCTGGCGGGCCTGACAGCACGACCTTGCACAAACACAGGTGATAAGATTGGCTGACCAGTTGAGCGATCTCGATAGCGAACTGTCCACGCTAACACCCAAGCGCGCTGGTGATTCCCGGCGTGCACAATTATATGCATTGTTGCTCCTGGTACTGGCTGCGGTTTGTGCCTATCTCATTTTGGAGCGTAATGAGCATCTAAGCACCATCCAACAGATACCAAGCCTGGAGAACGCGATAGAGATCCTCAAGGAACAGCGGGACCAATGGAAGGCGGAAACGACAGGCATTAGTGACACCCTCGTTGAGTTATCTGACCGTGCAGTGGCTGAGGCCGAGATGTGCCACTCCCGGGGTGATCGCCGGCAGGCACTGGGTAACCTGGATCAAGCCGCCCAGTTGCTGAATCTGGCCATAAGACTGGGCGAATGTGGCTGTGCCAGCCGGCCCAGTGGCCGTGTGAAAAAGAGGATAATGAACATGGTGAACCTGATGCAGCCCACCGCCGAAGAGCTTCCCCTACTGGATACCATACACAAGTGGCAGGCCGCCCAGCCCGAGCCGACAACCGCCGAGTCTACCGAGGACGAATAGAAGCAGCTAATTATGGTAACTGAACGTTCACCAATGATGTCAGATAGGACCGGTGCATTGACGGAGCATCAGACTGATCCAGGCGGTTTACGGGGGCTTATCCTTGACTGGTGGGACCGGGCTGGCCTGGCGGATGATCTGGTCCAGATAGTTGTCGTCGTCGTACTGGCACTGGGGGTGGGGATGGCGTTTAACGTCTTCTACATCTGGCCGCGGGAACGGGCCACGGCCGCTACCAGCCAGGGTCAGCCCGAGGCCACCACCATAAGTATGGAGGAGGCCTACCGTCTGGCGAGGCGGGGCGAGGCACTCCTGGTGGACACGCAGGAGCCGGAGTTTTACCGGGAAGAGCACATCGAGGGTGCCGTCAATCTGCCGGGCGCCGAGTTTGAAGAGTACTATCCGGACTTCGCGAAAAGAATCTCGGAAGATCGAACGTTGATCCTGTATTGTGAACCGGGCTGTATGTCCAAGGAGGGGGTCGCCCAGGAGTTACTGGACCGCAAGTACCAGGACATCAGGATTATGCGCGAGGGCGTCGAGGAATGGGAAGCAGTCGGCTATCCGGTAGTTCGAGGCCGCCCAGATAGCTGAATTGACCAGGAGTGAGTCGTATGTGGTGGTTAGGCAGCAAGATTGCCCAGATCATCCGCAATCGCGAACTGTTGTTCGTGATGCGGCTGGTGGTCGCCGGGGTATTTATTTACGCCAGTTGGGAGAAGATCCTCTACCCCTCGGCCTTCGCCGAAATCATTAAGGGCTACCGGCTCGATCCGATCATAAACGACTCGATGGCCGGCATGATTGCAATATGGCTGGCGTGGACCGAGCTGGTGGGGGCCCTGGCCCTACTGCTGGGTATCTGGCCGCGGGCGATGGGGCTGCTGTTCAGCTTCCTCATGGTGGTCTTTATCGCTGGTCTGGCTCAGGCTCTCGGGCGCGGCATTGACATTCACTGCGGCTGTTACACCGTATCTCCGGATGCGGCCGCCCGGACCTGGGCGTCCCTGTGGCAGGAAGGGCTGCTGCTGCTGGGTTGCCTATGGGTGTGGGTCGGCCATTGGCCACCATCGCGCCGGCAGGCGGCCCTGGCTGAGGAGCTTCCGCCGATGTAGCGCTCAGGCGAAATAGTCGCGGAGCGGCTTGTTGCGGCGGGGCTGGCGCAGCTTCTTGAGGGCTTTGGCTTCAATCTGGCGGATGCGCTCGCGGGTTACCTCAAAGATATGCCCGACTTCCTCGAGCGTGCGCGGGTAGCCGTCTTCCAGCCCGAAGCGCAGCTTGAGCACCTCGCGCTCGCGTTCGGTGAGCTGGCCAAGCAGCCGGTCGAGTTGCTCACGTAGGGCCATATTCGAGGCCACATCCACTGGAGTCTCATCTTCGTCATCAGGCACGAAGTCACCCAGGTGGCTATCGTTCTCCTCCCCAACCGGCGCCTCCAACGAAAGCGGCTTGGGGGCAATCCGTTTGATCTCCGCCACTCGCTCCATCGGCATGTCTATTTCCAGAGCAACTTCCTCTAGCGTAGGCTCACGACCCAGTTGCTGGAGCAGCTCACGGGAGGCTTTGACCAGGCGATTGATGGTCTCGACCATATGTACCGGCACACGAATGATCCGGCTCTGGTCGGCGATTGCTCGTGAGATCGCCTGGCGGATCCACCAGGTAGCGTAGGTGCTGAACTTATAGCCCTTACGATAGTCGAATTTCTCCACCGCACGCATCAGCCCCACGTTACCCTCCTGGATGAGGTCGAGAAAGCCCATCGCCGATCGCCCCGTGTACTTGCGGGCGATGCTGACCACCAGGCGCAAGTTCGCCTCGGTGAGCGCCTGCACAGCATCTTCGTCTCGCACCCGCAGGCTGGCGTCATCCACGCTGCTGCCACTCACTTGGCGATTCAGGAAGACTGCCACCGGTCGGCTTAGTCCAACCTCCTGCTGCCCCGGCGCGGGGAAAGCTGCTTCCACCGCCAGGGCGGGCGGCGTGGAGGTCGTATTGAAGTCAATCCGGAACGGCTCTTGCAGCGGATAGCCGCTTCGCCCTATGATCCCCCGCTTACCGCCCTCCAGGACCAGCGTGTAGAGCATTTGCCTGGTGAGCGGAGTAGCCGGCACAAACCGCACCTCGCAGCGCTCGTCGTCATAGTAAAGCGCCCCGGCCACGAGGCTGTTCATGGCATCGTAGAGCCGCACGGTATCAGCATTGACTGAATCCGGGTCCAGGCGCCGGTCAAAGGTCACCACCAGAGCGCGCGCCACGTCGAAATCTGTAGCCCCTTCGGCCGGCTCACTTGCCACAACCCGGGGCGCGGCCTTGGCGAGTGTTGACCGAAAGCTGAACTTGTGGTTTCTGGCTAGGCGGCGGCCATCTATGCTGGTCACACCCTCGTGGCGCGCGCGGACCGTTACCGTGAACTTGTTGCGATGCCTGAGCGGTGCCGCTGGCTTGAACCGCAGCCGCCATGGCTTTTCCTCATCGAGGCTCACCGTGCCCTCCACCTTGCGCCGCTTATCATCGGCGATCGTAATCACCCCGTCCTGCACTGACTCGCCCGCCAGCAGGTCACTGAATTCGATGATGATATCCCGGTCAACTTCTACGTCCCGCTCGCCAGCCCTTGGCAGGCTCCCAGTCACAGTCAACGGCGCTTCTGCGCTGTGAGTCCGGAACGCCCACAGAACATCGTGTGCCATCGGGCCCAGGCCGATATCACGTATACCGTGCTCACCCCCGCGCACGGTCACGGTGTACTCCAGGTCGGGATCCCGCGGCTCGTGGGGGTGAAACCATAGGCAGTTGCGGACGCGGTCGTATACCACCTCGCCGTTGCCCTTCTGGACACGGCGCGCCAGCTCGACCTCTTCCTGCGCCGTGAGCAGGGGGACCTGCCCGATGCTGCGCAGGTACATCCGCACCGAGTCGTCCACCGGCACCGCCTCGGCCTCCCTCTCTTCCTCTTCCGCCTCGCTCTCCGGTTCCTCGCGAGCCTCCTCCTCCCCCACGCTGACGCCGGCCTTCTGCAACAGCCCGTATATCTCCTCAATATTCGACGTATCCAGAAACTCACACTGACCCAGGGCTTCTTGGATGTCCTGGTACGTCAAATAGCCTTGATCCTGGCCCTTGTGAACTAGCTGTCGAACTTCCTTCATATCGCCGATCTCCGTCGGCTGACCCTCCACCAACTACGTCAACTCCCTTCGTCGTCCTGCTCTGCGTCATTCTCCTGGCCAGATTGCTTCGTCTCCATCGGGCGCTCGCTCTCAACTCCGACCGCCCCCGTGTGCTCAAGAAACTCAAACTGGCCCTTGCCGTGGAAACTTGCCATTAAGCGCAGGTAGCGCTGATAGTCGGGATGATCGTGGGTAAGCTGCCCCGATTCCGCCAGCTCTGCAATCCGCTCCTGTAACTTCCAAAAGTCCTCGACCTTTTCCTCCCCCTGCTCCCGTGTATCTTCGCCACCGGCCAGCTCGTACTCCTCGCGCAGGCCCCGTGCCATGCCGTGCTTGCGCAGCTTGCGCACACTTGCCTCCAGCAGCTCGCTGTTCAGATCCTCTGGCGGCTCGGCCAGCAGAAGTTCGACGGCCCGCTGGTAAATACCTTCCTGTTGCGCGAACTCCTCGGGCACCCGCTGCGGCGCGTACTCGCCCCCGGCCTCAAGCTGGGCGGCAATCGCCCCGGCGATCGCCTGGTGTTCGGCCACCAGGAAATCCTCGGGACGCAATGCGCCGATTATTTGTTCGGCTAATTCCCTATTCTCTAAAGCGGCGCACAGCAGTTCGCGCTCCAGCCACTCCAGCGCGGTACCACCGCCCTCAGCATCCTGCGCGATGGTCTTGGTGATAAAGCTACGATCCCACCGCCCGCTGGGTGCAGCTTTACCCCGCCCTCGCCGGTCCTGGGCTGCCCGCCGCTGCAGTTCTAGGCGCAGTGCCGCCTGCATCCCCGTTGCGCGCTCGGGTTGTCCCTGAGCCCACCGGTCGGCGGCGCGCACCAGAAACTCATCCCGCCGCGTCCGGTCTGGCACCCGGCGCAGCACGTCCACTGCCTCGCGCGCCGCCCGGGCCAGCGCCCCCGAGCCGCCGTCGCGATGCCCCCGGAACACCATCTCCAGCCGGTACTCGACCAGGTCAACAGCCCGCTCGGCCAGTTCCCGGAACTGCTGAGCGCCCTGCTCACGGACGTACTGATCCGGGTCAACTCCTTCGGGCAGCACCATTACCTGCGCCTCGAGCATGCTGCCCTCGAAGAGCTCAACATTGCGCAGCGCTGCCGCCATGCCAGCGGCATCGGCGTCAAAGCACAGGACCGCCCGTTCGACATACCGGCGCAGCAGCTTCAGATGCTCAGCGGTCATCGCCGTGCCCAGCGTGGCTACTACGTTGTTGATCCCCGCCTGGTGCAGCGCCAGCACATCGGTGTACCCTTCGACCACTATCGCCCACTTCTGCGCCACTAACGCCTGCCGGGCCTGCGCCAGGGCATACAGATTGCGACTCTTGTTGAACAGCGGGGTATCCGGGGAGTTTAGGTACTTGGCCGGCTCATCCGGGTCTATCGCCCGGCCGCCAAAGCCGATTACAGCGCCGGCCGCATCGCTGATCGGAAAAATAATCCGGTTGCGGAATACATCGTAGTCGCTGCCCCGTTCGCCGCGCTTAACCAGCCCGGCCTCGCGCATGTGGTCCCGAGAGACCTTCTTCCCGGTCAGGAATTTGAGCAGCCCGTCCCAACCCGGTGGCGCCAGGCCCAGTCCAAACTCGGCAATCGTTGCTTCGGAGAACCCCCGCTGGTGCAGATACTCCCGCGCCGCTTTGCCCTGTTCACTTTGCAGATTAGCAGCAAAGTACCGGCCAGCCAACTCCACAGCCCGCCGCAGCAGCTTGCTGCGCTCCCCCCGCTCCCGGTCACCGGGCGAGCTCCGCCAAGTCAGGCCGCAGCGCTCGGCGAGTCGCTCCCCGGCCTCGGCGAAGGTGATACCCTCGATCTGCTCCAGGAAGCTGAACACGTCCCCACCCGCACCACATCCGAAGCAGTGCCATAGACCCGCCGCCGGATCAACGAAGAACGACGGGGTCTTCTCCTGGTGGAACGGGCACAGGGCCTTGAAACGCCGGCCCGCCCGCTTCAGGGGAATGTACTGCGAGATGAGCTCGACAATATCAATACGTCGCTTGATTTCCTCTTTGGTCTCTCCGCTATCCATCCCCGCGAATCATACTATAGCGATTGATTGCCAGAAAAACACTTACAATGCAAGTTTCGCCGCCCGACCGAAAAAGCCTTCTGGGGGATGAAGGATTTTTTGGCGTAGCGGGGATAACAGCAGAACCAAGGCAACGAGGGGCGGGTGTTGCTGTTGCAATACTCGCCCCTACAACGGGCAACGGCATCGGCGCCTCATCGGCAGTAGAGCGCCCAAAAGCAAACGGCCCCGTGGGAGCGAGGCCGTATATAAGGCAAAACTGCGGGTCTATGACGGGTTAGTCCCAGATATGTATCCTGACGACTTTGAAATCGTGGAGAGTAAAGTCAATATTGTTGTCGTTTTCTGTATAACGCAGCACACAGTCGCGGCTGAAGGTCTTACTGGTGCTCTGGAAGCTCACAGTTGGCGCTGCTGCGCCGCCGGCAAGGCCCCCGCTGGCGTAGGTGATTGTCTCATCGGGCCAGCCGTAGCGCTGCAGAACGCGAGCGTAATGATCGCCCAGTTTGATGTATCTATGCGGCTGCCAGTTCGCACTGCGCGCGTAGCTGCACTCGTCGGCGGCGACCGCGATTGACTGGACGTAGCCATCCACATCGAGCAGGAACCCTACCGTCACCGGCCCGCGCTGGTACAGCCACATCATCTCGCCGGCCTGGGTATCAATCCAGACCGGCAGCGCCCAGTTGGGCACACCCGCGCCAGGAGCCGCTGCAGCCGCGGCTGCCGGCGCGGCCATTTCTTCTTCCATCTCCTCCGGCGCCTCGGGGAAGCCGCCGGCACCCATTGGCGCCATCATCCCCATCCCCATTTCCTCTTCCGGTATCCCCATCACGCCCACAGCGGCAGCTTCCGGGGCAAACGCTGGTCCCGCTGGACCCGTGACGACGCCATCAGGAGGTCCGTAGACATCCAGCAGATGGACGGCGTGGTCATTGAGGCGGATGCCCGCAAGCTGGCGCTCTTTCGCCAGCGCCGTCCCGCTAATCAGGATGACTAGACTTGCAAGTACTAGGATCGTCAAAATTGCCCGGCCATAGGTTGCCTGTGTCATAACAGGCTGTCCCTCCTTGGTGCATATGTGCATACGACACGCACCTCTTGCTGCGTTTTATGCTGCTGGCTAATCAACTATCCCAGCCGGTTCCTGTATTCAATTTCATAGTATACCACATTCCTCGCAAATTATTCAACCCCCATTTGCTCACCGGGGTGAGCTAGTAACATACATAGGTAACAGTCAGCTCAGTGGGCGAAGGGAGGCAGGAGCGCAGGGCCCTGTCTCCCCCACCCCGCTGTGGCCTGTACCGCCTCCGCTTTGCCCGCAGCGTCGGAAGACTGAATTGAAGCAACCGCAGGCAGGGAACGAGCGGTTGCCCGGCGAAGGAGCAATCAGCAGGGAGAAGCGACATGAGCACGAAGATAGCAATCGCAATTAGTATATCATTGGCGCTGGCCGCGGCCCTGGTGACTGCTGGGGCAGGTTGTTCGCGCGAGTCGGAAGCAGCGGCGACTATCCGCCAACTCGGCTCTACCACTCTACTGCCGTTGGCCGAGCAGTGGCGGGAGGCGTTCAACCACGAGTATCCCAACGTCGAGATCGCCGTGTCCGGGGGCGGCTCGGGGACCGGCATCAAGGCGCTGCTTGCCGGCGGCGCCGAGATCGCCAACTCCTCCCGCCCAATGAAAGATGAAGAGAGGGCGCAAGCCCAAGCCGCGGGCGTCTCGCCGGTCGAGTACGTGGTGGCCCACGACGGCCTCGCCGTCATCGTCCATCCCGCCAATCCGCTCGACGAGCTATCCGTTGAGCAGATAGCCGCTATTTTTGCCGGGGAGGTCAATAACTGGAATGAGCTGGGCGGGCCGGATAGCGAGATTGTCATCATCAACCGCGATTCGTCGTCCGGCACCTGGCAAGCCTTCAAGGACCTGGTCCTCAAGAGCCGTGAGTATGCCGTCGAGGCCCTGGCCATGCCCGCCAACCAGGCAGTGCTCGATTCGGTATCGCGCTACCAGGGCACTATCGGTTACGTCGGCCTCGGGTATCTCAACGAAAGCGTCAAGACACTGAACGTGATTCCGCCGGGTGGTGGTGTCGCTGTCGAGCCCACTGTGGCCAACGTCCAGCGGGGCACTTACCCGATCTCCCGAGCGCTGTACTGCTACACCGACGGCGAGCCGAGCGGTGAACTAGGCGACTACATCCAATGGATCAAGGGGCCGGGAGGCCAGGCCATCGTGGCGGAACTGGGCTACGTGCCAGTACCTGAGTAGCAAGCAGGCCCCTCATCATTAGACGGAGGAAGAATCTCGGCATGACACGCCGCACGATGCGGGTCCGGGAATGGCTGATCGAGCGGATCATTCACCTGGCCGGCATCCTGGCAATTGCCTTTGTCGTACTAATCTTCGCGTTCCTACTCCGCGATGCCCTGCCGGTATTTCGCCAGAATTCAGTGGGGGATTTACTGGCCGGGCGTTACTGGCGGCCAACCTCCACGCCCGCAAGCTTCGGCATGCTGCCGCTTCTGCTCGGCTCTGTGTACGTGACGCTGGGGGCGCTCATCATTTCCCTCCCGCTCGGGCTGGCCTGCGCCGTCTTCATATCCGAGGTCGCGCCGACGCGCGTCCGAGAGCCGCTCAAGTCACTCGTGGAATTGCTCGCGGCAATTCCTTCGGTTGTTTACGGATTTCTGGGACTGCTGATGGTCGGCCCGTGGCTGGCGAACGTTCTCCATCTGCCCATCGGCCAATTTGCGGCGCTGGGGTCACTGCTGCTGGCGTTTATGGCGATACCGACGATAGTCTCAGTATCCGAGGATGCGATTCGAGCGGTGCCGCAGGCCTTGCGCCACAACTCGCTGGCCCTGGGGGCCACCCGCTGGCAGACAATAGTCAAGGTAGTGGTGCCCGCCGCACGCTCGGGCATCATCGCCGCGTCCCTGCTGGGCCTGGGCCGGGCCATCGGTGAGACAATGACCGTCCTAATGGTCACCGGCAATGCTGCAGTGATTCCCCAGGCCTTCGCCGGTTTTCTCCGGCCGGTGCGCACGATGACGGCTACCATCGCCGCGGAGATGGGCGAAACCGCCTACCAGACCCCCCACTATCACGCCCTGTTCACCGTTGGCCTTATCCTGTTCCTCATCACTTTTGCCACTAATAGCATTGCGGACGTGGTGGTCAGACGCGCTGGCGGGGTGAATGCACAATGAGGCTACTCAGCCCCCGGCAAACCGAAAAACTGGCCTTCGCTCTGCTGTGGGCATGCACGGGGATAGTCATCCTGCCGGTGCTCGGCATCATTGCGGTAATGCTGTATCGCGGTATCAGCGGCTTGAGCCTGGGCCTGCTCTTCGGTGTGCAGGGGGGGTTGCTGCCGGCGGTGGTCGGTACTATTCTCCTGGTCGCGCTGACCGCGCTCATCGCCGCGCCCCTGGGGGTAGCTGCGGCGGTGTACCTCAGTGAGTACGCCCGCAGCGGCCCGCTGGTGCGGCTGATCCGCCTGGCGATTGTCAACCTGGCGGGGGTTCCGTCGGTGGTCTACGGTCTGTTCGGACTGGCCCTATTCGTCACGCTCTTTCATTTCGGCCGTTCGCTGCTCGCCGGGGCGTGTACGCTGGCGCTGTTGGTGCTGCCGCTGATTATCAGCACCTCCCAGGAGGCGCTGCGGCAGGTACCCCAGGGGCTGCGGCACGCTTCGCTGGGGCTAGGGGCCAGCCAGTGGCAGACTGTGCGGCGGGTAGTGCTGCCCAATGCGCTGCCCGGTATTATCACCGGGCTGATCCTCTCGATCAGTCGTGCGGCCGGTGAGACGGCGCCGATCCTCTTCACGGCGGCATTCTACTCGCTGACCAGCCCCTACCCGAAATCGGTGTTTGATCCGATCCTGGTCCTACCCTATCAGCTTTTCGTTATGGCCACAGAAGTGCCCAATACGCCCGCTCCGACCAAGTGGGCGACTGCTTCGGTGCTGATAGCCGTAGTGCTGGGGATTAACCTGTTCGCGATTGTCCTGCGGGCCCGGCTGCGGGGCTCGCGCAGGTGGTGATATGGTTGGCGAGTGTCGAGCAAAGAAATCTTATCCGCCCTGCGGGTGAAATAAAGATGGAGACGCTGGGCGTCAATATGTTCTACGACGACTTCCAGGCCATCACGGACGTGAGCATAGCCTTCCCCGCCCGGCGGATTACCGCGCTGATTGGCCCCTCGGGCTGCGGTAAGTCGTCGTTCTTGCGCTGCCTCAACCGGATGAACGACGTGATCCCAGGCGCCCGCGTCGAGGGCGAGGTACTGCTTGATGGTCATAACATCTGCGATAGCGGCACCGACGTGGTACAGTTGCGTAAGCGCGTGGGGATGGTCTTCCAGCGCCCCAATCCCTTTCCGATGTCCATCTACGACAATGTCGCCTACGGACCGCGCTTGCACGGAATCGGGGACCACGCCCAACTCGACGAGATAGTTGAGAAGAGCCTGCACCGCGCGGCACTGTGGGAAGAGGTAAAAGACAAGCTGCGCGAACTGGCCACCGAGCTATCGGGAGGCCAGCAGCAACGGCTGTGCATTGCCCGCGTGCTGGCGGTCGAGCCGGAGGTAGTGCTGATGGACGAGCCGTGCAGCGCGCTGGATCCGACCTCCACTTTTCGGATTGAAGAGCTGATGACGGAACTGATGGCCGACTACACCATCATTATCGTCACGCATAATATGTACCAGGCGTCGCGGGTATCGCAGTTCACCGGCTTCTTTCTGCTGGGCGAACTGATCGAGTATGATCACACCACGCAGATATTCGAGAACCCCCGGGACCAACGCACCGACGATTATGTTCGAGGAAGGTTCGGCTAGGAGTGATTAGGTATGCGGCGCATTCGCCAATCGTTTGACGAGCAGCTAGAGCAACTGGAGCAGGACCTGCTGGAAATGGGGGCGTTCGTGGCCGAGATGCTGGCGAAGGCGATGGAGGCCCTGGTCGAGCAGGACGTCACGCTCGCCCAACAGGTGATAAACGAGGACGATGTGGCCGACGACATGGACCTTAACATCGAGCAGCAGTGTATGCGGCTTCTGGCGCTCCAGCAGCCGATGTCGAAGGACCTACGCACCATCGGCACGGTGATGAAGGTCATCGCGGATGTCGAGCGCATCGGCGACTATTCCGTGGACATCGCCCGCACCGCCATCAAGCTGGCCGCAACTGAATACTTCAAGCCGCTGGTGGACATCCCCAGGATGGCTGAGCTGGTGCGGGAGATGCTGGGGCAGGCGCTGGAAGCGCTGGTCCACCATGACCTGGAGCTGGTTGCGCAAGTCGTCGCAGGTGACGATGCCATTGACAAGATGTGGTATGCCCTGCTGAACGAACTGGAGGAGATTATGGAGCAGCACCCGGAGGTGGTCACCCAGGCGGTAGCGCTGCTGTTGGTGGCGCGCTACCTGGAGCGCATCGCCGACCACGTGGTCAACGTGGCCGAGCGAGTCGCGTACATGGAGACGGGGCAGCTGGAGACGCTGGCGCCCAGCCATCGTGCTGACTACCAACCGGATGCTGAACTGTAGCCGCGCCCAGCACGCCGCCGATCCCTGATCGCGCCCGAGGTCAACACGTACAAGGCGATGAGCGTGATAGTGGGCAGCTTGCCCACTCTGCTCGGCAAACGCAAACGCCCGGCTGGGGCAGCCGAGCGTAGGGGTGGTGCTGATATGACGATTGCCTCACGCAGCGGGAACTTTGGAGCCATCCGCTATCAATGCCACTCTCCGGGCAGTTCCGGCAACAGCTTTCTTATGCTCACATAGGCGGCAGGTTGGCCAAGGCGAAACTCGGTGCCCCAGCAAGGGATCGCTTAGCCGACAGCGGAATTCCTTGCATTCCCTGAGCTTCCCCCCCGAGGAGAGCCGCCAGAATACGAAGGTCGCGAGGTGCTCACAACGCGGTACCTGTCGCTTCAGCAGGAGACCCAGTTTCGCCGGCAATCGCCGCCACCACACAATGAGGCTGACGATCGCTTCGATACTCATAATCTACCTCGCTCTACTTGCCGTTTTCTGGTGCGCTAACTGACCTGTGTGCTCTTACGCTTGCGTATCCGCGCAGCCAAGCCCAGTAGGCCCAGGCCCATCAGTGTCATAGTGCCTGGTTCGGGAATCGGGTCAACGTAAAGACCGTCTACGTAGCTGTGCCCCTCCCAGGTCCGGACGTAGAAGGTATCCAGCGGACCTTTGCCGACTAGCTCGGGCAGATCGGCGAACGCCAGTGTGTACGAATCCTTGTCCACTTTGACCGTCTTCAGGTCCACCGTGGTGGTAGGAACATAGACTATCGAACCGTCATGCAGAGTCACGACCAACTCGACATCTGAACCGGCCGGGTCGAACTTGTTTAGGAGCAGAGTCGGCGAATCGGTGAACACCGGGGTGCTGAAGGTGAAAACCAGGGCTTCGTCCTCGGCCGGCCCGCCGCCGGAAATTTCCTTGGAACCGCCGGCCAGCTCGTCCTGGACTCCTGCTCCGTCTTTGTCGTGCAAATAGACCGTCCCGGCCAGCCCATAAGGCAGGGTGGGGGTCATCTTTGTGCGGGCCGTAAGCGTCAGCGCCGGGCTCACAAAGTACGAGGTCCCGTAGTTGCCCTTGGGTATCCCCAGCGCATTAGCCGACAGCATGTAGGTGTCGGCGAGAGCGGACCCGGCGCATACAACAAGGAGTACGAACACCACAATGACTGGGCATTTGGCAGTCATAACAGCTTACATTCTCCATTTCTGTGGATAACGTTGACTGTAGTTTACCATAATATGCAAAGTTTGTCAAGTCTTTCCGAAAGCTTTCTAATAATTTACAAAGTCAGCCTAATATATATCCAAAGACGATCAGAGCCAACAACGCGCCCTCAGACAAAGAAATGGCAAAACGATTAGCACGGGTACCTAGACCCAGCCACTGCCAGGCCGAAAGCATCAGAGGCACAAAGAAGAGGCGGTAGCAGGCTGGACAGAGCAGTGACGAGGTAGACCAACTTCACCGATCACCAAGAAGCACAGGCCCACGTCAAGTAGGCCTGTGGTGAAGTCGGCAATATGGAACTCGGGCCTGAGGACGTCGCCTTGATGTTCCCGTCGGACAGCGGGGGACTGCGGACAGATAGCAGGAACTGACCAAGAGCTTGGCCCGGCAGCTTACTCCATCCCGAGGCGGCGCCTGATCAACAGCTCGAGGGTTTCGACGATTGCTACGCCCACGTTCATCTTGGATGTGCCCGGCTTGAGGTCATAGCGCAGAATCATTTGCCGGTCAGCTCGAACGCCATTCCTACCAGATTGCATCAGTATCCATTCTCCGTATGTTGCGCTCTACGCAGCACCGATTTGCCACCAGCTGGATTCATCCTGGTCGGCACGGATTCACCTGCCTTCGCATCTTCCTGAGCTAGCACGTCGAACACAATGACTTCACGAGACTCCAGCGGGGGTGGCAGGCTTATTGTAGCCACACGCCGCAGCCCGGCCTGCTGCCCCAGCGCCTCTGCCAAAGCGGCATCGTCCCAGACCAGAAAGGTCCCCACCCCAGCAGCGTGCAGCTCTTCCACCATCTCGTCAGGCGCCTCGGAGGCCGGTCGGCCCAAGTACTTCATTTTCAGGCGGTAGCTCACATACAGCCCGTAGTACCATTCACTGGCCGCCAGAGGTGAGCGCACGGACAATGAGGATAGCCGCTGAGCCACGTAAGCATCGCCCCATTCCGGCGGGCGGATAAAGTGCCAGCGGATGTTCGCAGCAGGGTGCATCAGAAAGGGGACGGCCAGAAGTGCGGCTGCCAGGTAAGCTCTCCGCCGCCGCGAGCGCAGCATTCCAGCACTGGCGCCCTGCGGAACAGGACCGGCAACAAGCACCTGCAGCAGCAAGAAAGCCATCGCCACCAGTACCGGCGCCAGGGGGATGAAGTACCGCGGGATCGCATGAAATATGATATATCCGGAGGCGTACGCAATGACCGTCCAGACGGCCCACCACAGCGGCATTACTTCTTCGCCGCGCCGTGAGACGACCAGCAGCAAGACGCAGACCAACACGCCACTCATAATGCCCCACTCGGCCGTCTGCCCAACAAAGGCACCGAAGGATTTCAGGTTCCGCTCAATTTTCCGGAGGTGGTGCTTGAAGGAGGTCAGGTCGCTAATCAGGAGGCCCGCCGGGTACGAGATAGTGCCGTCATAAGGATCTTCCCACAGATTCAGCCGCTCCGCGCGGGGGTGGTACAAACGCAGCAGATGGGGCAGTTGCGACTGGCCATCCGGCCCGATCTCGGTGCGGAGGCGTGGGGCAGTGGTGATTGCCGGGAAACCATACTTGACAGATATCGTCGTCGCCCAGGGCAGCACAAACACCGCAGCACCGGCAAGTCCCAGGCCAATCGTGCGCAGGGCACGTACGCTGACCCCGGGCTCGGCTCGCCGACTGTATGCCACTGCCAGAACCAAGAAATGTAGAACGAAGAAGGGAAAAGCATAAGCCTTCGCCAGGTAAGCTATTCCCGCTACCAGCCCACACTTGAAAGCGGCACTGGGGCGTTCAACGATACCGGCGTCCAGGCTTTGCCAGAAGTACACAGCCAGGATCGCCGCGACCAGCAGGTCGGGAGTGAGCAGGGCCACGCTGTGGTCCAGGGCAATCACGGCGATGGCCGCTGTAGCCGCCCACCGAAGCAGTCGGGAAAGCCCCAGGCGACCGAAGAGCAGCCAAGCGGCCAAAGCCAGCCCCAGACCGCTAAGCAGCAGGACGCTTCTGGCTGCCACGAAAGGCGAAACGCCCACCCGCAGCAGCAGGGAGATCAACCACGGCAGCAGAGGGCTCCAGTGACCCACGACTGCGGCCCCCCACTCCCCTTTGGCGTAATGCTCGGCCAGGAGCAGGTAGGAGACGCCGTCGGGATTGAGCTGGTTCACGCACCGAGCGGCCAGGGGGATGCCCACGGCCAGGTACAAAACCAGTACTCCTACCAGCCACTTCGCATCAGTACGTCCCACTGGAGACCCTCGAGGGTGCTCACCTGCGGATTGCGGCCGGGCTTGCGGCAACGTATCAGCCATACAGGAAACCTCCCCACACAGTATCCGTGCGTGCTGATAGCCGACGAAGCAGCATGTGGAAGCTGACCAGCACCAGCCACATCGTCAGGACGGCCAAAGAATGGCGTAGCGGCAAGCCCGTCACCCGGTGAGTCCTCTCCCCCATCATCGGCACTAACCAGCGATAGTGGTAGGGGCTGGGCTTGTTCCAGGCGATAATGCGCTCGCGCACAGTCGTTGTCGTGCCTTCGCTGTCTGAGATCACCCATGCCACGCTCAATGACACCAGTTCACGCGAGAAGAGAGACACATAAGACCGTAGAACACCGCGATACGCCAGCCCAGCCAGCGGGGACTGGCAAACAGCCGACTGTATACGCTTCGCAGCATTCTTCCCTTCGGTCCTACTGCAGCAGTCCAGCGTAGCAAAGCCGACTTCACCGGCCTAAGTCTACCATTTCGCAAAGAAGACCTGTGAGGGGATTATAGCAGAAGGTTGGCCCCGGTTCAATGCGCCGCAGCAGCAGACGGCGTTGGGGCACAAATAGTCGCAGCAGACCGTGGCCGACGCTGCCCGCGTCCATCGGGATCGCCACCTGCGGCCTGTGTCTACGTTTGCCGCTATCGCTTCACCGACTATTCGAAGGCTGCAAGGAGGTGAAACCCGTACTCAGTGCGAATCTACGGTGCAACGTTCCTGCCTGTCCACAGACCAAAGGAGGCTCATCAATGTCACGCCACTTCATAACTCTCATCTGCCTACTACTTGTCGTATTAATGGCACCGCTAGGTGCTCTAGCCCAGCCCAGTCTTAACCATCTGCTGCGGGCGGTGCCCGCGCCGGGGCCGGTGACTATTGACGGCTCGGTGGGCGAGTGGGACCTGTCGGGGCAGATCTGGTTGTATGCGGACCGCGGCACCCGCGATGTCAACAGTGTGCGCATCGCCGCGATGTACGATGAGGAGGCGTTCTACCTCGCCGCGGTCTGGCGTGACCCCTCCCCGATGATCCACCGCCTGGCGCATAAGGCAGGCAAGAGCGATTCGCTGACAATCTTCATCCAGACCGATGTCGCCTGGGGCATTAGTACCTGGTATTACACCACCGACCAGAAGCCGCTGCTTGGTATGAGTGCGGGCACGCGCCTGAATCCCCAGCTTTCCGCCGACATCAGGATCGAAGACCCCTTCGCCGAGGGCGTCGAGTCGGCATACCAGAAGGATGCCGACGGCAAGGGTTACGTCCACGAACTGAAGCTGCCCTGGAGCGTGCTGTTCCGCGGAGAGAAACGGGTCAAGCCGGGTGCGCGGCTGCGCATGGTCTTCAATCCCCGCTGGGGCTTTGGGCAGGGCACCAGCGGCTTCAAGACGACCAGCTATACAGACCTGGTCGCGCCCGGCTACGACCGTAGTACGCGCGGCGAGGGGAGCTACGGTTACACCACTAGCGTGTGGGGCGAGTGCGTGCTGATGGCAGAGGGCAACCTCGAACCGATGCCTACTCTGGAAGAGAAGGTCGCCGAACTGCCCCAGGGCGTAATCCCGCTGACTGTAGAGGTGCCCCTGCCGGCGAAGAAGTTCACGGTGGTCATTGA
>JALGTU010000178.1 GCA_029821195.1 Candidatus Zipacnadia bacterium
GCGACGCGCGCGCCGGCCATGCCAGGTTATAGCCCATTTGCCGCCCGGGCTATCCAGCTTAATGAATCCTCTCTCCAGGAGACTCGACAGCACGACATCCACATCGGTGGCGGCTGGCCACAACACGCCAGTTGACCGATATGACCGATTCCCGGCACTGCGCTCCTTGATCTCCCGGACCAAGCCCCGCTTAGTCCGTGGCTTCTCCGAGAGCAGGACGAGGATGTAGTAGTGGAGGAATTCTCTTATGCTTGGGCCACTTCGACTTCGTCGCATAGCCGGCAATCCTAGCCTCGCTTGGCCAGTACTGGCATAGCTAGCGAAATTGCCTGAGCCGGGCACTGAGCCACACAGGCCGCACAGCCCTGGCAGAGCGCAGCACTCACCGTTGCCTTCCCGTCAACGCCCAAGGAAATAGCCCCCGTGGGGCACACGGTCGTACACCGCCCGCACCCCATACACTGTTCCGAGTTGACCTGCGCCACCGGCCTGCCAACGCCGCCAGCTCCAGGCGAGACAGCTGGCGTGGACATCGGCGCGGGAGCAAACCGTGGCATCTGCGGACGCATAATACTTCCGCTGCTACCTCTTCGACGCCGTCGCATCTAATCATTCCTCTCGAGGTGGGACTGCAGTTCTGCAGTGAGGTAAGGTAATAGCGTCCTAACTGGCGGCTCTAACAGGACCATCAACTATGCCTTAGAATGGGCAGGTCCCGGTGGGGCACGACGCGCCGGAAGAGGATGCTCCTGACGAAGCGTGGCTCACTGCTGCCGACATGAGCTTCCTGGTATTGTCAGAGCCACACTCTGGGCACTTCGGTGGTGCCTCCTTCGAATTGCGCTGGAGCACCTCCTGGGTATTGCCACATTCCAAACATTCATATTCGAATAGCGGCACGGTGTTTCTCTCCTTGCTTGCGAACTGTTCACTGCTAATTCGACAGTATTTCGCTCAATTCCTCCCAGGCTGCGCGAATGCCCTGGGCGACTGGGCCGTCTCGGTACTCGACCAGGGGCATCTGTCGCGCCATGGCCTCGGTCACGGATTCATCATACGGCAGCTCGCCGAGCAGGCCCAGGCCCTTGTCGGCGCAATAGGCGCGAATACGCTGGGTATTGGCGGCGTTGAGGTCGGCCTTATTGATCATAACTGTAACAGGAACGTTGAACTGCATGCAGAGCTGGGCGACGCGCTCCATATCGTGGATCCCCGACAGTGTCGGCTCGGTAACGATCAGCGCGAGGTCCGTCTCCGTGATGGCTGCCGCCGCCGTGCAGCCGATACCGGGCGCACCGTCAATGATCGCCAGCGGAATATCCCGCTCGATCGCTGCGTCCTCGGCCTTCTGGCGGACCATCGTGACCAGCCGGCCGGAGCTTTCCGCCGCTGGAGCCAACTTGGCGTGGGCCATTGGCCCGTAATTAGTCTCAGAAAGGTACCATTTCCCGCACGATACAGTCTCAAGCCGGAGGGCCTGGTGGGGGCACGCTATCACGCACATCCCGCAGCCTTCACAGGCCAGCTCATCTATATCGGTAGCGGTAATAGCATCAAACCGGCACCGCCGCTCGCACTCGCCGCACTGTTGGCACAGCTCGAGGTCGCGGACCGCTATCTTCGCGCCGTAAAAGTCGCCGGATTCCACTACTGTGGGCTCTATGACCAGGTGCAGATTAGCCGCGTCCACGTCGCAGTCGGCGAGCACTTTGCTTTCGGCTAACGCGGCAAACGAGGCCACCACCGTGGTCTTGCCGGTGCCGCCCTTGCCGCTTACCACCGTCAATTGCTTCAGGGCTTTGCTCATTTCATTCAGACTCTCTTCTCATCAGGAAACAGCGGCGGCTGGCCCCGGGGCCGCCCTGCGGGGGTGCGCAGGACGCGCGCCGGCCGCCGCTAACTAACCGAAGGCAGACCTGCCTACCACCGACGGCCCATGCCCATTCCCCGGCCTCGGCCGCCCCAACCAATTCCGCGGCCGAAGAAGCCGCGGCCGTAGCCCATACCCATGCCCATACCGTAGCCATAGCCGTAGGGCATAGCTGGCATCATCCCGCCATAGCCCATACCCATTCCATAGCCGTAGGGCATAGTTGGCATCATCGGCGACCCGTAGCCGCTGTAGAAGCCATAGGGCATCCCATACGGCATCCTGCCGTAGGAAAGCGGGCTGTATGGGTTGCACCAGCCGCGCGCGCCTCCGGTCATCGGGCCCATTCCTCTTGGCCCAGTTCCATTCAATCCTGGCATCATTTTCACCTCCTATCATCTACAACGCTTTTACAATGACTAAGAGTTAGCGTGCTCTGGTCATCGCAGCGCCACAATTGGGGCACTTCATCTGATAGCACTGCATTCCGCGCTGGTGCGGCGCTTGTGCGCCACAGCTTGGGCAAACGCAGTTGCCACCGGGCCCCATCGCGAAGCCGCCGCCCCGTCCCATGGCCTGGCCGCGACCCGCGCCACCAACACCCCCACCACGTCCCATGCCACGGCCCGTGCCCGCGCCCTGTCCTGTCGGTCCTGTTCCATCGCCTCTGGGCATATCTATCACTCCTTACGTTGTCAGAGTAGATTCGCTACGCAAGAATTTGCACACCGCATCGTATACGTCCACCAATTCGTCCCGCCACTGGGGAAAGCTATGGGCCAGGGTCTCGCCACGCGCGTAGGCCTCGGCGATGCTCCGGTCCTGGGGAATGCGCAGGAGGATGTCAATTCCCTCGGCCGTACAGTAGTCGGTTACACCTGGTGTGCCGATGCCATCACGGTTTATGACCACGCCACAGGGTAGCTCCATGCGTCGGCAGGTTTCGACAGCATCCTGGAGGTTGGCCAGTCCGAACGGCGTCGGCTCGGTCACCAGGATGCAATAGTCGCTAGACTCGATGCTCTCTTGCATCGGGCAGGCCGTGCCCGGAGGTGCATCGAGAATGCTTATCATGTTCACATCTACCATTCGCGCCGTCGCCTTGGTCACCGGCGTAGCCCGCTGGTCGCCGACGCTGAGGCGGCCCTGGACAAAGTGGATACCCTCGGGGCTCATCCCCCGCTCAACGATGCCCACCTGTCGCTCGACCTCCGCGATCGCACCGACCGGGCATACATACGCGCAAACCCCGCAGGCAGCGCACAGGTCCGGAAAGGTCAGGACCGCATCGCGGATTACCGCGATAGCGCTGAACTGACATTCCTGCGCGCAACGCCCACAGCGTGTACAGGTGTCGAGATCCACCTCCGGAACCAGCACCTTCACCGGCTCCCGCTCGGCGATCTGCGGATGGAGCAGGATATCGGCGTTAGGCTCCTCGACGTCGCAGTCTATGAGCTGGACCTGGCCGGGTTGCACTTCGTTAAGCGCCACGGCCAGACTGGTAGCGAAGAGCGTTTTGCCCGTACCGCCCTTGCCTGCGGCAACTGATACGGTTGGTCTATCTGCATGCAACATCTACCGTACTCCTGTTTCTGAGCCTTTGGTCAGAGCTATTGTACTGGCTCCAGCTTACCGTCCACGAGTGCCTGGACGGCCTCGCGGATTTTGCCTGCGCCGATGTAGGCCTTGATCCCGCCGGCAGCGAAAGCGCTCAGTGAGTTGGGGCCGTAATTACCGGCGATTACCGCTACCGCTCCGGCGTCAGCCACCAACTGTGCGGCGGCAACCCCAGCACCCGTCCCCGCTAATGCGCCCGGATTGCGGCGGACCTCAAATTCCATAGTATCGGTCTCTACCACGACGATGTTCGCACACCGACCCAGCCGCGCGTCCACCGCGGCCTCCAGATTGTCGTCGGCGCAAGCCACAGCGATCTTCATTGTGTGTCATCCCCCGCGCCTAAGCTCTGTTCAATATGCTCGATTTGCAGGTTTACCAGGTCCAACTGCTGCTGAAGCACTATCGCCTGGTTTTTGAGCATCTGGAGTTGCTGTTCCTGGAACTGCCCCGGCGCCATCATGGGGGGCATATCATAGCCCCCACCCATTCCCGGCATCATCGGAGAAGGCATTTGCTGGCCTGCCCCTGGCGGCGGAACTGCGCCCTGGCC
>JALGTU010000179.1 GCA_029821195.1 Candidatus Zipacnadia bacterium
CTGCCGCGGGCGGCCGTGCGACGAACGCGACATCTCCGCCGGAGTGGATATTCGCCAACTCCCCGCGCCAGGCCTCGCGCAGCCGCCGCTTGATCCGGTTGCGTACCACCGCCCGCTTGTCCACCCGACGCCCTACGATGAACGCAGCCCGCGCCTGGTCGCTATCGGGGCGCGGGTGCACGACGGTCGTTAACAGTTCGTGGTGATATTTCTTCCCCGCGCCGAATAACCGGTCAAAGTCACGCTGTCGCCGCAGGGTGATTACTTTTGCCATCGCTGCTCGGCCCGGCCCTTCACTTTACCCATTGCTAACAACGCCACGTCAGGCCCGCATAAGTCACGTGGCTGAACCAAGCTGAGGCAACGCACCTAACTACGAGCTAGGGCAGGGCGATCTGATTTACTCCCCCATCTGCGGCTGCGGGCCCTGCTCCTCCCACGGGCCAACCTCACCTTCCTCCTCCTGCACCTCCTCGGCCACTGGCGCTTCGCCCTCCGTCTCCATCACCAGTTCCTCGCCACTCGGCTCCGGCGGCTCAACTGCGCCGGCCTCCTCTTCGGGCTCCTCAGTCACGGGCGCTTCGTCCTCGACCTTCACCACCAGCTCCTCGCCAGCCACGGCCTCGCGGCGCAGCTCTTCGATCTGCTCCTGAAGAGCTTCAATCTCCTGGCCAGCCTCGTCAATACGCACGCAATCACTGAGCACGTCTCGGTTGCGCACCTGGCCGCGAGTGTGCAAGGAATAGACCTTCTTGCCGATGGATCTAATCAGTCGGCTACGTTCGCGGTTCAGCCCACGAATCCGTGCCGCCAGCTTTTGCATCGCCGCCCGCCGGCGCAGGCTTTCGGCTACTACCTCCGCCGAGTGTTTACTGCCGCATAGCAGTCGGTCGTAGATCTGTCTTGTCTGTTGCCAGAAACTACTCATCGCAGCATCCCTCCCATACCACTTCAATACGCATACTCACAGCCACAGCGGCTATACTAGTCTGCTGCACCTTGGGACGAACCTCGCTGGGCCTTCAGCACCCCCCTCTCTGGTGCCCTCGAGACTGGATGCCTCCGCCGCTCCCTCGGCAACACCCTTCCCCCCGCAATCGGGGAGAGCCAGTACAGTAGTAACTACCATCTTCCAGCTTGTTAGAGCGAACCCCGGAGCGGAGCAATACTCACCGGCCTGGCCAATGCGCCTCGTCCATTCGCCTACTCACGCCAGCCACCCGTGGGTCTTGCGCGCTACTTCCACCCATCAACCAACTGGCTGGCCGATGGCGATTCTATCCGCCGCTATTCAAGCATCATAGTTTAGCAGAGGCAATCGGTTCCCTGCCCTCTGTTGCGCCGCTCCGGACCATCCCCACTAAGGGGGCGGAGGAGCCGGAGGCAGTGCTGGCCCCGCCGCGGCCGGTTGTCCTTCTGCGGGCGGTTCTGGCTCCACAGCCTCGGTTGATTCTGTTTCGGCGGGTGAAACTTCTTCTTCAGCCGGCGCGATGGAGGGATAAACCTCCTCGAGCTCGCCCACTACTTCGAGAACCTCCTTGAGCTTGCCTACTACTTCGGCAAGTTCACCCGAGACTCGCCGATTGGCTTGTCGCAACCTGGCCACTTGACTTGTCGCCTGGCTAGCCTCGGCTCGCAGTGCGTCAACTTCAGTTGACTGCTCTGTGTACAGCCAGGCCAGTGTCGCACAGGCCAGCACAAAAATTACGGTCGTTACTACCCAGAATCCACCCCCCTTCCTGCCAGAGGCAGGCCCCTCCAGCTCCGGGCTTATTTCTTCAGCTTCGACTTCCTGGCTAGTATCCTCGGTCATGAGAACACCTCCTTATTCAGACTGTTCGCGGTTGCTGTTTACTTCTCCTCCTCGTACTGGAAAATTTTTATTTCCACCTTCGTAGCATCAAACGCAGGCGACACTTACCGATTGAATAGCACAAAGCCATCTTTGTGGTAACCCGACAAACCCATTCCCCCCGATGCTGCTGCGCTCACAGTAGGAGGACAAAGGTGGATTGAATGCTGTTGCCCGACCAACTGGAGAGGAGCGAAGATGCGCGCTCAACCCGCCAGGCCGGCCAACTGCACCGCGCCGGGGATGATATCGTCCCAGCCCTGGGGCATAATGTGCGCCCCCTGGCACATATCCTTGATCTCGCGGATAAACTCAGCCGTTATCTCCGTGGCGACCTGCTTGCGCTCCCCCTTAGGCGTGTCGGCCATCCGCTTGATTATCTCCTCGGGCACCTGCACGCCGGCCACGTTGGCATTCATATACTTGGCCATCCCTGCCGACTTTACCGGCACGATCCCCGCCATTATCGGCACGCCCAGGCCCTCCACCTTCTTCATGAACTCCGCGAACTTGACCGGGTCGTAGACGGCCTGGGTCTGGATGAATTCCGCACCCGCCTCGACCTTCTTCTCCAGCTTCATAATCTGGAGGTCTTGATAAGCGCTGGCCGGACTGACTACCGCGCCCAGGCACAGATCGGTCGGCTCCTCCAGTTCATTGCCCTCCATGTCGTGGCCCTCATTGAGGCCCCTGGCCACAGCCAGGAGCTGCACGGAGTCCAGATCGAATACGGGCTTGGCCTGGGGATGATCGCCCAGCGCCATGTGATCGCCGGTGATGATCAGCACGTTGTCAATGCCCAGCACCTCCGCCGAGAGCAGGTCCGACTCGAGCGCGATGCGGTTCCGGTCGCGGCAGACCATCTGAAAGACCGGCTCGATGCCCTCCTTCTTCAGCAGGTGCGAGACGGCCAACGACCCCAGCCGCATCACCGCGCTCTGGTTGTCGGTGACGTTTACGGCCGCCACATAGTCTTTCATGACGCGGGCCCCCTCCATGATCTCCTCGACGGTGGCACCCTTGGGCGGCCCGACTTCACCGGTTACCACAAAGTCTTGTTCCTCGAATGCCTGGCTCAGCTTCATAGTCTGTCCTCCGAATCTTCGTTGGAACGTGTGCTTACTGAAACTTGGCGCATGCTGTTGTCTGTAAATGCTTGGCTACGCCTTCGCGGCCAGCAGCGTGCTGTGTAGCAGCATCGCTGTGGTTATCGGCCCGACGCCGCCCGGCACTGGTGTGATGATCCCCGCAACCTCGACCGCTTCATCAAAGGCCACGTCGCCAACGGTTTTTGACTTGCCGCTCTCCGGGTCCTTGACCCGGTTGATGCCCACGTCAATGACCGCCGCGCCCGGCTTGATCATATCGCCCTTGATGAGCCCCGGCACACCCACGGCAACGATGAGAATGTCGGCCTTGGTGGTATGCTCCTCGAGCATGCCCACGTCGCTCGTGCCGATGTGGCAGACGGTGGTCGTGGCGAACTTGTCCAGCAGCAGCAGCGCGACCGGCTTGCCGACGATCTCGCTGTGCCCGACTACCACGACTTCGGCGCCGTACAAGTCAATGCCGGTCTCCTCGACCAGCCGCACCGCCGCCTGCGCGGTGCAGGGCGCGCCCTCGGGATGACCCATAACGACTCTCCCCAGGTTCGCCGGGTTCACGCCGTCTACGTCTTTTTTCGGGGCGATGCCGGCCTGGATGGTGCGCGCGTTGATATGCTCGGGCACCGGCATCTGCAGGATCATGCCGTCCACGGAGTCATCATCATTGAGCTTCTGGATTTCCCCGAGTAGGCCCGCCTCGGAGATATCGTCGCTGAATTCCTTCAGCTCGTAGGCGATGCCGACTTGCTCGCAGGACTTCGCCTGCATCTTGGCGTAGATGCGCGCCCCCGCATTATCGCCGACCAGCACCGCTGAGATAACGATTGAGAAGGTGAAACAGGCCATTGTGGCGTAACATAGGCTTCGGTGGCACTGTCACAATGGCTTTCGCACAGTTAACTGGGACAGGCGGGACGCCTGTCCTACCGATATAAACAAGGAGGCAAATGTAGTGAGCGCAAAGATACTTGAAGGTGGACCAATTGCAGAGCAGATCGAGGCCGAAATCACAGCCGAAATCGAGAAGATGGACCGGCCACCGCGGTTGGTTGCCGTGCTGGTTGG
>JALGTU010000180.1 GCA_029821195.1 Candidatus Zipacnadia bacterium
ATGCCTCGTTTCTGGGTGAAGTGCAGCTTGGCCAGTCCCGACCCCGCTGCCCCCGCCAGGTAGAGGTAGGCGAACTTGGTATAGTAGCCTTCGACCTCATTGTGGCCTACCTCGGGCAGGAGGCGGTTGCTTTTCTCTTCCAGCGACAGCACCAGGTTGAAGGGAAAGCGAAATAGCCGCTGGCCCAGCAGGTACAACGTCGGCTTCTCGATAACGAGCTTCTTCCCCTGGCGGATCTCTGCGTGGTGCGAGCGCAGCGCGTAGTGCTTATGCTCCAACTCGCAGGAGCTGAATCTCCCGTTGAATAATTCGACGATATCCCGGTCGGGATCGGATATTACCCGCCGGCCGTCCAGATAAAGCGGCTCGTAGACCTGCTCGGGCTCAAAGAACCCCGGCTCAATGCGGGCGCGGCCCATGCGCAGCTCCCAGCGCTCCGTTTCCAGATTGATGAGCATCTGTTCGCCCCAGGTGGACTGGTCCGGCATCGCGATGCGCAGATTGCCGTGCACCATCACCTGCTCGCCCTCTTCATCAATCTCGACGACGTCCGCGTAGATAGTCATATCCTCCGTGCGGACGATCACGTTCCCCTCGCCTACCACAACTCCCCCCTCATAGTAGACGTGGTCCGCGCGCTCGATATTTATCTGGTCGCCGCTTGGCTCCGACGGAAAAGGCGACGGCTCCGAGACGGGCGTAGCTGGCTCGTCGGGCGCGGCAGACTCCGGTGCCTCCGGAAATCCGGGAATCTGGGGAGGCTCTCGCAGGCTCTCATCGGTCGTGCGCGGAGGCTCGCCGGTCACCGATACTCTGGGTTGGGGCGGCTGGGGAATCTCCGGCGGCTGCTTGAAGCTGTCTCCATTGGCAACGGTGGTATCCGCCGACTGGTCAGCATCTGGGGCAGTTTGCTCAGTCGCTGGGGGAACCGAGGATAGCTGCGACCTCCTGGTGATCCGCTGCAGATCAGCGCCATTGGTGGCGCCTCCTCCTATCCCAACGAGTGCCAGGGCAAGCAATCCGGTCAACAGTAGGACCGGATGCTGCCGGGAAAGCAGGCTTGTTGTCGGCTTCTTGCCGAGAAACACAAAAACTCCGCTCCAGTACTCAGTTGCCTAGGTCAGCGTAAGATTACTCACGGGTTTAGGGCCAGCCTTGAAAGCTTCGCAGCGCGAAGCTTCCCGTGACAGGCCCCTCCGCAAACCTTATTGTACCATTGTACTGCGTCGTTGGAGGGGCCGTGTCGAGCGCAGCGAGGCCGGCCCGCCTGCTGCCCAGGAGCCACGAAATACTCCGGCACCAAATAATGCCAATTAACGCCAGCAAGCACTAGTCACGAGAGGCCTTCTGGGCTTGCTATGGCCTGCGAAGGCAGGAAGATCGCTCCCACGATATGGGCGGTGCGCCTTTACCGCTGCCGCCACAGGGCAAACAAGCTGATTATTGCGATAACTGTGTTGAGCAGCCAGCCCGATAGCACCGGCGACAACACGCCGGAATCGCCGAGTATGCGCAGCCACAACATCAGTACGTAGTAGACAAACGCCGCCAGCAGGGTGATCAGCACGCCGGCGAGTTGTTGGGTGGTGGTAAAGTACTGGGCGATGGCGCCGGCCAGCAGGGCGAATATCAGGCACGAACAGGCCAGCGCAACCCGCCAGTGCATCTCAACCGCGTAGCGCCGGCCGTGGCCGGGAAGCTGCTGCTCGCGCTCCTGCCACTCCCGAAGCAATTCGGTGAACCTCATAGTCTCCACCGTCGAGAATTGCGGCGGCGGACCGGCGAGCAGCCGCGCCAGGTTCACCTGGGTTGCTTGCATCGGCCCCCAGGTGAGGTTGCCGTCTTTGCCGAGGTGATAGAACCGGGCGCTGGCCGTTTCCAGCCCATGGGGGCCGAATTGTGCCTGCTCGGCATTGAACAACACCGGGAAGTCATGCGCCTGATTGAAGAAGAAGTACACGCCCTTGAGCAGGTTCCCGCCCCGCTCAACTTCCTCCACAAAAAAGTGCGCCTGCGTGCCCGCGGCGGTGAACTTACCCGGGCGGAAGACCAGAGCGCGTTGGCTGAGCACGATCTCGTGCAGCATCGTATTGGCCTCGTGGTTGGCCCAGGGCACGACGAACTCGCTGACGGCAAAGGCCAACACAAAGGTGGCCAGGCCCAACTGCAGCGCGGGGCGGATGATCCGCGGCAGGCTGGCGCCGCCCACTCGCAAGGCGGTCAGTTCCTGCTCCGCCCCCAGCCGATTCAGCCCCAGCGCGCAGGCCAGCATCGTGGATATCGGCAAAGCCAGCACCACCGCCCGCGGCACCTGCAGCACCAGGAACTTGGCGATGTTGGGCAGGGGCACGCCATGCTCGACGATAATCTGCACCACCGTGAACAGAATGTGGCCGGTTATCAGTACCACAAAGGTGAGCAGGGCCACGCCGAATGGCCCCAGAATCTCCCTGGTTACGTAACGATCAAGCAGTTTGGGCATCGCTCGCCACGAATTCGCTGGTCATGTGCAGTTTTCGACGGGTCAGCCTGCCCCAGTGTTCCCGCAGCTCGGCGGGAGGCCCCCACCGTTCAGCTACCATATTGCCCGTGACGGGGTGATTATCCTGCCTGAGCTGAAGCGGTAAGACAGGCGTCGCGCCTGTACGTGGCGATCAGGGGCAGACATTTCGGGGCAAAAACGAAGGAGCCGCCTGCTGTGGACAGGCGGCTCCGGAGGGGATGAAGTGAACAAGGCTCTGTTATGTACTCCCCGTGCTTTGTAGGTGTATACCCAAAAGCAACCCTATGTTAACATATTTGTCACGATTTGTCAAGAGTCATTCCAAAGTATTATTTGGTGGTACCTCCCGCAGGATGCGCGGCGTCACAAAGATGAGCAGTTCCGTTTGGGGCCGCTCTGCAACCTCGGCCACGTCCGGCTCGTCGGTTTCCGCAGGCTCCTCTGGAGGCAGGGCATTGTCCGGGCTTGGGACCTGGATGGTGCGAGTAAAGCCGCCGATGACGATAGTGTCGCCGTCGCCGACATGCACTCGTGTGTAGACCGACTGACTGCTGACGATCGGCAGCACCTCGCCCTCGGGGCCGACGACCGTTCCGGTCGGGCTATGAACCTCCGGCTCCAGATCCAGGACGACAGTATTATCCTCCAGAATGCGCGGCGTGACGGTCAGTGAGTAACGCACGGAAACAGTCTCCTCGTGGCGCTGCACAGTGCGGTTTCCCCGTGCATCGGCGGTGAACTTTGCCCACCCGCAGGGAATGTCGGGGGCGAAGTCCACTGTAGCGGGCAGATTGTTTCGCGTGGTCACGCGCGGGGCGTTGATTACCTGGGCGCGGCCCTCGCTCAGCAGCGTCCGCAGCTCTGACTCGAAACGGCCCCGGCGGAATCGCGCTACGTTGAGGCCCTGTCCCGGCTTGAAGCCCAGATTGAAGAACTCCGCCGAGCCGTTAGCGACAAACCAGTCAATTCCGAAGGCCTTGCCTTCCTGTACGTCCACTTCGACGAACCGGGCCTCAATTTCGATCAGCTTGGTGGGCTCGTCAAAAAAGGCCAGTATTTCGCGGAACTGGTCAATGGCCTCCTGAGTGCCGTGGACTATGAGTATGTTGTGCTCCACAACAGCCAGCGGCGGATCCATGCCCATCGGCAGTGTTATGGCGCCAACCTGCAGTTCCTGGGGGGGCTTAGCTCGCGCCGTCAGCTCTTCGGTCTTTACCGGGCCGTCGGGTGCGACGGTGACTATTTGCCCGCCAAACATCCCGGCAACGTGGGTGGCCTCAAGGTACCTGAGGTCAATCTTGTCCCATACCCACTGCTCGCCGTCGCGTATTTCCCCGCTGATGACGCCGGGCGCGGGCAGGACCACAGGAGAAGTACTGCCAATGACTTTGGGTGTGACGAAGATGAGCCGCTCCGTATTGAGTTCAGCAGCGGCGGCCCGCGATCGGAACAGCTTGCCGATTATGGGAAGGCCTGGGCCGAAGGGCGTCTTCGAGCCTAAGGTTCCCTTGCTACC
>JALGTU010000042.1 GCA_029821195.1 Candidatus Zipacnadia bacterium
CAAGAACCCGTTTGCCTCAACCCGCATCTCGATGAGGTCCTCCACATGGTCCACATCGAAACGATACAGCTCCCGAACCATATCCGTGGTCGAGCCCCCGGTGGCACAAAACGCGCCGAAATGATGATTGCCTTTCAGATAGCCGGCGGCCCGCCGCATTCGCTCAACCTCGAGCGGCTCAGGGACGTGCCACGCATAGCGCTCCAGAAACGGGGAGCCGCCGAGCCGGTTGAGAATGCGGTATGAGTACAGCTTGCGCAGCGCATCGTGCCGGGGGTCGAATTCCCCGGTCACTTCGCCCGCCTCGACCACATTCAGCGCCACCGGCAGCCGTTCATTGAGCGCTACCACCAGCTTCTCGGCCGGGATGGGATTACTGGTTTCAAAGGTCACTACCTGACCCAGGGCATGGACGCCGGCGTCGGTTCGACTGGCCGCCCGGATCTTCACTGTATGCTGCACGACTCCGGCCAGCGCCCCCTCCAACTCCTCCTGCACCGTCGCCGCATCTGGCTGTATCTGAAATCCGGCGTAGTCGGTGCCATCATATTGCACCACCAACATCACTTTGCGCATAGCTGGCATCCGAGGGCGATTTCCCGCCGGCGAACTATCTATCTATTCCACCAGCTCCAGGATGGCCATCTGCGCCTCATCTCCCCGGCGCAGGCCGGCGCGGATTACCCGCGTGTAGCCGCCGGGCCGCTGGTCATAGCGAGGCACTATCTGCGTGAACAGATGATCCACCAGATCAGGGTCGGGAATATCCCGCAGCACCTGGCGCCGGGCGGCCAGGTCGCCGCGCTTGGCCGTCGTGATAAGCTTCTCCGCCATCCGAGCGGCCTCTTTGGCCTTCGCCCAGCTCGTTTTGATGCGATTGTGGCGAAACAGCGCCGCGACCAGCCCCCGTAAGAGCGCCTTGCGCTGATCGCCCGGCCTGCCCAGTTGTCTCCCTGCCTTGCGATGTCGCATTCTGGTCTCTATCCTCTGTATGGGTAACTCGCACCGCACCCCGCCCGGACCTACTCTTCTTTGCTGCCTTCTTCGTCCTCAACCTGCGCGAGGGTCAGCTCGAACTTGGCCAGCTTTTCGATGACCTCACCCAGCGAGCGCTCGCCGAAGTTGCGAATTGCCAACAGGTCCTCCTCGGTACGCTTGATCAGGTCACCCAGCGTATTGATATTCGACTTCTTCAAACAGTTCAGCGAACGGACGGTCAGGTCCATTTCCTCCACGGCCAGGCTGAGCGTCTTGTCGTATAGCTCGCTCTCGGCCTCTTCCATCTTAGCTTCGGCTGCTTCCTCGGGGACTGCCGCAAAGACCGCCAGGTAGTCCTGGAGAATAGCCGCGGCGCGGCGCAGTGCCTCATCGGGCATAACTGCACCATCGCCCCACAGTTCCAGGGTCAGGCGGTCGAGGTCGGTGCGCCGCTCCAGACGCGTGGGTTCGACATAATACGTCGCCCGCGCTACCGGCGAGAAGACCGCATCCACCGGAATCACATCTATCGGGGTAGCCTGGCGGTCGCGTTCTTCGACGGGCAGATACCCCTTTCCCTCTCGCACCCACATCTCCACGACCAGCTCAGCGCTCTTACCAGTTATCGTCGCGATATGCAGTTCGGGATTCACCACCTCCAACTCCGGCGGACACTGCACATCAGCGGCGGTAACTTCCCCGGGGCCCTGGACATTGATCTTGAGCACGTACTCGGGCTCCTCATCCTCCTCGGTGACGGGCGCGACACCGTCAAGCCACCTGATGGTAAGCTCCTTGAGATTGAGAATCAGCTCCGTGCTGTCTTCGACGACACCCGGTATCGTGCTGAATTCGTGGCGCACTCCTTCAATCCGGACATCGGTCACCGTCACCCCGTTCAGGTGCGCCAACAGTACCCGCCGGAAGGCATTGCCCAGGGTATGGCCAAAGCCGCGCTCCAGCGGTTCAATCGAAAACTTGCCATACTTCTCGCTTAGTTCGAGAATGACTATCTCAGGCGTGAGCCCTTCGGGCATATTCCCTACTCCTCATCACAGAGTCAGTTACGACCCAGACCACACAGTGTACACCTTGCTGCCACAACCATCCCCCCGCCAGTTACCGGCAACCCCTTATCGAGAGTAGAACTCCATTACTTGCTGCTCGTCCACCTCGCAATCAATCTCCTCCCGCCGGGGCAAGCCAATAATCTTGACCCGCCGAGCGTCCTTATCCACCTCTAACCACGATAAGCTACCCCCTGCGGCAGTGGCAGCTACAGCCTCCTGAATTCCCGGCAGGTCCTTGCTCTTCTCACGGGCCACCACCTCATCGCCCACCTCGACCAGAGCCGAGGGCACGTTGACCGTTCTCCCATTCAGCGTAATGTGGCGGTGACTGACCAACTGCCGGGCCTGGGCGCGGCTGGTAGCCAGCCCCGCACGATAGACGGTATTATCCAAGCGCCGCTCCAGCAGTTGTAGCAAGTTGTCGCCGCTTATCCCCGTCATCCGTTCGGCCTCCCCCACGTAGCGACGGAATTGCCGCTCCCGCACACCGTATACCTGGCGCAACTTCTGCTTTTCGCGCAGCTGCCGGCCATAATCACTACGCCGGCGCCGGCCGCGATCCCGGCCCCGGGGGCCGGGCGGATAATCGCGCCGCTCGAACGAACACTTCGGGCTAACGCACCGCTGTCCCTTGAGAAACAACTTCTGACCGGCCCGCCGACACAGCTTGCACACCGGCCTGCTATTCTGCCCCATTACTACCGTTCACCTCCGAACGAGACTTTGCGGCAAATCTCTCAATCCCACTGTCAGTCCATACACCAACCGCTTGTAGCACTTCGCACGTGGTCATCGCGCCGGCCTGTCTAGACCCGCCGGCGCTTCTTGGGCCGGCAACCGTTATGAGGTATCGGCGTGACATCCGTGATCGCCCCGACATCAATACCCGCGGCCTGCAGCGCCCGGATTGCCGTCTCCCGGCCCGAGCCGGGGCCCTTCACGAACACGTCCACGCGCGTCATCCCATATTCCCGCGCCCGCCGGGCCACATCCTCCGCCGCCAACTGCGCCGCGAACGCGGTGCCCTTCTTGGTGCCACTGAATCCGATAGTGCCGCCGCTGGCCCAACACAACGCGTTGCCCTCCGGGTCAGTTATCGTAACGATGGTATTGTTGAAGGTGGACTTGATACATGCGCGTCCGTAGGACACTTGCGTCTTGACCTTACGGCGGCGCCGAGTGCTGGTCTGCTCACGTCGCATTACCTTTACCTCCGTTGCTGCTCAGGCGGATCGCCGAAAATGCTGAAGCTTACTTGGGCCCGGGTGCTCGCTTGCGGCCAGCCACTGTCTTCCTGCGCCCTTTGCGAGTCCGGGCATTGGTCTTGGTCCGCTGGCCGCGGACGGGCAGCCCCCGGCGATGACGCAGGCCGCGATATGAGCCGATCTCCATCAGGCGCTGGATGTTGCCCTGCACCTCGCGGCGCTTCTCACCCTCGATCGTATAGTCGCGATCAATGATCTCCCGCAGCCGGGCGGCTTCCTGCTCAGAAATATCCCGCATCCGCCTGTCCGGCTCTATTTGTGCCTCATTCACGATGCGCGCGGCGCTAGTGCGCCCAATACCGTGAATGTAGGTTAGGGCGATAGAAACCGGCTTATCCCTGGGTAAGTCTACCCCGACTATTCTGGGCACGGCGCTGGCCTCCTCAGACTAACCTTGACGCTGTTTGTGGCGAGGGTTCTCGCAGATCACGTATACCCGCCCCCGCCGGCGGACGATCTTACATTTGTCACAACGCTTTTTTACCGAAGCGCTTACTTTCACGGCCAATCTCCTCCGGCTATTTAGCAACCGCTCCCGCCCGCCCCTACCCCAAACCTCGGCGGTACCGGCTGCGGCGAACTTGCTTCACTTGTGCAGCCAGGTAATGCGGGCGCGACTCACGTCATACGGGGACAGCTCTACGGTAACTTTGTCGCCAGCCATAATCCGGATGTAGTGAGTGCGCATCTTTCCAGACAGATGGGCCAGCACCTTGTGGCCGTTCTCCAATTCGACATTGAACTGCGCGTTAGGCAGTTTCTCGATCACTCGGCCGATAACCCGAATCTTCTTGTCACGCCTGCTGGCTTGTTTAGCCATCAGATACAAACCTGGCCCCCTCGGCCAACGTCAGAATGAGCGGCTCTGATTCGGTTATGGCAATTGTGTGTTCAAAATGAGCCGAAGGCTGGCCGTCGGCGGTCCGTACCGTCCAACCGTCACTGTCTACGCGGACCTGGTGAGTGCCCCCATTGACCATCGGCTCAATGGCCAGGGTCATACCCACAGCCAGCACCAGTTCGTAGTCGCGAAACTCACCCGCGTTGAAAAAGTTCGGAACCTGCGGGGGCTCGTGCAACTGCTCCCCGATTCCGTGTCCCACTAGCTCCCGCACCACCTGATAGCCTCGCGCTTCGGCGTACCTCTGTATAGCCTTGGATATCTCCTTCAGCTTATTACCGGCCCGCGCCTGTCCAATCCCAGCCATCAAGCTGCCCTGCGTGGCATCAAGCAGCTTTTGCTGCGCCTCATCGGCGCCGCCTACCACTGCGCTGAAGCACGCGTCGCCGTGGTAGCCGTTATAGTACGCCCCCAGGTCAATGCCCACAAGCTGCCCGCGCTGCAGGGGCTTCTGATTCGGGATCCCGTGGACCACGACGTCGTCAATTTCGATACACACTGTTGCCGGATAGTCGCGGTAACCCTTGAACGACGGTTGCGCCCCGCGCTCACGAATGTGCTGCTCGGCCAACCTGTCAAGCTCCGCTCCAGTGACCCCCGCCACCAGATGCTCACGCAGCAACTCCAGTGTCTCCCCGACAATCTGGCCCGCCGCCATCAGCTTCTCCAACTCCTCCGCAGACCGCTGGGCTACGCCCCTGTTTCGACGCTTGCCCCCAGCCATGATTAGTCGGGCTGTCCTCCCCACGCCAACTCGGCGACCCGCTCGCTCACCTTCGCCTGGCCATCCTCGCCATCAACAGTAACGAGCTGGCCGCGCTGCTGATAGTAATCAATCAGCGGCTGCGTATCCTGTTTGTAGACCGCCAGGCGGTTCCGCACCGCCTCCGGCTGATCGTCGCGGCGCAGATACAGTTCGCCGCCGCATTCCGGGCAGCTATCCCCGACATCCAATCCGTCGCGATCCACGTTGTATATTGCTCCACATTTGCGGCACATTCGCCGGCCCCCCAGACGGTGGACGACTTCCTCGTCGCTGACTGCCAGATATATCACCAGCGCTGCGGTGCGGCCCAGCTCCGCCACAAGGGCGGTCAGCGCTTCGGCCTGGGCCACCGTACGCGGGAAGCCGTCGAGCAGGTAATGCTCCTCAGCGCCGAGCTGCGTCATCCGCTCTTGCACCAAATCAATCACCAGCTCGTCAGGCACCAGCTCACCGGCATTCATATACGCCTGCGCCTGCTTGCCCAACTCCGTCTCAGCGGCGACGGCTGCCCGCAGGATATCTCCCGTGGACATATGCAAATAGGCCATCTGGTTTTGCAGGTGCTCGGCATGAGTACCTTTGCCAGCTCCGGGCGGTCCTAACAATATCAAATCCCGCTGCGGCATCTCCGGGCTATTCCTTCCTGCGTTGCACAACAGACAAAATGGTTATTAGAGCGACGGTCGGCTAGGCATACAAGAATCCCCGGTAGTGGCGCATGAGGAGCTGGGCTTCGAGCTGCTGCATAGTATCGAGCGCCACCCCGACGATAATCAGCAGCGAAGTGCCGCCGACCAAGTTGAACGAGCTAACCCCGGTGATCGGCCCGACATAGAACTGCATTACAGCCACCACACCCAGGAAGATAGCACCAGCCAGGGTTATGCGGTACAGAATCTTGTCGAGATAGTCGCGGGTTCTCTCACCGGGTCGGATCCCCGGCACTGCCCCACCGTTCTTTTGGAGGTTCTCGGCAATCTGTTCGGGATTGAACGTCACGGCGGTATAGAAATAGGTGAACAGTATCACCAATACAAAGTACAGAAGTGACGCGAAATGATTTGATTCACTGGGGCTTGTGAAGGTGATCATCGTTTGGATCGAGTTGTAGATGGTGTCCTCGGGAATCCCGATCGCCGATATGCTCTGCACGATTTTGGGGTTCATCAGGAACTGCCCGATCTGCCCCGGGAACATCGCCACGGCGATAGCAAAGATAATCGGCATCACGCCGGCCTGATTAACCCGCAGCGGCAGGTAGCTGCTCTGCCCGCCGTAGACCCGGGTACCCCGGACGCGCTTGGCATACTGCACAGGAATCTTGCGCTCAGCCTGCTGCACCTTAATAATCCCGTAGATCGTCAGGGTAAAGATGCCCGCCAGGAACAGAACGTTGCCGATGCCGATCTGCCCACCCATCATCAACTTCACCGTCCGGGCCAGGTCCTGGGGCAGCCGGGTCATAATGCCGACGAAGATGAGTAAGGATACGCCCTGCCCGATACCTTTCTCAGTTATCTGCTCGCCGATGTACATCAGGAAAACGGTACCGGAGACCATCATCACCACGTTGAACGCGATGATGAACCCGCCCCCTGTGACGCCACCAACCGACCGAAAAAGACTGATCATCCCAAAGCCCTGCAACACGCATATACCGACCGTCGTGTACTTGGTCCACTCCCGGATCTTGCGCTGGCCCCACTCACCCTCTTTCTGGAGCTGTTCCAGGGCGGGTATGGCCATCACCAGCAACTGGAAGATAATCGAAGCAGTAATGTAGGGCATAATGCCCAGCGCCAACACTGAAAAGCGCTTCAACGAACCGCCCGCAAAAGCATCAAGCAGCCCGCCGATGCCGCCCCCGAACGCCCCCGAGAAAAGCTGTTCAATAGCGCCCCGATCAACACCAGGCAGCGGCACGTGCGCACAGGCCACGTATACCGCGAACATGGCCAGCACAAAGAAGATGCGCTTGCGCACATCGGGCAGTCTGACGGCCTGGGCCAACCCGGCGAGCCGCTCTTTCACCAGCCAATGACCTCCACAGTGCCGCCGGCGGCTTCAATCTTCTCCCGCGCCGACTTGCTGAACGCGTGCGCCTTCACAGTCAGCTTATGCTCCAGTTCACCGTCGCTCAGAATCTTGATGCCATCACGCAGCTTGGCAACCAGTCCGCTTTCCAACAGGACTTGCGGCGTTACCTCGCTGCCCTCGGCGAAGCGGTTGAGTTGGCTAACGTTGAGCACCGCGTACTCCTTGCGGAAGATGCCGATGTTCTGCGCCTTGTTGGTCTGACCGCGCAGCTTGGGGATGCGCCGATACAGCGGCGTCTGGCCGCCTTCGAAACCGCGCTTGATACTAAAGCGCTGCTTCTGACCATTTTGCCCCCGGCCGCCAGTCTTTCCCTGACCAGCACCAACGCCCCGGCCCTTGCGCTTGCGCCCGGTCTGTCTCGCCTTGTTCGGTTTAGGGTCAGATAGATCCATCGCCGTTGCCTTTTTCCCTGATGCGCTGTCTATGTTGCCTGATACAACCGGTGCTTCACTTCCTACCGTGCTCATCAGACTGCCGCCCGACTGCACGCAGCCGTCCCATGGCGAACAAGCCTGTCCTGCCAAAATCCTAGAACTTCAGTCCGGCTTCGCGGGCCGCTTCCGCCAACGCGGCGACCTTCCCATGATACGACCACCCGGCCCGGTCAAACACCACTGTCTCGATGCCCTGATCAAGCGCCCGCCTGGCGATAGCTGCGCCCACCGCCGCGGCAGCTTCGATATTGGTAGTGCTCGACAGCCCACTGGCTACGTCTTTGTCCAACGTACTAACCGCCGCCAGCGTGTGCCCTTCGTAATCATCAATTATCTGCGCGTAGACGTGCTTCAGGCTCTTGCTCACGCAGAGCCGCGGACGTTCGCGCGTGCCCACAACATCACGGCGACCACGTAACTGCCGGCGACGGCGCGCTATTCTTCTGTCTCGTTCGGTACTCACGATTAGCCTTCTTTAACCGGCAACTGCCACAACAACCTGCCGGCGCTCTCTCCCCGAATTAGCCCGCAACTACTCAACACCAATCTTAGCCTGCTTACCAGCCTTGCGCCGCAACTGCTCATCAGCATACTTAATGCCTCGCCAGTTCGTACCCTTGGCCCAATACACGCTGACCGGCTGAACGGATCGAATCCGGGCTGCCACCTGCCCAACCTCCTGCTTATCGGCACCGCGCACGATAATCACAGTAGTCCCCTCCGTGGAGATCTCGACGGTTCCAGTCGGCTCAATGATCACGTCATGCGAGTAGCCCACGTGCAGACGTAGATTCGAGCCTTCCATCTCGGCGCGATAGCCTACGCCCTGAATCTCCAGCCGCTTCTCGAAGCCCGTGGACACGCCCTCGACCATATTCGCGATCAAGGCGCGGGTCAGACCGTGCAGCGCCCGGTGCCGCCTCTGATCGGTAGCCCGCGTCACCACGATCTCATCGCTGGTAACCTCGACGGCAATACCGCGCGGCAACTCGTGTGCGAGCTCGCCGTTCGGCCCTTTGACCGATACGGTCCCGTCGGCGACTTTGACCGCGACCTTGTCCGGTATTTCTATTGGGGCCTTGCCTATCCGCGACATACTTGCTCGCTCCTCAGTCCTGCGACTGGCAACAGCTGCTGCCACGCCTACCAGACGTGGCAGATCACCTCTCCGCCGATCCCGCGCTGTCGTGCGTCCTTAGCAGTCATTACGCCCTCGCTGGTGGAGATAATAGCGACGCCGATTCCTCCCAGCACGCGCGGCAGTCCGTCTTTGCCGACGAACACCCGGCGACCCGGCTTACTGATGCGCTTGGCACCGGCTACAATCGGGCGACGGTGTTCGTCGTAGCGCAGCCGAATGCGTAGGTCCCGGCCGCGATTAACCAACTGGAACCCCCGTACGTAACCTTCATCGTGCAGGATCCTGGCAATGGCCATTTTCGTCTTGGACAAGGGGACATCCACGCTGGTATGCCGTGCCATGCAGGCATTTCTCACTCGCGCCAGCATGTCGGCAATAGGATCGGTCAGAACACCCATTAGCTACCTCCTGAGTAGCACGTACCACAGCCTGGCCGGCCGACAGCTACTACCTGTCCGCTGGCGCCGGGCTCAGACTTGCCTACCAACTCGACTTCGTTATGCCCGGGATATTTCCCGCCAAAGCGTTTTCTCGGAAGCAGATGCGACACATCCCAAACTTGCGCATATAACCTCGCCTGCGCCCGCACAACGCACAGCGGTTGTATGCCCGAGTGCTAAACTTGGATTCGCGCTTCTGCTTGGCGATCCACGATTTCTTCGCCACGGACGATTGCCTCCTGCACTACGTGCGTCTCAATAGCAATTTACTGCCCTCAATACTGGCCGCTACCCGATTCGTGCTATTCTCCCGCCAGCGGCAGCCCCAACCCCTCTAGCAAGGCCATCCCTTCGTCATCGGTCTGCGCAGTAGTGACAATAGTGACACTGAAACCCCGCGTCTTTTCCACATCGTCGTAACCCAGCTCCGGGAATATCAGGTGATCGTTGACGCCCAGGCTGTAATTGCCTCGCCCATCGAATCCGTTGCGCGGCAGGCCGCGGAAGTCACGAATCCGCGGCACCGCTATGTTAAACAGCCGGTCCAGAAACTCCCACATCCGGTCGCCGCGCAGCGTCGCCTTGCACCCAATAGCTTGTCCGGCCCGCACGCCGTAGGCTGATATTGACTGCTTCGCCCGGGTGATACAGGGCCGCTGGCCCAGTATCAACGCCAGCTCGCTAATCGCGTTCTCGAGCGTCTCGAAATTGGTCGTCGCTTCCGATACGCCCATGCTCACGCAGACCTTCTGCACGCGCGGCGCTTCCCAGATGTTAGTATATCCGAACTGCTCAGCCAGTTGGCCTCGGACTTTTTCTGCGTACAGCTCTTTGAGTCGCGCTCTATATGCCATCGTTGCTGCCTACGCTTTCACTCGCCGCCTGTGAGGTGCCGCGCTTCCCGATAGATTGGCGCAGCGCCGGCGGCTCGGCCTAATGGCTTCATTCGTCAATATCCGTATGGCACTTCTTGCAAACACGAACCTTGGTCCCGTCCTCACGCGTGCGGTGCCCTACCCGCGTTGGTTTATCGCACGCCGGGCAAACCAGCATAACATTGGAGAGGTCCACCGGCCCTGGGCTTTCAATAATACCGCCCTGCCGCACTTTCTGCGACTGGCGCACGGCCCGCTTCAGGACGTTAACGCCATCAACAATCACTCGTCGTTCCTTCGGCAACACCCCAATGACCCGCCCCCGACGCGGATTGCCCCGGTATGACTTATCCTTCCCGGCAACCACGATTACCTGATCGCCGGTTCTGATGTTCAGCTTGTTCTTCGGCATCGGCTATGCTCCCTATTCGCTCTGCGCCACAACACCGATCCAGCTCACTCCCGGACGGATCCCCTGGCCCGGCTAGACCACTTCGGGGGCTAGAGATATAATCCTCATAAACTTCTTCTCGCGCAGTTCCTGGGCGACCGGCCCGAACACTCGAGTACACCGCGGGTTGCCTATCTCGTCAATTATGACCGCCGCGTTATCGTCGAAGCGGATGTGACTGCCGTCGGCCCGCCTTACCCCCTGGCGACACCGTACAATCACCGCCCGTATAATCTCTCCCTTGGCAATCGGGCTTTGCGGCGTGACCTGCTTGGTAGAGCCCACAATCTGGTCGCCCAGCGATGCGTACCTGCTGCCGCTGCGACCTATCACGCTAATGCAGCCGATCTCACGGACGCCCGAATTATCTGCCACTTTAAGTCTGGTTTCTTTCTGTATCATAATCGCGAGTCTCTCTCAGAGCGCCGTACCGACCCGCCCGGGGCCGCCCCGCGCCGCTTTTCTACTCTGCTCGGCCCTGTGCAGCCTCAGCGATGATCCGTTCCTGCAAGTGAGACGGTACGGGCTGATAGTGCGCGAACTGCATCGTATAGCTGGCCCGGCCCTGCGACAGCGAGCGCAGGTCCGCCGCATAGCTAATCATCTCGGCCACCGGCACCAGCGCCCGGACCCGCTGCAGGCCCGCGCCGATTGCATCCATCCCTTGAATCTGTCCCCGTCGTCCGTTGATGTCGCTCATTACCTCGCCCATGATGTCATCGGGCGTGGTCACCTCCACCGCCGCCATCGGCTCCAGGAGGCTCGCTCCAGCTTCTTGCAGGGCACTGCGCATCGCGATCTGCCCGGCGGTCCGGAACGCCATATCCGATGAGTCTACCGGGTGGGAGCTGCCGTCGTCCAGAATGACGCGCACATCCACCACCGGATACCCGGCCAACACCCCTGACGCCATCGCATCTTGTACGCCCTTTTCTACAGCCGGAATATAGTTGGTCGGCACTGACCCGCCTTTGATCTCGTTGACGAACTCAAAGCCACTTCCCGCACTGAGCGGCTCCACACGAATCCACACGTCACCGAATTGCCCCCGCCCACCCGTCTGCTTCTTATGCCGCCCGTGCACGCGCACTTTCTTGGTCACAGTCTCCCGGTAGGCGATCTTCGGCGGCTTCAACAGCACGTCAACCTCGAACTCGCGCTTCAGCCGGCTGGTGACGATCTCCACGTGCAGAGGACCCAGACCACGCACGATCAGTTCTCCGGTTTCCCGGTCGCGCTCGTAGGCGAAGCCCACGTCCTCGTCGGACAGTTGTGCCAGCGCCCCGGAAAGCTTCTCCTGGTCGGCCCGCGATGCTGCCTCCAACGCCGTGGCGTGCATGCCCATCGGCAGTGCCGGACAATCAAAGAGCACCCGCTCCGCGCTCGCACACAATGTTGTGCCAGTCTGTGCGTCCTCCAGCTTGGTCACGCAACCGATGTCACCGGCCGCCATTGTCCCTGCTGACACCGTTTGGCGGCCCTGGATGAAGGCCAGCCCGCTCAGCCTGACAGTGTTGCCGCTCTGTGCATCCACCGCCGTCGCGTCGGCCTGCGCTATTCCCGAAACGACCCGCAGCAGATTCAGTCGTCCCACATATGGGTCCAGAATGGTCTTGAATACTACCGCCGCGAACGGTTCGCTCGCCTCAGGCACCCGCACCACTTCTTCTTCGGATTTGGGGCGCTGTCCGACCCAGGCCCCGCGGTCCAGTGGCGTCGGCGCCACCTGCGCGAGAAACTCAGCCAGCGCCACCGCACCGACAGCCCCCTGCGCATTGGTCGCCAGTACCGGCATAATTAAGCCCTGGGCGACGGCGTTCCTCAAGCCCTGGCCCAGTTCCTCTGCCGAAAGCCCGCCCTCCCCCAGGTATTTCTCCGTCAGCTCATCATTCGTAGCAGCCACAGCATCAATGACAGCTTCGCGCGCCGCCTCCGCTGCCTCGCTTAACTCCTCCGGAATACTGGTACGCTTGGCCTGCTTGCCTTCGCCGACAATTGCCTCCATCGCCAGCAGGTCAATTACGCCCCGGAAGCTGGCCTCCTTGCCGATAGGAAGTTGCACCGCGACCACCTCGGGACCACTGAGATTGTCCCGCAGGCTGGCCAACGCATTGTCAAAGCTAGCTCGTTCCTTGTCCACCTTATTAATGAGGGCGATCAGCGGCTGGCCCTGCTCGCGCGCCGTCTCGAACACCTTGAAGGTATGCACCTCGACGCCGGCCGCCGCATCTACCACCAGCAGGCTGCAATCTGCCACCCACAGCGCCGGGACCACCTCGGCGAAGAACTCGGCGTAGCCCGGCGTGTCAATAAGGTTTATCTTCGTGCCATTGTGCTCACAGTAACAGGCAGCCGGGGCAATTGATATCTGGCGCTTGATCTCCTCGGCGGCAAAGTCACAGGTGGTCGTGCCCTTTTCCACCTCGCCCATCCGCGGCGCCATCCCCGTGCTGAACAGCAGGGCCTCAGCCACGGTGGTCTTGCCACATCCGCGGTGACCGACGAGCGCTAGATTTCGAATTTGACTGCTCTCGTACTGCGGCACGACCATTTCCTTTCCGTCAGACGCCCCTAGCAAGCTCGGTGCGAAGGTCAGGCGATCTACTTGGCCCGGGCGATGACATTGGATACCCGCCAGTGCTTGTCCTTGCTCAGTGGGCGACACTCGCTAATCTCCACCCGATCACCCACGTGGCACTCATTACCCTCATCGTGCGCCTTGAGTTTAGTCCGGCGCCGCATCACTTTCCCGTACAACGGGTGCCGGGTAAGCCGCTGAACCTCCACCACGACGGTCTTATCCATCTTGTCGCTGACTACTGTGCCCATCGCGCTCCGCTTGTGGCCGGTCTTGGTCTTCGGCTTCATTGATTGATCCCCAGCTCCCGCTCGCGCAGAATGGTGTCAATCCGCGCAATAGCTTTGCGATACTTGCGTACTCGCTTCGGGTCGTCAATCTGGCCCGAGGCCAACCGGAAGCGCAGGTTGAACAGGCTCTCGATAATATGCCGCTTGCGGTCGCGCAGTTCCTCATTACTGGCATTGCGCAACTGGTCAACAAACTCGCGAGTGGTATCAACTGTATCGGGCATGTTAATCCTCCCGCCTGACGAACTTGGTCTTGACGGGCAGCTTATGAGCGGCCAGGCGCATCGCCTCGCGCGCCAGATCCTCGGGCACGCCGCCCATCTCGAACATCATCCGCCCCGGCTTGACCACCGCGACATAGAGCTCTACTGCCCCTTTGCCCTTGCCCATTCGTGTCTCGGCGGGTTTTTGGCTGACCGGCTTGTCCGGGAATATGCGAATCCAGACTTTGCCGCCGCGCCGCGCGTGCCGCGTCATCGCCACTCGGGCCGCCTCGATCTGCCGGGAGTTAATCCAGCCCGGCTCCAGGGCTTGCAGCCCGTACTCGCCGAACGCTATTGTGCTGCCCCGGTATGCCAGCCCCCGCATTCGCCCCCGATGCTGCTTGGGGTGCTTAAGCCGCTTAGGCATCAACATCGTTATCTTCCTCCTGCGGCTCGTCTGCGGCCAGCTCCTCCGCTACAACTTCTGGTACAGCCGCGGGCGCAGTTTCTGTCTCGACTTCAGCTTCTGCCTCTGGCACTACTTCTTCGGGAGCTACTGCCAGCGTTTCGCTGCTCATCGCCGCCGTCTCCGGCCCCACTTCTGGTTCTGGCTCACTATCCCCGGCACCCTCTACCATTGCCACTGCCTCGGCCCCCGGCTCCTCTGTCTCAACTCCCTCAACTGGCTCAACTGGCTCAGCTTCTTGCGCCGCCGCCGTCTCTGCTTCCAGCTCCGCCCACACGTCTTCCTCCTCGGTCTTCTTAGGCGGCAGGATCTCCCCTCGATATATCCACACCTTCACGCCGATGTTTCCGTAACCGGTCTTAGCCTCGGTACGGCCAAAGTCAATATCCGCCCGCAGCGTATGCAGCGGCACCCGCCCCTCCGGCCCCATGGCTTCGCGGCGCGCGATCTCCGCGCCCCCAATCCGCCCGGCGATCTCACAGCGGACGCCCTCACCGCCGGCGGCCATAGCTCGCTCCATCGCCTGGCCCATCGCCCGGCGCGGCGAAACCCGCCGCTCAATCTGCCACGCAATGTTCTCAGCAACCAACTGGGCACACAAGTCAGGCTCGGCCATCTCCTCCACATTCACCCGCACCTTGCCATCCACCATATCCTCGAGGTGCCGGCGCAAGCGGTCCACATCGCGTCCGCCCCGCCCAATCATAATTCCCGGCTTGGCTGATTCAATGGTCACCGTGACCATATTCGCAGTCCGGTCTATGGTGATATTGGATATCCCCGCGTTGCGCTGGGTGTCCTGAATATACCGGCGGATCTTCAGGTCCTCGATGAGCTGCCTCCGATACTCTTCGCCCTCAGCGAACCAGCGGCTGCGGGGCTTGCGGATAGTCACCAAGCGGAAACCGTATGGGTGCACCTTTTGGCCCATTTACATCGCTCCTTGTGCCCAGCCGGGCAATTAGACCTCGTCGGCGAGCCCGTCGGAAACAACGACGGTAATGTGGCAGGTCGGGCGCGTATAGATATCGGCACGGCCTCGGGCGCGCGGGCGCATCCGTCGTATCCGTGGTCCTTCGTCAACAATCGCCTTGGCCACGAACATATCATCCCGGTCCATCCCGTGATTGTTCTCCCCGTTGGCCACGGCGGACCTGAGACAGCTCAGCACATCGCGGGCTGCCGGCGACACCTGGACTCCCAAAACTGCCTCCGCCGCCGCGACATCCCGGCCGCGGATCACCTCGACAAATCGGCGGGCCTTGCGGGGCCCCCGGTGTATCCATTTTTCTACTGCTCGTGCTTCCATTCGTGACCTTCTCCTGCCTGCGACAGCACCGCACTGTCCCTGACCAGACAAGCTAATCCTGCCCCGGCTTGGCGAGACTACTCGCGCGAGCGGCCGCTCCGCATACCCCGGTAGGTCCGCGTCGGCGCAAACTCCCCTAGCTTATGGCCGACCATGTTCTCTGAAATATAGACCGGGACGTGCCTGCGCCCGTCGTGAACCGCTATCGTGTGCCCCACCATCTCCGGGAAGATTGTTGACCGGCGCGACCACGTGCGGATGGGCTGCTTCGTACTCGTCGCGTTCATCTGCTGGACCCGGTTCATCAGCTTCTCATCTACGTACGGCCCCTTCTTGGTCGATCGCGGCACAACAACTACCTCCTCAGCAGATTCAGCTCGCTAGCGCTTCGCGTAGCGGCGCCGCACGATGTACTTGTCGGACAGCTTATTCTTCGGGCGCGTTCTCTTGCCCAGCGTCTTCTTACCCCACGGACTCAGCGGACTGGGATGACCGATCGGGGCCTTCCCCTCACCGCCCCCGTGGGGATGGTCTACGGGGTTCATGGCTACGCCCCGCACATGCGGGCGCTTACCTCGCCAGCGCGCTCTCCCGGCCTTCCCATCCCTGATGTTGTTGTGGTCCGCATTGCCAACTCGGCCTATCGTACCCCGGCACTCAGTCAGCACCAGGCGCACCTCATCTGAGGGCAGGCGCAGATGGACGTACTTCCCCTCCCGCGCCATAATCTGTGCGCCGGCGCCCGCACCTCGCGCCAATTGACCGCCCCGTCCGGGCTGGAACTCGACGTTGTGCACCACAGTCCCCAACGGAATCCGCCCCAGGGGCAGGCAGTTCCCCGGTCGAATCGGTGCGTTGTCGCCCGAAACGACTGTATCGCCCTTACTCAGCCCTTCTGGCGCCAGGATGTAGCGCTTCTCGCCGTCGGCGTAATGCAGCAGGGCCAGGAGGGCGGAACGCCCCGGATCGTACTCCAGCGCCGCGACCTTCGCCTCGATGTCGTCCTTGTTGCGCTTGAAATCCACTACCCGCAGGCGGCGCTTGTGCCCGCCGCCCCGATGCCGCGAGGTGATTTGCCCGTCAACATTGCGCCCCGCTTTGCTCTTGGTGTGGCGCGTCAGGCTCTTCTCGGGTCGCTTCTTATCAACCCCAGCGCGATCCAGCGAGACATAGGTTCGTTGACTTGGTGTAGTTGGCTTGTGTTCTCGAACTGGCATCGTCTATTTCCCGTTACTTGAGTGGCCCGAAACGGCTCTCCGTTCTAAGCCACCTCGATGAGATCAATCTGGTCCCCGGGTGCCAGAGTCACAATGGCCTTCTTCTGCAGCGCAGTTTTCCCGGCACGATGCCGATAGCTGCGCCGCCGGGTCTTGCCCTTAACATTAAGGGTATTAACCTTCGTCACGCGCACGTTGAAGAGTGCTTCAATGGCATTGCGAATCTGTATCTTATTGGCGTCCGGGTGCACCGCGAAGTGGTACTTATTCTCCACTTCGGCCTGCATCATACTCTTTTCGGTGATAATCGGCGCACGGATAATATTGCGGTATTCATTAAGTTGGTCAGGCGTCGGCATCAGCTTCACCCCCCGCGCCCATTTCTTTCAGTGCCTGGCGGGTTATGACGATGTTATTCGCCCACAACACATCGCGGATGCTGAAGTGGGGCGCTTCGCGCAAGACCAGTTTCGGTATGTTCCGACTGCTCATTTATATATACTGATCCAGGTACTCCTCCTCGCTAAGCAGTACCAGCACGTTGCCCCGGCAGCGTAGTGCCTCCAGCATCTCCACAATTGCTTTGGTGCGGATTTCGTCTAGCTCGATCCCGTCAACCACCACCACCCGCCCGTCGCCGGCCTGCGCTGACAGCGCGCTGTAGAGTGCTTTGCGCCGCATCTTCCGGGGCATTCTTGCCGCCGCCGCCGCCACGCCCCGTGGCCCGTGCGCCTTACTCCCGCCCACGAACAGCGGAGCCGCCCGGCTGCCGTGGCGAGCACGGCCCGTACCCTTCTGCCGATACCACTTAGCCTTCGTGCGCTTGATTTCCGCCCGGGTCTTCGTCCGCCCCGCGTAGCGCTTGAGCTTGCGGTCCACTACCACCAGCGCCTGGTGAATCAGGTCCTCGTGCACCGGCGATGCAAACCAGACCTCACTGGCTTCGATCTCCCCTACCTTCTCGCCGGCCATATTGGTGATCGCCATTGTGGGCATGAGCAGCTTATTCCTTTATGGACTTCCGCGAGGGCCGGATCATTATCAAGCCGCCCCGGGCCCCGGGAATGCCGCCTTTGATCAGCAGCAGATTGTTTTCGATGTCCACTCCCACAATCGCCAGTCCCTTAATCGTGACCCGCTCGTTGCCCATATGCCCGGGCATGCGCGTTCCCGGAAAGATGCGCTGGGCATCGGTCGCGCCCGCCGACTGCAAGCTGCGGTGCACCTTCGAGCCGTGGCTAGCCGGGCCGCCGTGGAAACCGTAGCGCTTTATCACCCCGGCAAAGCCCCGCCCCTTCGACTTGCCGGTCACATCCACCACGTCCCCCTCGCTGAATATCTCCACTGTGATCTCCTGGCCCTCTTCGTACTCCTCTTCCGGCGAGATACGAAACTCAGCCAGATGCTTCAGCGGAGCGATTCCCCGGCTCTCGAAGTGCCCGGTCAGCGGGTTATTAGTCCGGCGCCGACTGCGCTGCTCGAAGCCCAACTGTACCGCCTCGTAGCCGTCATTATCCACGGTCCTGCGCTGCACCACTGTACACGGTCCCGCCTGTACCACACTTACCGGCACAGCCTGACCGTTCTCGGTGAATACGCGCGTCATCCCAACTTTTTTGCCTAGCAATCCTACCGGCATATCGGTCACCACTTCACTACATAAGCCCGCCCGGCCCGGGCGGTCCAATCAGCTTCACGAGGTGCGGATGGCGATGTCTACACCGCCCGGCAGGTCCAGCTCCATCAGCGCGTCCACCGTCCGCGCCGTCGAATCCACGATATCAATCAGTCGCTTGTGGATGCGGATCTCGAAGTGCTCCATCGTTCGGGTACTTCGTCCCAGCGCCGTCGGCTTCACGATGCAGTGCACGTGCTTTTCCGTCGGCAGCGGCACCGGACCCGCCACCCGCGCACCGCTATGTTGGGCCGTCTCAACAATCTTTTCACAAGATTGGTCGAGCACTTCGTGGTCAAAGGCCTTCAGCTTAATCCTGATTTGAGAACTTGCCTCCATGACAGCCTCTCCTATCAAACGCGCAAACTGTCAACTAGCTAGCTCGCCGCGCGAGACACCCCCAACTTCCTTACGCCAGGATTTTGGTGACGACGCCGGCGCCGACGGTGTGCCCGCCCTCCCGTACCGCAAAACGTAAGCCCTCCCGCATCGCGATCGGCTGAATCAAATCCACCG
>JALGTU010000043.1 GCA_029821195.1 Candidatus Zipacnadia bacterium
GGAGACGGACGACACACCGAACTAACCCGGGGCCACCGTTGAATGTGGGGGCGAATGCTCCGCAGAAACATCCGCCCCCTCGTTCTGAGCCTGTCAAAAGGCCTTTGCACTGTCGTGGCAAGGGTGCTACTCCCCCAGCCCCACCGCTACAGCTCGATGCCCAGGTCGGCGAAGATCTGGCGAATCTTCTCCAGGCAGATGCGGCTCGCTTCTTCGGCGCCAGCGGAGAAGGCCGCCCCACCGGGCTGGTTGAGCAAGTCCTTATCCAACTCCGTACCGAGCCGCCAGTGCGTCTCCAGCGAGCAGGCCCCCTCGTAGCCCATATCCAGCAGCGCCTGGAACTGGCCCGGGTAGTCAATGTAGCCCCCGTCGCCGACCGGCACACAGCGGCCGCCTTCCGGGGCCTCGGGATCTTTGACGGCGTCTTTGATGTGGACGTGGATCAGCCACGGCTTCATCCGCTCCCAGGCATCGGGGAAGGGCAGCTCTCCGCCCTCGGCAAAGACCTCGTTGGCCGGGTCCCAGATCGCCCGCAGCCGCGGGTGGTTAATCGCCTCATACAGCGCTGCCGCCTCCCTGGCTGTGGCGATATGCGTGGACGATTCGTTCTCGATGCCAATGTAGACATCTTCCTGCTCGCAGATCGCCAACGGCTCCTCGTAGGAGTCAATAATCTGCTGCCACACCGCACTGGCCGGGCCGGTCTTCCAGAAGGTGAAGCCGCGGATGATCTGGCAGTCCCACGTATGCGCCATCTCGCAGAAGCGCTTGAGGTACTCGATGTGCGTATTGTACTGCTCTTCGTCGCCCAGGTCGCACTTGAAGAATGGCGCGGCGATTGCAGCGATGGTCATGCCGGCGTCGTCGGTGACCTGCTTGATCTTGCGGACGTCGTCGTCAGTAAGCTCCTGGGGCGGCTTATCCCAGACCGACCGCGGCTCGAGCGCGGTCACGCCGTACTCCGCGCCCACCTCGACGACGCGCTCAATGTCCTGCGATATTTCATCAGTGATTACACTTAGCTTGAACATCAATCTTCACCACCAGGTATGATTTTCTACCGTAGGTATGTAAGTTTCGCCATGGCCGCATCGTATTCCTTCCGCACAAACCAGGCAATTGCCCCTGCAGATCACTCGTCCTTCTGACCGTCTACCATTTCGCGCCATTAGCCGTTAACTAACCACTGTCCACTAACCACCATCCGTTCTAGAAATGCACCCGCCCGATCTTGAGCCGGGAGGTACGCTGCATATTGTGCATCATGATGCCAAGCGCAATCGAGTGCACCCTGGACTCAGCGCTGTCTGCTCGTGAAGTCAGCACCACGGGAGCCTGGGCACCCAGCAGCACACCGGCGGTGCGCCCGCCGCCCAGGAAGCTGAAGGTCTTAACGAGGATATTGCCCGCCTCGATGTTGGGCACAAGCAGAATGTCACAACGACCGGCCACATCGCCGGGGATATCCTTGATCCGCGCTGCCTCGACAGAAATGGCGTTATCCATGGCAAACGGGCCGTCCACGACACACTCCGGGAACTGCCGACGCCGCGCCATAACGCCCAGGGATGCAGCATCCAGCGTGGCGGGCATATTGGGATTGACCAACTCCACCGCGCCGAGCACGCCGACCCTGGGACGGGGATTGCCCAGCAACTGGGCCAGGTAGACCGCGTTCATTATAATATCCGCCTTAGTTTCCAGGTCCGGCGCAATATTCATCGCGCCATCGGTAACCAGTATCAACCGCTGCGGCGCGGGTGTTTCCAGGATGAAGACGTGACTCATTATCACTCCCGCACGCAGACCCGTCTCCTTATCCAGTATCGCCCGCAGGAAGTCATCAGTATGCATATGGCCCTTCATCAGCAGCTCCGCGCGCCTTTCGCGAACGGCGAGCGTCGCCGCTCGCGCCGACGCCAGGTCGTCCGGCTCATTGATGATGGGAACACCGCTAAGATCCATGTCAATACTATCAGCGATGCGCTCAATCTCGCCCTGGTCGCCAACCAGACACGCCGTCGCAATCCCCTGCTCGAGGACCTGCTTGACCGCCCATAGGACCTCCTCCTGGGCCGCCGCGGCGACCGACAGGGTCCGAGTGGGCTCAGAGGCTACTTGTTCCAGGATTTCGTCGAAGCTAGTGACCATCGGTTCGCTCCTTGTGGGGATGCAAGCATCCCTCGGGATTCTCTGCAAGTTCTTGGAGACGCTCAGCAACAGCAGTAATGGCTTCCGGGGGCGTAGAGGCGCCGGCAGTAACACCGACCGCCTCCGTCGCCACCAGCCACTGCGGCTCGATCTCCTGCGCCATCTCGATGTGGTAAGTGGGGGTGCCCGGGCCCCGGCAAATTTGGGCCAGACGGCGGGTGTTGGCGCTGTGGTATCCGCCGACCACTATCATCAGGTCAACTGCCTGGGCCATCGCCAGGGACGCTTCCTGGCGAGTCGTGGTGGCCTCGCAGATGGTGTTGGCCACAATCAACTCCTCCACCCGCGGCAGCAGCGCCGCCACCAACGCCTGCAGGTTATCCAACCGCTGGGTGGTTTGCGAGACCACCGCGACATTTGCATCAAGCGCCACGCCGCGCAGGTCTTCCGGTCCTTCGACGATGGTAGCCTGCCCGCGAGCGTACTGCACAATCGCCCGGGGTTCGGGGTGATCCACCTCGCCCAGCACCAGCACTTGGTAGCCCATCTCGGCAAACTGCCCGGCCTTCTTGTGTACCCGAGCGACGAACGGGCAGGTCGCGTCAATTACCTCGATGCCGCGCGCGTGGGCCTGCGCATATATTTCCGGGCCGGCCCCGTGCGCCCGCACCATCATCACCGCCCCGTCGGGCACCTCGCCGAGGTCCTCCACTACTTCCAGGCCGGCCTGGGTCAGTTCCGCCACCACCTGCCGGTTGTGGATCAGCGGCCCTAGGCAGTAAACCTTCTCATGCTCCCCGGTCGCTTCCTGGGCGAGCTCTATCGCCCGGAGCACGCCGAAGCAGAACCCACCTTCGTGTACAATACTGACTTCCACCTGCGCAACCTTTCTGACGCCATCGCCCCCGCCGCTGATCCGCCTGCACTTGCCGTTCTCGTGCTGCCGTTATCTGTCGTTGTCTGCCGTTCTAGGCTTGCCGATCAAGCGTTAGTGCCGCCAGACCTTGCCAGAAGCGGTGGTTGGCGGGCAGTTTCTGGGCCACTTCTGTGGCTTGTCTGGCGAGCTGTGCGGCGTATTCGCGGGCGCCGTCGAGCCCGATCAGCGCCGGGTAGGTCTGCTTGCCGGCCTGTTCATCCAGTCCCACGGGCTTACCCAGGGTCTCTGCTGAGCTGGTCACGTCGAGTATATCGTCGGTAGCCTGGAACAGCAAGCCGAGCGTGCGCCCATAACCGCCGAGAAGATCAATCTGCTCCTCGGAGGCCTCCGCCAGAATCGCACCCGCCCGCGCGGCGGCCTCAAACAGCTTCGCGGTCTTGTTGAGGTGAATATACTCTAGCAGCCGGCGATCCGGCGGCTGTTTTTCACCCCGGATATCCGCGGCCTCCCCGCCGATGAGCCCGCTGGCTCCGGTGGAGGCGCAGAACTCCGAAATCACGCGCAGCACAGCGCGCCCCGATACGCCTTCGACCTGGGCCTGGGCCGCCAGTGCGCTGTAGGCGGCGATGATGAGGGCGTCGCCCGCCAGAACTGCGGTGGCCTCGTCGAAAGCAACGTGACACGAGGGCCGCCCCCGGCGCAGCGGGCTGTCATCAATGCCGGGCAAGTCGTCGTGGATGAGCGTCGCAGTATGCAGCAGCTCAAAGCCACACGCCGTAGGCAGGACACTTTCGCCCTCGAACCCGAAGGTCGCAGCGGCCTGCATAACAATCAAGGGCCGCAGACGCTTGCCGCCCGGCAGGCTACGTCGCATCGCCTCCACCACGTGTCCAGCGAACTCCCCCGCCGCGGGCAGGTAGCGCGCCAGGTGCTGATCTACCCGTGGTGCGCTTTCGGCCAGCAGGCGCTTGACCTGCACCACCATATCACTGTTTGTCATCGAATCATCGCAGTTCACTTGCTGCCACTACCCGTGCTGGATTCGGAGGAGCTTACTCGAACGCCGACCAGGCTGGCTAACCTGCATTATTCACGAAGGCAAAAGGGATGAGGCTTCAAAAGACCTGCTGGTGGCGCTCAAAAGCCATTGACCGCAGTTCACAGTTCGCTGTCAGCAGCGACACGATGCAACTATCAATTGCGTTACTCAACTTTCAAAGTTTTTGCCGGAAGGGTGTGGGAAACCGGCTTTTTTTGCCTAAAAAGCGGGTTTCCCACAAGCCGTTCATGAATAATCCGAGCTAGACCTGTTATGCCCAGAGGAGTACTGCAGGACGCGGCCGGTGTCAGTCTTCTGACTCGGTTCTGGACAAGGTCGCCTCCCCGATGCCAATTCTTACTATCCGCGGCTCGGGCTCTTCGATAGTCCGACCCCTGATGTCCTTCTTGCTAATGACCCGGTTATTCTCGTAGACCACCCTCATCCAGACAGTCTTCTTGCCGGGCTTGCCTTCGCGCGCTACCTCCGTCTGACCCCGGGGCAGAATGGGCGTGCGAATCTCCTGCTTCTCCGGCGGTAGTACCTTTGTCCTGGTCTCCTCTTTGACTGTGACTACCGTCAGGGGGGCGGCCGGCGTGGACACCTTGAGCTTTTCGCCGATGATCAGGTAGCGATCTCGAATACCCGGGTTCAGCGCATACAGATGCGACAGAGTCATGCCGTGCCGGTGAGCGATCTGGGCGGGAAATTCGCCTTTTTTGACCCGATAGGTCTTCGCGGCGGTGCGACTCTCAGTAAGCTGCTCGACAGCGACGCTCAGGTCGGTGAGGACCTCCTCCGCGGGCCGGGGCACCTGGGGGGCGATGCGCACGTCCTGGCGGAATTTCGGGGATTCCAGCAGCTTATCATCTTCGGTAAAATACTTACGCTTGACCTCGTCGAGGGCCTTCTTGGCCAACTCCTCGGTGGCCAGAACCACCACCTCCTGCCCATCCACCTCGATGGCGGCAGAGCTGACCAGGACCGTGACTGCGGGGCGCAGTACTTCCAGGGCCTTGGCTATCGACAGCACCTTCCTACCCTCCACCGGCCAGGGCGCATCTTCCCATTGCTCCTCAAAGGAGGCCTGGCCGGGCAGGTTCTTCTTGCCGGCCTTCAGCAGTTGCTCACGGACCCGGTCGGCGGCCGCCTTATTGCGCACCAGCACGGCCACCTCGCCATTTATCTTGATGGCGCGGGCGAAACGCCCTCGTCCCGCCAGCAGGATCGAGCTGAGGATAAGGATCACGATGACCGCCAGCAACAGGCCGCTGCGATAGGCTCGGACAGCAGCCTGGAGTCGTTGGTAACGGCGGTCGCGCCGCTCGTGCTCTCTCATTACTATCTTCCTCCGCGACCCGGCTAAGCGCTATTATGATATGACCAGCCAGCTGCACTGACCAGCTCCCGCCGACCGGGCTAGCCGGCGGGCTGGCCGGCGATCAGCTTCCGCAGAACCTCCACGGCACGATCCACCTGTTTCTTGTGCTCCCTGTCGTACCATTCTTTTTGCGTGAGAGCGTCGTCGCCAGGGCCGCGGTAGTATTCGCCAAAGTCCACGTCCGGCTCGATGCCGCGCTTGCCTTCGGCATACTCCTGACTCAGGTCGCGCTTATTGGGTGTGAGGTATCCGGCAGTAGACAGCGCCAGAGCCGAGTGGTCGTTAAGCTCGATCACCGTTTGGACCCGGGCTTTGCCGAAGGTGTGCTGGCCGACTACGGTAGCCCGCCCGGTGTCCTGAAGGGCGCCGGCCACGATCTCCGAGGCACTGGCGCTGCCCTCATTGACCAGCACCACGACCGGCAACTCACTGGGCACGGCAACTCGGCCGGGCAAGGCCTGGTAGGGCTGCGCTTCACTGTTGCGTTCCTTCACGTACACCACTGGCGCGTCGTCGTAGAACAGGCTGGCAATTGAGATGGCCTGTTCCAGCAATCCGCCACCGTTGCTGCTCAGGTCGAAGACCAATCCCTTGACATCTCTTGCCACCAGGTCGTCAAGTGACTCGCGCAGTTGTACGTCCGCCTGTTTGTTGAAGTAGTGCAGCCAGACGTAGCCGATGTCATCGCCAATAATCTTGTGTTCGGGGGGCGGGAACTTGACCTGGCGGCGGGTTATGGTGACCTCCACAGGTGTATCGGAACCCTCGCGCCGCAGGCTCAGGACCACCTTAGTGCCTTCGGGACCCCGGATCATATCGGCGACCGGACCCACCCCCAGGCCCTCCACCGACTCGCCGTCAACCTTCACTACCACATCCCCGGGACGAATGTCCACCTCCGAGGCTGGCCCATCGCGAATGATCGAGGAGATCACAACCTGTCTGACATCTGTCTCCCCCACCTTGCGCTCCTCCAGTACGGCTCCGATTCCCTCAAACTGGCCCGCCGCCTCTGTCTGAAACTCCTTGTACTGCTCCGGGGTCATGAACCGGCTGTACGGGTCTTCCAGAGCCCCGATCATCCCCCGGATGGCGCCGTAGGTGAGCTTGATTGGCTCCTCGATGGGTTCAACGTAGTCTCTTAGAATGCGCTGGCGCACCTCCCAGAAGGTCGCCAGCGGCTGCAGGTTGGTGGACGCCGGGATCCCCCGGCCCTGCTCGACCTCAATAACTCCCGGCACAATCTGCGCCACCCGCCCCACCAGCCCAAGCAGCGGTTCCGCCGAGAACCAGTGCATCACCCCCGCACCGGCCACAAACGAACCGGCCATCAACATGCCGATCAGCACTATCAGCCACACGCGAAAACGAAAAGCAGTCTTATCCATAGCCCGTTACTGACCTCCCAAAATCTAGAACTTCATCGGATTTATCGGTTTACCATATTTGCGTACGCCAAAATGCAGATGGGGTCCGGTGGACCAGCCAGTGCTCCCCACATAGGCGATGACCTGCCCCCGCTTGACCGTCTGGCCTTTGCTGACTGCAAACCGCGAGCAGTGCGCGTACATCGTCGAGATGCCGCTGCCGTGGTCAATCAGCACCGTCTTGCCGTAAACGCCCTTCCAGCCCACATAAACCACCAGCCCTTTGTCACCGGCGTGAATGGGCGTGCCACTGGGACAAGCCAGGTCTACGCCGTCGTGGAAGCGGCGCGTGTGCACAATCGGGTGGATGCGCCAGCCGTACCGGCTTGATATCCGATAGCTGCTCCAGATGGGGCACTTGAACGTGCCGCCCCATTTTCCTGAGTAGCGTGTCCCGCCGCCCCGTTGGAGTCGAGCGATCATCTGCTCAATCGCTCGCGACTCCTGCTCCATCTGCGCCAGCAGCCGCTCGGCTTCGCCGCGGTTCTCGTTAGTCCTTTTCAGCTCGGCATCGGCTGCGGCCCGCCGCGTCCTCACGACGTCCCGCTGCTGGATTATCTTAGCCCGCAGGTCTTCCTGCCGGGCTTTTTTGACCTCGAGTTCCGCCTTCTGGCGCTCGAAGGCCTGCTTCTCGCTGACCAGCGTGGCCAGCAGATTCTCGTCCCGCCGCGCGATACGCCGCGTGAACTCGGCCCGGTTAGCGAAGTCCTCGAACGACGTAGCCTGGAAGATCACTTCGAGGTACGACGGCTCCCCGGAGCGGTAGACCGCCAGCAGGCGCTGCTGCATCTCCTCCTGGCACTTTTCCAACCGCGCTTTCGTCTCCGCCAGTTCCTGCTCAGTCGCGGCGATCTCCTCCTTGGTCTGGCGGAGTTGTGCCTCGGTCCGGCGCAACGATGCCTGCGCCTCGTCCAACTGCCGCTGCGCGGCGACCAGCCGGCTGCGCGCGGCACGCTGCTCGCCTTTGATCGTGCGCAGCTCTTTCTTGACCTTCTTCTCCCGCCACAGGTAACTGCTCAGCTTCTTTTTCAGATCGCCGAGCCTGCTGGCCTCCGCCGCAGGCAGGGCTACGCTGCCCAGCAGCACCGCACAGATGCTGGCAGCCACTATTCCCGTCAAACCGTTTCGATACATTAGGCGCATGCTATATCAGCGACTTTCCTGGGCCATCTTATGTTCAATCAGCTATCTACGCACTAGGCGGCCTGGCCCACAGTTGGGCAACTCGACCTTAGAAGCGAACGAATCTCTCAGGATTGAGCCATTTCCCGTTCTGGCAGACACCGAAATGCAGATGCGGGCCGGTTGACCACGCGCCGGTCCCGCCCAGGTAGCCGATGACCTGCCCGGCCTTTACCACCTGACCCTTTTTCACCGCATACTTCGACAAATGGGCATAAAGCGTTACCATCCCGCTACCGTGGTCAATTCTGACCATCTTGCCGGCCGTGCGACTCCACCCCGCGAAAATCACTGCGCCGTCGGCCGCTGCTTTGATCGGCGTGCCCACCGGCAAGCGCGCGATATCTATCCCGCAGTGCATCTTGCGTATCTTGAGTGTCGGATGTATGCGCCAGCCGAACCGGCTGGTCACTACCCCACCCGAGACCGGCCGGAGCATCCCGCCCTGGAAACTCCCCTGGTACTGCCCCCCGCGCCGACTCAGCGCCGCCAGTTCCCGGGCGATTCGGTCGTATTCCCGCTCCATCAGCGCCAACTGGCGCTCGGCCTCGGCCCGGTCCTCGGTGATACTGCGCAGCGCCTGCTCGCTTTCCGCCTTGCGGGTCGCTATGACGTCGTGATGCTCGCGCACCTGTGCTTCCAGGACCGTCTGCTGGGCTTTTCTGCCTTCCAGTTCCGCTTTTTCGCGCGCGACTGCTTGCTTTTCGCTGACCAGCTTCGCCAACAGACTCTCGTCACGTTGGGCAATGCGTCGGGTAAACTCCGCCCGATTTGCAAACTCCTCAAACGTCGTGGCCTGAAAGATTACTTCCAGGTAACTCGGCTCGCCCGAACGGTAGACCGTAAGGAGTCGCTCCCACATCTGGTCCTGTTGCTCCGCCAGACGCACCTTCGCCTCGGCCAGCCTACGCTCGGCTTCGGCTACTTGCTTCTTGGTCTGGGCGAGCTGCGCCTGCACCTGGGCCAATTCCCTCTCCGCCCGCTCCAGGTCCTGCTGTGCCGCGGTAAGCTTCCCGCGGGCCTCGCGCTGCTCGGTCTTTATTTCGCGGAGGTCTTTGCGGACCGTTTGCTGGCGGGACAGATATGTACCCAGCTTTCGCTTGAGCGCATCCAGCCGGCCAGCCGCCGCCGGTGCCGGGAATATTCCCACCAGCAAGAGCACCGCGACCGCTGATATGGCGGCAGCTTGCCTGTTTGGCCCTGAGCGCACCCCGAAAGCCTCCGCTTGCCTAGTGTCTATAGTACTAATACTATGTACAATTGCCCGACTGCCCTAACCTGAACGACTCAGGCCCGGCGTAGGTATCGGTGCAGACTCATCAGACTGCCGGCAGCACCAAAGAGCACGCCGCAGAGCACCACCGCGAGGCCAAACAGCACCAGCGCCTGGGTCGAGTATATCAAATCAACAAACTGCAAGTTCTGGGCCACGTACTGCTCGCAATAACTGTACATCGGCAGCAGTAGGGCCGCCGCCAGCGCGCCACCCGCCAGCCCGTCCAGGACACCTTCGATGACGAAGGGGACGCGGATGAACCAACCGGTCGCCCCCACCAGTTGCATTATGCGAATCTCCTGGCGGCGGGCGTAAATGGTCAGGCGGATAGTCGTGCTGACGATCATCAGCATGGCCATCCCCAGCACTATCCCCATAACGATCCCGGAAATCCTGATCCCGCGTGCCAGGGTCAGCAGCTTATCAGTCACCTGCTTGGCCCAGCGTGCCATCGCCACACCCTCGATGGCCTCACTCTCCTGTGCTACCGCCTCGATGTCCTGCGGATCACTGGGCTTGACGTGGAAACTATCAGGTAGGACATTCACCCCTAACAGATCAGGGTCTTTTTCCAGAACGTCCAACCCCAGCTTCGCCATCATCTGCTTGAAGGCCTGCTCTTTGTCCACAAACCTGACGTCCTCCACTCGCGGATCGTCCCAGAGGGCCTGTTCGACCGCGTTCTTGTCGGCATCGTTAGCGAGTTCGACGATGATTACCGCCTTCTGGGTCTGCAAGGCCGCCATATGCTCAAGGTTAACACCAGCGAGCACCAGCCCGCCCAGGATCAGCAGGGCCACGGCGATATTCGATATTGCCGCCAGCGTCACCAGCCCGTTGCGAACTGCCGCTTCCCAGCCCTCGTGCAGGAGGAACTCAATGGTATTAAGGCGCATCGTACCTGCCCCCTTGCTTGTCGTCCCGGACGATAACGCCCTGCACCAATTCAATTACGCGGCACTTGCTCCGGTTGACTATTTCCCGGTCGTGAGTAGCTACTACGACAGTCGTGTTCTGCCCGCAGATACTGCGCAGGAGCTGGATGATATCCCAGGAGGCCACCGGATCCAGGTTGCCGGTCGGCTCATCGGCGAGGAGTATGGGCGGACCCTTGACCAGGGCGCGGGCGATGCTGACCCGCTGCTGTTCGCCGGCGGAAAGCTGGTGTGGGAAGGCCTCCGCCTTATCGGCCAGACCGACCAGTTCCAGGCTGATGGGCACCTTGCGGTACTTCTCGCGGCGGCTGGCGCCGACGACGTCCAGCGCGAAGCCGACGTTTTCCCACACAGTCTTCTGGGGCAGCAGCCGGAAATCCTGAAAGACTATTCCCACTTTGCGACGCAGGTACGGGACCCGCTGCGGCGGCAGCTTGGCTACGTCCTGGCCGTCTACAATCACTTTCCCGGCAGTGGGAACGATGTCCCGGTATATCAGGCCCAACAGTGTGGACTTGCCGCTTCCCGAGTGACCAGTGCCAAAAGCAAACTCGCCGCGTTCAATATGCAGGTCAACACCGCTGAGCGCCTGCGTGCCGTCAGGATAGACCATACTTACCGATTGTAGATGTATCATCCTGCCATCCTAACGCCGACCATTGGTGCGGTGAATGCTGCAAACGATGCGGCTAAGCCAACACGCCTGGGGCCTATTATAGCAAAAATGCTCGCGGGCGGCAACTTATGCTGGCTGCTGGGCACGTAATAGGCTTGACAAAAGCGGCCGTCTAGGCTAAACTGCTATAAGCCTACCTGCATCAACAGCTGGCGTAAGATTCGACGAAGGAGTCACTGATGGCACGCGGTGCTACCAACGCACTGGGGCTGGACATTGGGGGCAACGCAATCAAGGCGGTACAACTGCACAAGGGCAGGGAAGGCCTGCGCGTGGTGGGCATTCCTGCCAGCGTACCGACACCGGCCAGCGGCGTAGCTGGAGGGGTAGTAGTTGACGGCGAGGCGATCGCCGATGCGCTGGCGGAGATGGTACGCACCCACGGTTTTACCACCAAAGATGTGATCGCCTCGGTGGGCGGCAGCACTTCAGTGACGGTTCGCGTGGCCAGTATGCCCCAGATGAGCGGGCGCGAACTGCGCGATGCCATGGACTACGAACTCGACCGCCAGGTCCCCTTCCCCATTGACCAGGTCATTTACGACTACCAGGTTATTGATTTTGCTGCCGGTGACGAGGCCGGGGAGATGAACGTGCTGCTGGCCGCGGCGCAGGAGGACATGGTTAATGCCCACGTGGCCGCGATTACCGACGCCCATCTGCAGCCGATCCACATTGACGTCGAACCTCTGGCGCTGAGCCGGGCGCTGGTCAATGTTAGCACGAATGGCTACAATGAACAGACCGTGGCGATCGCCCATATCGGGGCCACCCAGACCGAGATAAGCGTGATCCGTCAGGGTCTGCTGGCCTTCGTGCGCGCCATACCCACTGCCGGCGAGTCGTTGACGGCGGCCATTCGCCAGGAGATCACCGCCGACGATACCCAAGCGGAGCAGGCCAAGCGCCAGTTCGCTGATGCGCGCCAGTTGTCCGGCCCGGCGCCGGGTGAATCCGAGGAGGCTCATCGCACCCGCGAGGCTATCCAGCAGGTAATCTCCGAGCCACTGTTCGAGGTGATCACCGAGTTGGGCCGCACGCTGGACTTCTATCGGCGGCAGCATCCGGGTGAAGATGTAGCCCTCGTACTCTTATCGGGCGGTTCGGCGGTCATTCCCGGCCTGGCTGAACTGGTCGGGACTGAAACCGGAGTGAAGGCCGAGGTGGCCAATCCTTATCAATACTTGATTTATGATACCGAAAGTGTCAGCGAGGCTTACCTGCGAGATATCGGTCCGGCAACAACGATAGCCGCTGGTTTGGCGATGCGGGATATGCTACCGGAGTAGCAAGAGGAGCCTACTTGTGCTAAAGATTGACCTACTACCGAGACATTTTGCGATCGCGCGCTTGAACAAGAAGCTGATCGTGGTGGTGGTAATTGCCCTGATAGCGGTGGCGGGCTTCTGGCTGTTCCGGGTCAACACTCTCAAGGCCACTATAGCCGAGACCCAAGCAAAGTTGGACGAAGTCAAGGTTATCGCTGACAAGGTGCGGGGTCTGGAGCAGGAAGCCTCCCAGAAAGAAAGTGAGCTGGCGCCGATTCAGGAAAAGGTGGACTTTGTCGCTGCGGCCGACGAGAGCGGCGGCCAGTTCTGGGACCGCTTCCACGCCATCAACAAGTACATCTCCAACGAGGCCCAGATGTCAGACATCACCATCAGCGACAGCGCGGTCGAGTTTAACGTGACGATACGCGGGACGCTGGGCGTGGCCCGCTTCCTGCTTAACCTGCTGCGTTGTCCCGACATCTCTGACATTACCTACTCGGGGATTTCCAGCGGCGCAGGGGTCATTGCGGCGGAGACCGGTGTTACCCCCAGCCCAGGGATGATGGGCGATGAGATGATGATGGATGAGATGATGATGGAGGGAGAGATGATGCCGCCGGAGATGGGGGCCCCGATGCCCTCCATGCAGCCGACTACGACGGTGGTCGGCGCGGAGCCGGGCAGTCCCCAGGAGATCATCCCCCTGCGCATATCGGCGACGCTTATCGAGCCGACATCAGTACCCGTACCGCCGGGCATGCCCGTGCGCGGGGCCGGGATGATGGGGATGGAGGAAGAGATGATGGCAGAGCCGGGCATGGAGGAAGGTTTAACGCCCGAGGAAGAGATGGAAATGTGAGTGGCTCGCGAACCGGCCCAGCACAGGCCAGCCGATTTATCTGTCACGCAAACCGTCTGTACACTACAAGTTGGTGCTGATTATTTGGGGAAGCAATTATGGGTAAGATACCGCCGTTAGCCATATGCGGAATTGCACTCGTCCTGGTTATCGGGATAAGCCTGGGCGCGCAGTTCAAGATGATCAAGCCTGCCCAGGCCCAGCTCAATGAGCTGCAGGACCAACTGGCGACGGAGCAGGCCAAGGCTGACGAGATGGCGGCGACCAAGCAGAGGCTGGCCGATGTCCAGACACGATGGGAGGCAGCCCAGGCCCAGCTCGCCAAGTTGCGCAAGGAGCGAGGCATTCAGTGCTCTTTCGCCCATCCCCTGCCGGCCCTATTTGCGTCACTGTGGCCGGAGCTGCGCATCAACTTGCCCAGGGTAATCGAAGAGTGGGTAGAAGAGCAGGGCGTAGTTATCACCTCGGGAGCCAGTCTGGCGGCGCCGCCGTCCACTCCGCCCCAACCGACGGGCGACTTTATGCAGGTGGGAAACATAACTCTGCAAATAGAGGGCTCGCTCACCGACATCGAGCGGTTCTACCGGGCCCTGCCCACCTTTCCCCGCGTAGCGACCATAGGTGGCTTGTCATTGGCGGGCGAAGGTGATAAAATAACCGCAACGGTACCGATGACTATCTATCTGCTCGTCGAGGTGCCACCTGAGGCCGCCGCGGCAGTTGCAGCGCCGGGGGAACCGGGGATGGAGCCGCCCCCAGAGGCGGGCGGGGAAATGCCGGGAGGGCCGGGCGGAGGTATGGAAGAGGAGCCAATGTAGGGAGAAGATACTGTGCACACCCAACGTATAGCCAAGTTTATGATGGCAGGCGGAGCCGGAGCGTTGACTCTGGCCATTACCGTGCTGTTGCTGTTCGTACTGCCGGCGACTAATCCCGGCAGCATATCCTCCCAGGCTCAACCCGAACCGAGCGAGGAGATGGGGGAGCCCGCGCCCATGCCCGAAGGGGAGGAGATGGGCGGCGAAATGATGGGCGAGGCGGCCCCGGCGCCCAGTGACTTTACAGGCGAACCGTTCGAGGCGTGGCGACCTAATCCCTTCCTGGCCGGCGCCGGGGTAGAGATCGAGTCAATTGAGGGTATGACCACGACAGCTACCAGGTATGGCCCGGACTGGTACCAGTTGCCGATTGCAGCGCGCCTCAGCATGGCCGCGTGCCAGCGGGGTCCGGAACTGGCGGCGGAACCGGCACCCAAGCCGGAAGAAGAGAAGTTCATGCGCATAAGCAGTATCCTGTGGACGGCCGGCAAGCCGCTGGCCATCTACGAGACAGCCGATGGCAAGACCGGCAGCGTCCAGCCCGGCGATATTGTGGACAACTGGATGGTCGAGCAGATCGGGCAGGATTACGCCATGATGCGCAATGTCATAAGCGGCGAGTATCGCCGCGTCCCCTTGAAGAGCAAATAGAACAACTAGCCGGCTGCTCTCGTCTGAGAATCATGGAGTATTGGTGGCAGATTCAGTCTCAGGGCAACAACAGGAGGCAAATATTATGCGAAGGGCACAGATCAGCTGGTTGCTATTGGCAGTAGTCGTATCGGTGGTGCTGGTACTGGGCACGGTCACCCGCGGGATGGCCCAGGAGCAACACCGCTTCTCGGTGCAGTGGAAAGACATCACCGTGGCCGATGCCCTCATGGCCCTGCGGCGGCAGTTCGGTATCCAATACGTCCTGCCCAGCGACCTGGGCAAAAAGCGAATAGACGCTAACCTCACCAATGCCACGCCGGTGGAGGCGATGCGGCAGATTCTCAGCGCCGCGCAGCTGACCGCCGTCAACGAGAACGGGGTCTGGCACATTCGGGCAATGGCCCAGGCGCCGGCGGGCGGGCGGACTTACCGGCCAACTGCAACGACACGACCCGCTACTGCGCCCACGGCAGTGGCACCGCCTACACCTTTCCGCGTGGGACCGCAGCCGGTCAACGTCGGAGGCGCGTACGGTACAGCCCAGCCCAGCTATGGCGCTACGCCGGGTGCTACGGCGACGGGGATGACCGGATTCGGCCAGGGCATGCAGCAGTATTCGCCCGAAGACTTCGTGTTCCGCATTATCCCGCTCAAGTATATTGATCCGTATACGGTCCTCGACATGTTCGGGGGCCAAGCGGTAGGCGGCGAAGGTGGCGGTGGTGGCAGCCGGGGCAGCCGGGGCGGCTACGGGGGCCGCGGGCGGGATAGCTATGACAGCTACGACCGGGATCGCTATGACCGCGACCGGGATCGCTATGACCGCGACCGGGATCGCTATGACCGCGACGACTGATGGTGCAGCCACGAGAACGTCTTTGACATAAATCCGGCAATAATCTGAACAATAGGGGCGTAGCGTGTTGGGCTACGGCAAACCAAGCCACGCGTGACGCCGGGAGGGCATCATGTTGAAGCCAAAGAGGAGCATAGCAGCAACACTGGTAGTTCTATTCGCAGCAGTGATCGCCTGTGCAGCGCCCCACGCAATTGGCCCGATCGGGGCCGACGAGCTCACAGCAGATGAGGGCTCCCAGCTTATCAACATTGATATTAAGGCGGGCCCCATTGCCGAAGTGCTGCGCGGCCTGGCCCGTTTCGGCGACGTTGACATCGTCATCAACGAGGGTGTCACCGGCACAATCCCCAGCATCAATCTGCGCGACAAGACGATTGAGGAAGCCCTCTACTTGATTGCGCAAACCAACGGCTACGTGGTCTACAAGGTCCCGCCCCATACCTACATTGTCTCGCCGCCCGGAATACCCGGACCGGGTACCGGGCGACTATTGGATCCTTGGAGCACTACCGGGGAATCAACCCCTGCACCGCGCTCCGCTGATACGGCCACACCAGCCCCGGTGGTCAGCCCCACTTTACCGCCGCTGCTTGCGACGCAGATTGAACCCTCGACGGCCGTCCGGGGCTCAGTCAAAGGCGGCGAGCAGTGGGTTCGTGACCGCGTTGACCTGGCCTATTGCGATGCCGCGGAAGTAGCCCGGGCGTTTGGTGGCGGTGTGCTGGGCAGCCGGACCGCGCGGCGCCGACCGGGTCCCTACGTGCGATCAAGTCTGGAGCGCGCCCGTCTGGAGGCCGAAGCGCTCCCCTTTGCCGGGGATCTGCGTTCACCTGGTGCACCGTTTGTAGGAGGCGGATGGGGGCAAGCATATCTGGGTGAGCCGGAGGCCCGACTCGGTCAGGGCCTAGGCGAGTTCCGGGGTGACCAGCGCGGGGGCGCCTACCAGGGAGCGGGTGGCGTGGGCGGCGGAGTGACGCTGCCGATGGGCATGGAGCCGCCGCTGGCGATTCTCGAGCAGAATGTACTGCTGGTTCACGGTACTCAAGAAGCTATTGACCAGTTCCGCGAAATACTGGCCTTCTTTGACAAGCCGCCGAAACAGGTAGAGATTGAGGCCCGCTTCGTCGAGGTGGAAACGACCAAAGACAAGGCTTTCGGCATTGACTGGTTTGTGGCCAACGGCTCGGCCGAGTTCTTCAATCTGGGCTTTGCGCCCGGTCAGGGCATCAACGTGGCTCGCTTCCGCCGCGGCCGCTTCGAGGCGGAGCTGCGCACCCTACTCAACGAGGGCCGCGCTCAGGTCATCAACGCCCCCCGGGTCACCACCCAGAATAATCTGGAAGCAGAGGTTGACTTCTCCACCGAGATTCCGTACTTCTATGCGACGATAACCTACAACGAGTTCGGACAGCGGCAGGTAGACTACGAAACCGAGACGGTGTCGGTCTCACAATCGCTGTCCGTTACTCCGCGAATTCTTGAAGATGACACCGTGGTACTGGACCTGGAGCCGGAGATTGACGACCAGGTCGGCACGGTCATCGGCCCCAGCGGCGAGGTGCTGCCGATTGTCAGCACCCAGTCAGTCTACACGCGCGTCCGGGTTGCCGACGGCGATACGCTGGTCATCGGCGGCTTCACCCGGACCAACGAGACGTTCAACATCCGCAAGACCCCGCTGCTGCACAAGTTACCGATAATCGGGAACCTGTTCCGCTCGCGAGTCGTCGCTGACCGGCAGTCGGAACTGTTGATATTCGTTACCCCACGCATTCTGCGGGAGATACCTGAGCAATAGGCCAGGGCGTAACGACAACCTGATTCAGGCTTCTCCGAACGGCACAGCACCAGCTAGTGCCGTTCGGCGGTAAAGGAAGACGATTATGACCCCTACACTCGACTTTCGCACTGCCGGGGAGTCGCACGGTCGCCAGCTCACCGCGATCATCATCGGCCTGCCCGCCGGCTTGGCCCTGCAAGTTACCGCCCTGGACCGCGAGTTGGCTCGCCGCCAGTGTGGTTACGGCCGGGGTAAGCGCATGCAGATAGAAAGCGACCAGGCCGCGATCACCAGCGGCGTGCGCCACGGCCAGACGCTCGGCACACCCGTGGCGCTGAGCATCGAGAACCGGGACTGGCCTAACTGGGAGCAGGAGATGTCGGTGGCCCCGCCCGCTCCCGGGCTCACCAGCGAGCGCGCAGTGACTGTCCCCCGGCCCGGTCACGCCGACCTGGCCGGCGCGGCCAAGTTCGGACAGACCGATATGCGCAATGTGCTGGAGCGCGCCAGCGCCCGCGAGACGGCGGCCCGGGTGGCCGTTGGCGCTATCTGCCGGCAACTGCTTGCCGACTTTGGCATCTCCGTGCACAGTTGCGTGATTAGTATCGGGGGCATCGCGGCGGCGCCCCCCCAGAGACCGGACGACGAATTCTGGGCGCAGGTCGAAGCAAGCGACGTCCGCTGCAGCGACGCGGCAGCAGCCCAACGGATGCGCGCGGCGATTGACCAGGCCCACAAGCGCGGCGACACCCTCGGAGGCGAGTTTGAGGTCCACGTGACCGGAGTACTGCCCGGGCTGGGCTCGTATGCAACATGGCAGGAACGACTCGATGCGCGCCTGGCCGCAGCAGTTATGAGCATTCCGGCCATCAAGAGCGTGGAGATTGGGCTGGGTAAGGGCGTGGCTGACCGGCCCGGCTCGCAGGTGCACGATCCCATCCAGGCCAATGCCCCCGGTGACCACTGGCCCTTCACTCGCCCGACTAATAACGCCGGCGGGATCGAGGGCGGAGTTTCCAACGGTGAGCCAATAGTAGTACGCGCGGCGATGAAGCCGATCCCCACGCTGACCCAGCCGCTGCCATCGGTCGAGCTTCATAGCCTACAGCCCAGTCCAGCTCATGCCGAACGCTCGGATGTCTGCGCGGTACCCGCGGCCTCAGTCGTGGGCGAGGCGATGGTCGCCTTCGTTGTGGCGCAGGCTATGCGCGAGAAGTTCGGCGGTGATAGCCTGGCGGATATGCAGACGGCTTTTCGCGCGTACCGGCAGCGCCTCGGAGAACTGGGCCAGCCGGGTGCGGAGGGGGTGTAGGCGATGGCGCACAGGTTTCGCCCAGCGGCGAGTGCCGTGGTCCTGGCCGGTTTTATGGGCACCGGCAAGAGCAGCGTGGCCAGCCTGCTGGCCCAGCGCTGGGACCTGAGGAACGTGGACACCGACACGCTGATCGAAGAGCGCGCGGGCACCAGCATTGCGGAGATATTCGCCAGCCAGGGTGAGCAGCACTTCCGCAACCTGGAGACGGAAATCCTCACCGAGCTGTCCGCTGAGCGGGGCGTGGTCATCAGCACCGGCGGCGGGATGCTGCTGCGCCCGGAGAACGTCGAGCTGCTGCGCCGGATGGGGCCGATTGTGTGCCTGCACGCGTCGGCGGAGACAATCCTGGCGCGGACCACTGATAGTGACGAGCGCCCCCTCCTGAACAAGCCCGATCCCGCCACGGAGGTGCGCCGCCTGCTGGCCCAACGCGAGGAGGTGTACACCCGGGCCGACTACCATATTATCACTGATGAGCTTACTCCCGAGCAGGTCACCGAGCGCGTCGCCGAGATCATCGCGGCGGATCCGCGCGGGGTCTTCCTGACGAGCACGCGGGTCGAGTTACCCGTAGCTGTGGGTGAAGACAGCTACAGCATTCACATTGACCAGGGCCTGCTGGCGGCGATCGGCGCGATTATGCCCCCGGAAGAATCCGGTCAGCAGGCTGCCGTCATCACTGACGACAATCTGGCCGAACTCTACGCGCCAGCAGTAGTCGCGAGCCTCGGCGACGTCGGCTGGGAGGCAGGCACGTTCACAGTGCCCGCCGGGGAGGGCAGCAAGACGCTGGCCACCGCCGGCCAACTCTGCGAGCAGTTAGCCGAGGCCGGCCTGGACCGCAGCTCGGTGATCTTCGCGCTTGGTGGCGGGATGGTCGGCGACCTGGCGGGGTTCGTTGCTGCCGTCTATATGCGAGGGATACAGTTCGTGCAGGTGCCCACTTCGCTGCTGGCGCAGGTGGATGCCAGCGTGGGCGGCAAGGTGGCAGTGGACCTGCCCCGCGCCAAGAACCTAGTGGGAGCTTTTCACCAGCCCCGGGCCGTGGTCATTGACACCCGCACGCTGGATACGCTTCCCGACGACCAGTTCCGGGCAGGTCTGGCCGAGGTCATCAAGCACGCAGCCATCGCCGATGCGGAGATGTTTGCCTACCTCGAAACCAACCTCGAGCGGATCATGAACCGTGACCAGCTGGCCTTGAAGTACCTGCTGGCGCGCAACTGCCAGATCAAGGCGGAGGTGGTCAGTGCCGACCCGCACGAGCAGGGCTGGCGGGCGGTGCTCAACTTCGGCCATACGCTCGGCCACGGGCTGGAACGCGCTGCCGCCCAGTGGCAACTTTCGCACGGGGAGGCAGTCGCCGCAGGGATGATCGCGGAAAGCCAGATCGCAGTCGAGAAGGGGCTGGCCGAGCCGAGTGTGGTCGAGCGGCTCATCCGGCTGGTAGAACAGGCCGGGCTGCAGCCGGATTTGAGTGAGGTGGACTTTGACGGGGCCTGGGCTGCACTGTCTTCTGACAAGAAGATCCGGCAGGGGCGGCTGAAGCTGCCGGTGGTCCCGCAGATTGGGGAGGTTATCCTGACTGAGCAAATCCAGCTCACCGACCTGCATCAGGCGCTGGAGCGGCTGCGGGCGTGAGCCGCTGGCCCACGGGATAGTGCCCCAGGCGGCCGAGGGCTGATGTTCGACGATTCGGGGCAAATAGGGAGGCAATGTAGGTAGCAGTCGCCCTCAAAACCGGGAGAGACTCGACGATGCGGCGCAAGCTGTCAATACGCAATACGGAGTTATGGGTCTGGCTGCGCGGCTGCGCCAGCGTTCTGGTGGTGTTGGCGGTCGCGGCCCTGGTCTTCGTGATAGTCGCGGTTCAGGGGCTGGGCACCAGCGCCCATGAGGCGCTGGTGCCTGATGTGGTGGGCGAGCCAGAGGCCGACGCTATGGCGACGCTGGCCAAAGCCGAGCTGGAGGGGCACGTCACCGCCCACAACTATCACGAAGAGGTGCCCTACGGACACGTAATCAGCACCGAACCTCCGGCGCTTATGCGGGTCCGGGCCGGGCGCCGGGTGCAGATGGTTGTCAGCAGCGGGCCCCGCAAGATCAAGACACCAAGAGTCATCGAACTGGCCTCGGAAGACGCGCAGAGGATTCTGGAAAAAGCAGGGCTGACGGTTGGCCGGATCACGCGCCGGCACAGCGACCAACCGAGCGACCGTGTACTCAGCCAGAACCCCAAGCCGGGGGAAAAGCTGCGCCGGGGCGAAGCAATAGACCTGGTGGTGAGCGGCGGCTCGGATTTCGGGCAGTTTGAGGACGCCGATGGCCAGACCGTGCTGCTACGCCGGGTCCGGATTGTCGTTCCCGCCGGCCGCACCGTCCAGCGGGTGCGAGTCACCCTCAACTACCGGCACGGCGTGAAGACGCTTTACGACCGTATTCACCGTAAGGGCGACGAAATTCTGGTGGATTTCCAGGCGTCCACCGGTGACCGCGTGCACGTGTACATTGACGAGAAACTGGCCGAGCGAAAACGCCTGTAGGCCCAGGCCGGTCTATCCATCGCACGCGATTTGAGGCAGGAATAATTGCCGCCTAACGAGGCCGAGATAATCCGTCAGTGCCAGACAGGCGACAGCAGCGGTTTCGACCTGCTGGTCCGTGAGCACTATACTCGCGTCTACAACACCGCCTTCCGCATGCTGGGAGATGCCGACGGGGCCGCTGATGCCACCCAGACAGCATTTGTCCGGGCCTTCTCTTCGCTGCACGGCTTTCGCGGCGATTCGTCGTTCTCCACCTGGTTGTATCGCATCGTCATCAATGTCTGCCTGGATGAGTTGCGCGATGCGCCCAGGCAGCCCGCCAGCCTGACGCTCGTTACCGACGACGGCGAAGAACTCCAGGAGCGCACCATTCCCGACGAGCAAGCCGATCCCGCCCGGGAGGCCGCCCGCCACGAGCGCCAGGAGATAGTCCACCAGGCCCTCCAGCGCCTGGCACCCGAGCAGCGGGTTGTGCTGGTGCTCTATGACCTGAACGGTTTCTCTTACCAGGAGGTCGCCACTACATTGAATCTGCCGCTGGGCACCGTCAAGTCGCGGCTCAACCGCGCGAGAGGTGCCCTAAAGGAAGAAATCAAGCCCCATCTGGAACTTTTCGAACCGTAGCTAAGTCATACGGGTACAGGCCCGCGATGGGCCCACGAGCCGTGAACGTGGTTAGGTGAGAGATGATGCGTTGCACCAACTGCCGGGATAACTTCACCGACTATCTGGAGGACAGCTTGCCCCCGCCGCAGCGGGAACAGATGGCCGCCCACCTGCGCGAGTGCACAGATTGCGCGGCGGAGCTGGCGGCGCTGCGCCGGACCGTCGCGGCGCTGCATTCTCTGCCGACGGTCAGCCCGCCCGAGGACCTGCTGGCCCGCATCAACCGCGCGGTAGACGCCCAGACGACGACACCGCGGTTCCGAGTTTCCTGGCAGCGCATTGGTACGGTAGCGGCAGCAGCCACCCTCCTGGTGGGCTTCTGGGCGGTCTTTTCCCATCAGCGGCCAGGCACAATGACTGAGGGGATCAGCCCGGCGCTACGCTTCGAGCACGCCGTGAAAGAAGCAGATGTGGCGGAGCAAGCGCCGTCCACTACGGCAGAAGAGCCGGCGGAACTCGAGGAGGCTGCCGCTCCTGCCCCAGAGGTAATCCGCGAGATAGCGCCGCCGGCAGCGGTTCGCCGTGACCGGAACGCGACCCGTGGCGTCATTCGCGAAGTGCAGCCCGAAGAACAACCACCATCACCTAAGCCGGTATACGTCGAGGAGCGGAGGCACAGTGAGAGCACGAACGGTGCTGGGCTGGATGTGCCCCCCCGTGGCGGCGAATTGGATCTGGGAATGGGGGAGGAGGGGCGCGATGCCGCCGGCATGACCGTGGAGCGACATATGCTGACGCTGGGTAGCGAACCCGCCGCACCGCCGGTCGCCAAGGCCCAGGCTGGCGCCAGGATGGTAATCACGCCGCCGCCGCTGGAAGAGCGCATAGTGGGTGAGACCGTTCAGGTGCAGATGGCGATCCAGCCCGAGGCCGACGTCGAACAGGCCCAGGTCCGGGTGGAGACCAAGGGGAGCCTCCGGCTGGCCGAGGACAAGCCAGTCATCTACCAGGGGCCGCTTTCAATGCAGGACAGCAAGCGGCTGGCCTTTGGTATTATCGCCGCAGAAACCGGGGCGCAGGAGCTGCGCGTGGACCTGACTTCCGAGTTGCCGGGGGTATGTGCCTCCACGCCAGTAACGATTCCGGGCTTCGAGTTGCCACCACAGCACTTGACCACCCAGGTTTTCCACGGCACGCCCCTCGATCAGGCCATCCGGGCCGTTGCCCAGGAGGCCAAGTTGAAGGTAAGTATCGGTGAGCGCGTCGGGCAGGAGGCGGTCTCCGCCGACTTCAGCGCCGGTGTGCCGGGCCAGGCCGCACTGCGCATCCTCGCCGAGAGCGCCGACTGCAGCCTGCAGGCTCAGGGCGACACCTACACTGTGTACCGACCGGCTCCCGACAACGATGCCCAGTGAGCCGCTCGACGCAACCTGGTGTGCAGACCAGCTTCACACCCAAATAGTCGCACGCCGGCTGCTATACTATCCCCGGATTAGTTCCACTAACGACGAAGCTTTGCGCCTGGCTGACGGCGGTGAGCCGGAGGGTGTGGTGGTGGTGGCCGACACCCAGACGGCGGGGCGAGGGCGCCAGGGCCGCCGCTGGCAGGACGAGCCGGGCCAGTGTCTGCTCTTCTCACTACTGCTACGCCCAGCTGCCGAGCCGCGCCTGCTGCCGATATTATCCCTGGGTGCAGCCGCCGCTGTCGCTGAGGTGCTCAGCTCCCGCTATGGCATCGCCATAGTGACCAAGTGGCCCAATGACCTGGTGATTGGTGGGCGGAAGGTGGGCGGGCTGCTGCTCGAGCGCCGGGGCGAGGCGGTCGTGGTGGGGCTCGGCCTAAACGTCAACGGCCGGCCCGACTCCCTCCAGGCCCACATAGACCGCCCTTTGACCACTCTGGAAGCCGAATACGGCGCGCCGCTGCCGCGCGAAGAGGTCTTGGTGGGTATTATTGAGAAGATGGATGACATCTACCGGCAGTTTCAAGCTGGTGACAACGTGGGCCTCATCCACCGGTACCGCAAGTTCGAGAGCTTGCTGGGCCAGGCGGTATGCGTAACAGTGGACACCCGGCAGATTTGCGGCAGGGCCGAGGCGATCAGCGACCTCGGGGCGCTGGTCGTTGCCACCGCCCAGGGCCAGCGAGAGATTACCGCGGGCGAGGTCGAGCTGCTTGTTGAGTCTGAATAGCAGGTCCCAACGAGATGCCGCTCCTACCACATAAGAAGACGCCGGCCGGACCCCAAGACAAGTTGCCGAGAATGTTTGTGGCCGGGCTGGTCTTGACGGCAATTCTGGGGCTGGTGCTGCCCACTGCCGCTTCGGTCGGCCCCAGGCTGGAGGCCGGCTGCCGGCTGCTGGGGCAGGGCGAGCTTGATCGCGCCGCAGCCCAGTTCGCAGCGGCCTACGCCGAGGACAGTCGCTGCGGGGAGGCGCAGGCCGGTCTGGGCGTGGCGCACCTGCTACGCGGGGATGGTGACCAGGCCGTAGCGGACTTTCAGGCGGCAGCGGCGCTGGACCCCACTTCGTCGCTGGGCCGGCTCGGTCTGGCAGCGGCTTACTGTCAACTCGGTGAGCACCGCCTGGCCCTGAGCACCTACGAAGGACTGCTGCTCACTACTCTTACCTCGGCAGACCGAATTGAGGTCACCGCCGCAATAGCCTATCTGCAATCTCGGCAGGGCTTATATGACAGCGCGCTCGCCTCAGCGGGCCAGGCACTGCAGGAAGATCCGTGCCATTCCCTCGCCCGCTATGCCCAGGCCGCGAGTCTGCTAGCCCGGCAGCAGCTCGCCGCAGCCGCTCGGGCCACGGAGGAGCCGCTCGGTAACCTGACGCTGTGCGGCTTGCTGGTCGGCGACTGTCTGTTCGCCCCGCAGGCGTACTACGCGCGGGCGCATCAGTTGGCCCAGATCCCGCCGCCTCCTATCCCCACACCGCCTCCGTCACCAGCGCCTCCCCCCCCGGAGTCGGCCAGGCGGCAGGAGTTTCTGCACCAGGAGCCCGATTTCCAGATCGCTCGCCCGCAGCACTGTTCTGCAGTCTCCGGGCGACTGCACATCCGTCTGGACGTCAAGGCCACCCTGGAAATCAGCCATATATCGGTGCTGCTGGGCGACAACTTCGTCGGGATGAGCAACAAGCACCCCTTTGACCTCTTCGTGATGACGACGAACTGCCCCGACGGCTGGCAGGCGCTCCGCGTGGACGCTTACGACCGCGCCGGCCATCTGGTGCGCAGTGCTTCGGTGGGCGTGGTGGTGGAGAACGGCAATCGCACCCTGGCACCCGGGGAACGGCAGGCGCGTAGGACAGCGGCGGAGCTGCTGCGCCCCTACCTGTTCCTACAGCCGCAGCCCGGGCTCTGGGAACACCTGCGCGGCTGCATCTACCAGGCCCAGCGGGACCACATGGGGGCCATCGCCAGTTACGAGGCGGCGTTTGCCCGCTCACCGGAGCTGCCCCGGCTGCGCGACGATCTACTGGCTGCCTACCAGCATCTCAACATCCCCACGAAAAGCTCGCCCAGCGAGATGCACCAATTGCCGCGGGAGCAAGACGCTGTGGCCCTTACCTTCGACGACGGCCCGCATCCGAAGGTGACGCCGTGGATCCTGGATCACCTGGATCGGGTCGGCGCGAAGGCCACCTTCTTCCTGGTGGGCAAGCAGGTTGACCTGTATCCCGAGCTGGCCCGCGAGATCGTCCGGCGGGGACACCAGGTCGGCTCGCATTCGTACACTCATCGCAATATGCGCCAGCTCTCCCCCCTGGAGATCGAGCGGGAGCTGGTCCGCAGCCGCGCGGCCATCCGCCGGGCTACCGGCGTCAGCATCACCCTGTTCCGCCCGCCGGGCGGCAATTACAACGAGACGGTCCGCCAGGCCACCGGCCTGTGGGGCTACACCACGGTGTTCTGGACCGCCAACATCTCCGACTACCCGGGGGCTTCGCCCGGGCAGGTCAAAGCTAAGCTGTTCCAGAAGATCGCGCCCGGGAGTATCGTTCTGCTGCACAATGGTGAAGATGAAACCGTTGACGTACTGCCCGACCTGCTCGACAAATTGAGAGACCGGGGGATGAAGATGATCGCGCTGCCCGGCCCGGAGCCTCACCTGCTTGCTGCGACTGGGAAGGGCGTGAGCCGGTGAACCACTGGGCCCGCCGGCCTTGCGGCGCACTGACCGTCCTACTGATCGGCTTGCTCGTGCCGGTCGGCGGGCATGCTGGGGCACTGGCGATCAACCTCCAAGATCCGCCGCATCTGGACGTCAACTACCACCGCTTCGCTGATTCCTGCCTCGTTGACTTTGCCAGTGAGCTTTCCCCACCCGCGGGCCACAGCGGATTTCTGTCGGTTAACGAGGGCGGGCAGTTCTGCGACCCTGACGGGCAGCGTGTCCGGTTCTGGGGGATCAACGTCGCCAAGGATGCGGTTTTTCAGCCCCACGAGACTATTGACGCCGTGGCCGGACTGTTCGCCCGCGCTGGCTTCAATCTGGTGCGGCTGCATCACCTGGACGATGTAGGTGGGCTGCTGCCGCCCGAGCGCGCCGGCCAGCAGCCCCGGCTGGATCCCGGAAAGCTTGATGCAGTTGACTACTGGATCGCCGCGCTGAAAAAACGGGGCATTTATGTCTACCTGGACTTACTGGACTACCGCACCTTCTGGGAAGCCGAGGGCGCGGCCAACGGCAGCTTGCTGGGGCGAGGCGCCAAGCCGTATGCGCTCTTCGCTGACCGGCTGATTGAGCTTCAGATCGCCTACGCGCGGGAGCTGCTGATAGAGCACATCAATCCCTACACGAATCTGAGCTATGCCAGCGATCCGGCAGTTGCGCTCGTCGAGCTCTGTGATGAGAACGGCTTGCTGGCGGCTGAGCAGCACTGGCGGCGGATAATGCCCCCGTACCGACGGGAGCTGCTCGAGCGCTGGAACGCATGGCTGCGGGACAAGTATCAGACTACCGCACGCCTCACCCAGGCCTGGCGCCGGACGGGATGTCCTGAGCCCCTGGCACACTTTGAGAGCCTCGAGGCAAACACGGTCAGCCTGCCGGGGATGGCCCTCTCCGCCCCCGCCAACGACGCGCGGATGACCGATGCCCGCTGGTTCGCGGTGGACGTACACCGCGACTACTTCCGCCGGATGCGCGAGGCGCTCCGAGCGATGGGCGTGCGCACACCGATAACTGCAGTTACCGACTTTGAGTACCCCGCCGACGTATTCGCGGTCGCCTCGGAACTGGACTTTGTCGCCGCGAATTACTACTTCGCCCACCCCATCTTCAAGGCGAATCGCCCCGGGGACGTGCTGGCCTATTTTGAGGCCGGCACCCCCCTCGACGCCTGCGGACCGGACACCGCGGTGCGGCGCTTGTGCGGCCCTCGGGTGGCGGGCAAGCCGCTGGCGATCCGGGAGTGGAATGTCTGCTGGCCCAATCCCTACCGCGCTGAGGGCATTATGCAGGCGGCGCAATACGCTGCCCAGCAGGATGTTGACGCGATGATCCTGTTCACCTACAACTGCCAGCCGGGCACGGACAAGCTATCCTACTTTGACGTCTCCGCCGACCCGGCCCGCTGGGGGCTGGCGGCGCTGGCCGGCCAGGTATTTCGCAGCGAGGGAGTGAAGCACGATTCGACAGTCCAGGTAGTCTTCGAGCAGACTGATATTTACGATAGTCCTGACGAAACGCTGGTGGATGAAGTCTACGACCTCGGTCGGGGCGCGCGCGTCGTCAACTGGTTCCCCGGCCTTCGCTTCGGGTCGCCTACTGAGTTGTATCTGCGCCCCACCGCGCGGCGCCTGAAGTACGAGATTCTCAAACAGTTTCCCGACAACGCGCCGCCCACGGTCATTGATCGGCTGCCGGATTCTTCACCCCGCCGGCAGCAGTCCGCCCAATTTGGGTTCGTCAGCGGGCAGGAAGCTGCCGGTGCTGCGGCGAAGACTACTACCGACCGAAGTCCGACGCTGTCAGTTGGCTCGGGCGAATTGGCTGGTACGTTGGCCTGGTGCAGCCTGGATGGCGAGCTGGCCGCGGCATCGCGGTCCTGGATGCTGAAACATGTCAGCCCGGCGCATAACACCGGCGAGCGTACCCGGGCGCACTACGCTAAGAGCGGTCAGAACCTGCATGCCCTGCTGGAAGACGGCATTGCCCCGGTGCTAACCGGCGGGCAGATGGTGGGGGTGCCGCTGGGCGTGCAGTTGGCGGGGCAGCGGGTGGTGAACGTCTACCTGCGCGGCGGCGTCTGGGAGTTGGTGCGCGATGGCGAGGACTGGTGGTTTTACTGCGATGTTCCGGGCACAAAAGTGGAACTGCCCGGGTTGCCCGAACACGTTGAAATGACGGCACTCACGCCCACGAGTCAGCAGGTCCAGATAGTCACCCAGCCCGTGGTCTACCCGGCGGAAGCCTTGTTAATCAGACTGCGTCAACCCAAGAAACCAGACTAAGCTGCCGACAGGCGAGACGCCTGTCGTACCGACGGTACGCACTTCCGGGGGGAGTAGGATAAGCTTATGAACGAGAAGGACGAAAGCAGCCAGATATCAATTTTCGACTGTGTCAGCCCGCTGGATTTCCGCTACTACGGCCAGGATATGCAGCTTCAGGAGTGGCTCGCGCCGTATATGACGGAGCGCGGGCGGATCAGCTCAGAGGTGCGCGTGGAGGTAGCAGCGGTGCGGGCTCTGGCTAACCTCGGCCTATGCTCCGGGGAGATTGCGGACGAGGTGGCCGCCGCGGCCGAGCGCGTCACCCCCGAGGCAGTTGCGGCCGAGGAGCGCCGCATCCATCATAATATTCGCGCGCTGGTCAATGTCCTGCGCGCTGAGGTGAGCGCACAGGCCCGGCCATATATCCACCTGTGCCTGACCAGCTTTGACGTCATAGACTCGGCGGCGGCGTGGCGCTTCAAGACCGTGACCCGCCAGGTCGTCGTCCCCCAACTGCTGGAACTGCTGGAGGTGCTTATTGCCCTCGCCCGCCGCGAGCGGGATACTCTCCAGATCGGCCGCACCCACGGCCAGCACGCCGCGCCGATTACCTTCGGCTTCGCCATGGCCGAGCACGTTAGCCGTCTGGGCAATCGCATCGAGGCAGTCCGGGCCGCCGGCGAGAACCTGCGCGGCAAGATCAGCGGCGCGGTGGGCGCTTATAATGCCAGCGCACTGTTTTTCGAGGACCCCCAGCAGTTCGAGCGCGAGGTCCTGGGTCAGCTTGATCTGGAGCCCTCGCCGTCCTCCACCCAGATTGTCGAGCCGGAGTTTATGACCGATTACATCCACGCGCTGGTCTCGACGTTCGGCGTGCTGGCGAATCTCGCCGATGATATGCGCCATCTGCAGCGGACTGAGATCGCCGAGGTGGGCGAGGCTTTTGCCGCGGAGCAGGTCGGCTCGTCCACTATGCCGCACAAGCGTAATCCCTGGAATTTCGAGAACGTAAAGAGCATGTGGAAAGCCTTTGTGCCCCGGATGCAGGTGGTTTACGCCGATCAGCTCTGCGAGCACCAGCGCGACCTGACCAACTCCGCCTCGGGCCGGTTCCTGCCGGAGATGGTGGTGGCCCTAGTCGCCAGCGCGAAGCGGCTGCAGCGGATAATGAGCCGGCTGGTGACCGATCCCCAGCGGATGCGCGAGAACTTCGGGATGACCGAGGGACTGGTCGCGGCGGAGCCGGCATACCTGTTGCTGGCCGCGTATGGGCATCCCGACGCGCACGAGGTCATCCGGCAGCTTACTCTGGATGCGCAGCAGACGGGCAAGCCGTTCGTGGAGTTACTGGAGGCTGCGGAGGAGCTGAGACCGTATCTGGAGCAGTTTACCCAGGCGCAGCGGGCGCTGCTGGCCGATCCGACGCTCTACACGGGAATCGCTGCTGCGAAGACCGAGCAGCTATGCCAATTGTGGGAAAAGCGGCTCGCATTGCCCTGAATCGCGCCCCAGCCGGCCATACACCAGCCTTGACAGCAGCCCCGGGAAAGAGTATTCTTTGCTTGGTGACAATGAGCAAGGTAAAGATAGAATATCAATCACTAACCCAACTGGACACAGAGGCCTTCCTCGAATTTGAAGAGGAGCTCGAACGTAAGATAGCGCGCGAGCAGCGAGAACGGCGCGAGCCCGTCAAAAAGAAGAAGCGCCGGGGACGGCGATAAGGCCACAAGCAGTTAACTGGCAGATTGGCGCGGTGGCGGAGTAGCTCAGTTGGTTAGAGCGCGCGGTTCATACCCGCGTCGTCGGGGGTTCGAATCCCTCCTCCGCTACCATTTTTCTGCCCAGCGTCCAACGCTAAAGCATCGTGGATCCCGGACTGACTGCGCTAGCGGCAACCCATTACAAGGCCGTGAGACGCACACGGGTTCCCAATCCAGCAGCTTCCGCGTGTGGGGAGCCCCCAGCTATGAAGCCTATCTCCCATGACGATCTGCGCTGGCTCCTGAGACTCCTTGATGCTGAAGGTCTGACTGAGGTCCAGGTACGTGAGGGTGAGTCAGAGGTGGTTATCGCGCGAGCGCCCTATTCGCGCGAAGCTGCCCTCGACCAGTCGCCCTACGGCGCAGAGCTGGACGAACATCATATCCCGGTGCTCGCACCCGTGGCCGGCCTGTTCTACCGCGCCGGCTCGCCCGACGCCGAGCCTTTTGTAGAGGTAGGCGATGAGGTCATACACGGTGACACGGTGGCGCTGGTCGAGGCCATGAAGCTGTTCAACGAAGTGCCGGCGCCCGCCACAGGCGCGGTCATCAGCATCCTGGCCGAGAATGGTCAGCAAGTTGCAGTAGATGAGGTGCTGATGGTCATTGAAACCTAGCCCGGGCGGCGCGGTCGGCGCCACACGGGCAGGCAACAGGTGAAGCGAAAATGCGAGACGGCGCGGTACAAGTGGGCATACTAGGGCTGGGAGTTGTCGGGGGCGGGCTGTACCAGATTCTGCGCGATAACGCCGAGCAGATTCGGCGTGTAGCCGGCGCGAGCGTTGAGGTGGCGGCGGCCTGCGACCTGGACACGGAGCGCCTGCGCGAGCTCTCTGTGCCCGAGGCCCTCCAGACCACCGAGGCAAGCCAGGTAATAAGCAATCCCGATATTGACATTATCGTCGAAGCTATCGGGGGGATCTCCCCGGCGCTTAATTTTGTCACGGCGGCGATTGAGGCGGGCAAGAGCGTGGTGACCCCCAACAAGGAGATGATTGCCAAAGACGGCGGGGAGATCCTGGCGCTGGCGGAGCAGCACGGCGTAGACGTCCAGTTTGAGGGCAGCGTGGGCGGGGTGATCCCGATCCTCAGGTCACTCAAGGAGAGCCTGGCGTCGGCGCGGATTGACCAGATAATTGGCATTGTCAACGGTACCACCAATTATATTCTGACGGAGATGAGCGAGGCAGGCGCCGAGTTCGCCGAGGTCCTGGCCGACGCGCAGCGTGAGGGCTACGCAGAGGCCGATCCTACCGCCGACATCGAGGGCATTGATGCCACCAATAAGCTGGCGATTCTGGCGGCGCTCGGTTTTGGCCAGCGTGTGCCGGTCGAAGAAATCTACTGCGAGGGCATCTCGGGTGTCACGGCTGCCGACATTGACTATGCCAACCGCATGGGCTACGTCATCAAGCTGCTGGCGATCGGCAAGCGCGCTGGCGACGAGCTGGAGCTGCGCGTACATCCGGCTTTGCTGCCTGCCGATCACCCCCTCGCGACAGTGCGGGGTGTGTACAACGCAATATTTGTATCCGGGCCCGAGTGCGGAGAGATTATGCTCTACGGCCAGGGGGCGGGAGCACTACCCACCGGCACGGCGGTAGCCGGCGACGTTATTGATTGCGCCCGCAATATCGTCCACGCCAGCCGCGGCCGCGCGCCGTGCACCTGCGAGGGCGAAGCAGTCCTGCGGCCGATGGCCGAGGTGGAGACCAGCGCCTACGTCCGTATGCAGGTGGCCGACCGGCCGGGCGTGCTCGGCCAGATCGCCACGGTGCTGGGCCGCGAGCAGGTTAGTATTGAGTCGGTGATTCAGGAATCTGCCCACGACGATGTTGCCGAGATTGTCTGGGTTATGCATCGCGGGCCCGAAAAGCACTTGCAGGCGGCAATGAGTGCCATTGAGGATTTGGCCGTGGTCCGGGAAATCTCCAGTATGATCCGGGTGGTGGAGTAGCAGTGGACGAGCCCCGCCAGGGCCCCGCCGGACGATGGCACGGGGTAATCGAGGCGTACCGCCAGTACCTGCCGGTCAGCGACGAGACGCCGGTGGTCACTCTGCTGGAGGGCGATACACCGCTAATCCGGTCGCGGCACATCGGACCCAGCCTGCCGGGCAATATCCAGCTCTATTTCAAGTACGAGGGCACCAATCCCACCGGCTCGTTCAAGGACCGGGGGATGACGATGGCCATCTCCAAGGCCAAGGAGGAGGGTGCCCGCATTACGATGTGCGCCTCCACCGGCAACACCTCCGCGTCAGCAGCGGCGTATTCCGCGGCAGCGGGGATGCAATCGGTGGTGCTGATCCCGGAGGGCTACGTCGCGCTGGGCAAGCTGGCCCAGGCCCTGGCGCACGGTGCGCGGGCTATCCAGGTGGCCGGTAACTTCGACGACTGCCTAAAGATAGTGCGCGACATTACTGACAACTACCCGGTAACGCTGGTCAATTCGCTCAACCCGTATCGCCTCGAGGGGCAAAAGACCGCCGCCTTTGAGGTATGCGACGCGCTGGGCCGAGCGCCGGATTTCCACGTTCTGCCGGTGGGCAATGCCGGCAACATTAGCGCGTATTGGATGGGGTATAAGGAATACCAGCAGGCCGGCGTGACCGAGTCCGTGCCGCACATGCTCGGCTGGCAGGCGGCAGGAGCAGCGCCGCTAGTGCTGGGCAAGCCGGTGGCGAATCCCGAGACGTTGGCGACGGCTATCCGCATCGGCAACCCGGCCCGCTGGCAGGAAGCGGCGGCGGCAGTGGAGGAATCGGGTGGGCTGGTGCGAATTGTGACTGACGATGAGATTCTGGCTGCCTACGCGCAGTTGGCAAGTCAGGAGGGCATCTTCGCGGAACCGGCCTCCGGCGCGGGCGTAGCCGGCGTCATCAAGCTGGCCCACGAGGGCTTTTTCGGCGCCGAGCCAGTGATAGTGGTCTGCACGGTAACCGGGCACGGGCTGAAGGACCCGGACCGGGCCGTCGCGCTGGCCCCGGAGCCGGAGAAGGCACCACCGCAGACCGCAGCAGTTGTAGAAATGTTAGCCCTTGAGACGTAGCATCATAAGTGCTAGGGAGGTAGCAGTTGTGTCTGAATCTGTCGAGAAGACAATTCTGGCCACGCATATGCCCGGTGCGGACGCCCGCCGATCAGGGAAGGTCCGGGACATCTACGAATTCGGCAATAATCTGCTTATTGTGGCGACCGACCGGATATCTTGCTTCGACGTGGTGATGCCCAATGGTATCCCCGGCAAGGGCATAATTCTGACCAAGATTTCCGAGTTCTGGTTCCGAAGAACCGAGCAGCTCGTGCCCAATCATCTCATCTCCACCGATCTGGCTGATTTTCCAGAAGCGGTGGCGGACTACGCCGAGCTGCTCCAGGGCCGCTCCATGTGGGTGCGCAAGGCCAAGATCGTGCCGGTCGAGTGTGTCGTGCGCGGGTACCTCGCCGGCTCGGCATGGCAGTCGTACCAGGAAAGCGGAGAGATTTGCGGGCAGAAGCTGCCGGAGGGCCTGGTGGAGGCCGATAAGCTGCCTGAACCGATATTCACCCCGGCCACTAAGGCGTCCTCGGGACATGACGTGAACATCACCCGGGAGGAGGTAGCTGCCATTGCCGGTGAGCGACTGGCCAAAGACCTGGAGAGCGAGGCGCTCCGACTGTACCACTTTGGCGCGCAATATGCGGCCGAGTGCGGCTTCATCCTTGCCGACGCCAAGTTCGAGTTCGGACTGATCAATGGCGATTTGACCGTAGCTGATGAGATCTTCACGCCGGATGCGTCTCGCTACTGGGATATCGAGCAGTGGGAGCCTGGCCACCCCCAGGAATCCTTTGACAAGCAGTACGTCCGCGACTATCTGGAGGGCCTAGACTGGGACAAGACGCCCCCTGCTCCTGAACTTCCCCCAGAAGTCGTTGCCCGAACTCGCGAGATCTACCTCGAGACGATGCAGCGGCTGATTGGGCCATCCGACTAGAAAGATTGGTCGCCATGGCGAGTAGCACTGGTGGTCTGCGGCAGGCGGTCCGGGAAACGGTGCGCCGTTACCGGATGCTGCAGGCCGGGGACAAAGTATTGGTGGCGGTCTCGGGCGGGCCGGATTC
>JALGTU010000044.1 GCA_029821195.1 Candidatus Zipacnadia bacterium
GTTGCCCAGGCATTTAGTAATCGCCGAGGTCAACGTGGTTTTGCCGTGGTCCACGTGCCCAATCGTCCCGATATTGACATGGGGCTTGGTCCGCTCGAATTTCTCCTTGGCCATTGACAACACACCTCCTGAGTCTTACGGCTAGGAACTGTTGTATCGGTCAGCCGCACACATGCAGATTTACCCGGCACACTACCGTGGAGCCCACGACCGGAATCGAACCGGTGACCTTGTCCTTACCAAGGACACGCTCTGCCTACTGAGCTACGTGGGCTCAGTTATCTTCATGGTGGAGGGGGGAGGATTCGAACCTCCGAAGGCAATCGCCGGCAGATTTACAGTCTGCTCCCTTTGGCCGCTCGGGCACCCCTCCGCAGCCGAGCTACGCTTATTATATCAGACGGGACGCCCGCGGTTGTGCCGGGCGTCCCAAACCACGGTTTGGTATTATAACCTTTCGGGACGTTTGCGTCAAATCGTTGGAGCCGACGGTCCGATTCGAACGGACGACCTGGTCATTACAAGTGACCTGCTCTACCCCTGAGCTACGTCGGCTTGGCCGCAAGATCTAGCCCTATCCGGCTGGCTCGCGCTTTGCCACAGCAATTCGCAGGCCAGCCTTGCCAGGCTTGGGCTGTTTAAGGAGCCCCTCCCGCAGGTTGGTTAGTGGCTTCCGGTGCGAACCGGCCGGCGATTTTGCGCTTGGCCCGTTGGAGGGCGTTGTCAATCTGCTTAGCATTACAGCCGAGTTCTGCGGCGATATCCTGATATCTTTCTCCCACGATGTGGTTGAGCAGAGCGTGCTTTTCCAGTTGGGACAGGCCCTGGAACGCGAAGCGGCGGATATTATTCCAGATATCTCGCCCGATCACGACGCGCTCGGGACTGCCTGCGTGGCTGGCGGCCAGCATTTCGCTCAACAGACCTACTCCCTGGTCGGGACCCAGGGGCTGGCTGGTGGAGACGCAGGAATTGAGCAGGGCGTGCTTGCGGCGGTTCGCGGCCTTCAGCGCGGTAACTATATGCCTATGAACACAAAGCCTGGCAAAGGAGCAGAAGCCGGTTTTGGCCAGTGGCGAATAATCACGAATCGCCTTGTAGAGTCCAATCATCCCTTCCTGGACCACATCATCACCATCGGCGCCCGCCCAGAAATAGTCCCGGGCGGTGTTCTCGACCACTCGGCCATACTTCTCCAGGAGGTAGTCCATAGCCCTGCGGCTGCCGTTCTGCGCCAGGACCGCAATCTGGCCGTCGGTGCGGCCCGCCCACGCTGGCAGTGATAACGACTCGCCCCGCTCCTGCATCAGACATTCCCCCGCCGGCACAGTCTGCTACAGACGCCAACAACGCGACCACGTACCCAAAGCGTTGTCCCCGGGCGGGAGCAGGGGAGCGAAGTGGTGGTATGAAGTTTTCCCGACCGGTGGCAGCGCTGGACTATCCAGAATCACCAGATATAGCTCTGCACCGGTTCCAAATAGCGGTCGGCCTCCCTCAGCCTTTACGTCTATAGTATAGAATCCAGGCGTGCGCAAGTCAAGATAGTTCCACTGCAGGCCGCAGCCAACAGCAGCGGGATAGCCGGTTGACAGCAGCACGGACGAGGACTACAATCTGACCAGTCCGCGAGCCAACTATCAGGAGATTGAGAGCCATGATAAAAGTGCGGGAGCATCTGGCAGCAGCCGGTGTTGCCTCGATTTCACCGGCGGCGATCCGGCTGGGGGTGGGGGTGGTAGTGTTCACCGCCGCGATGGCGGTCGCTGCGCACGTGCGGATTCACCTGCCGTTTACCCCGGTCCCGGTTACCCTGCAAACCGGCGTGGTTCTCCTGGGCGGAGCCACTTTGGGGATAGCCGGCGGTGCAGCCAGCCAGGTGCTGTGGATTTGCGCCGGATTGCTGGGCGCATCGGTATTCGCAGCCGGTCCGACATTGATGGGGCCGACGCTGGGCTACATCATCGGCTTCGTGCCCGCAGCGATGGTCGTGGGCCTGGCGGCGCGCGGCGGATTTCGGATCGGGCAGGTGGCGCTGGGGATGGTGGTGGCCACGGCGATAATATACGGGTGTGGCGTTGTCGGCCTGGTGATGACCACCGGCCTGAGCTGGGCGGCGGCAATTGGCGGGGGTGTCTTGCCTTTCCTGGCGGGAGATGCCCTGAAATTGGCTGGCGCTCTGGGCTTGAGCCGGCTGACTGTCCCTCTGTGGTCGCGGTGGCGCCAGTCTCAGTAGGACAGGCGTCTCGCCTGCCCCACCGATTCCGCGAACAGTACGGCTTTCGCAACATAGCCCAAGGAATTCCCCCCAGACTCGAGACCAGCAACGGGGCATTTGTAGAAGGAGGCGATGACGAATGTCACGACTCAACTTGACGGGAAAGAGTGCGATAGTCACCGGCGGGGCGGCGGGCATCGGGAAGAGCATTTGCACGGCGTTCGCGCAGGAGGGGGTCAGCGTAACTGTTGCTGACATTGATACTGAAGCCGGGCAGAGCGCCCTGCAGGAGCTTGAGGAGCTGAATCCGGAGGGAGCCCATCTTTTCGTTGAAACCGATGTGACGAATCGTGATAGCGTCGTGGCAATGGTTAGTCGAACCGTAGGGGAGCGTGCGAAGGTAGACATCATAGTAAATAACGCCGGGATAGATGTGCCTCGACTGCTGGTGGACCCTGCTGGGGAAGAGGAACTGGATGAGGCAGTCTTTGATAAGACATTCGCAGTGAACCAGAAGGGAGCTTTTCTGTGCGCGCAGGCGGTGGCCCGGGCGATGATAGCTCAGGGGGATGGGGGCACGATAATCAATATGTGCTCGGAAGCTGGTCTGGAGGGTTCTGAGGGGCAGAGCGCGTATGCCGGCACCAAAGGCGCATTATACGCCTATACTCGGTCCTGGGCCAAGGAACTAGGCAAGCACAATATCAGGGTGGTGGGAGTGGCACCGGCCATTCTGGAACCAACGGGGCTGCGCAGCCCGGCATACGAGCGGGCACTCGCTTATACGCGGGGAATCACGGTCGAGCGGCTAAGAGAATCCTACGAGAAGGTGGCAGTACCTTTGGGGAGAGTAGGGCGACTGGATGAAGTGGCTGACTTAGTCTGTTTCCTGGCGTCGGATATGGCCAGTTACATCACCGGAACTGTAGTCAACATCTCCGGGGGCAAGTCGCGGGGCTAAAGATGACCTGCTGACAGAGAACATCCTGGTACGACGGGTGGGTGCGCTTGTAGTGGGGTTGCCGAATTGCTAGTCAACCCCGGGGACAGGCGAGACACCTGTTCTACCGGTGCTACTGAAAGAGTGTAAGTCCCATTCTGGGGAGATCGAGTGATATGAAGGCTGCGAAGTTGTGCGGACCACGTGATACGCGCGTCGTTGACGTGCCCGTGCCCGAACTGCAGGCTGGTGAGGTGCTGGTGCGTGTGCGAGCTGTGGCGATTTGTGCTTCCGACATAGCGATATACGAGAACGGCTGTGCCGGTGGCGGGGTGTATCCGCCGGGGCCGATGAGTCAGGGGCATGAGTTTTCCGGAGAGATTGCAGCACTGGGAGAAGGTGCCGATGCGCCAGCGGTGGGCACAAGAGTGGCCGTGGAGCCCAGTTGGCACTGCGGTCAGTGCGACATGTGTCGGGAGGGTCTGTGCAATCTCTGTCGCAACATCGTGTTTCCCAGCTACCCACCGCGCGACGGCGCGATGGCCGAGTATATCACCTGTCCCGACTACAGCGTAGCAGCCTTGCCTGATAGTGTCAGCGACATCGAGGGCGCGCTAACTGAGCCGCTGGGCGTGGGTATTCACGCGGTCCGGTTGGCCCAGCTTTGCGGTAATGAGAAGGTTGCGATCCTCGGCGCGGGAATGGTGGGGATTGCCACGATGCTGGCGGCGCAGGTGCAGGGCATTGATACGTTTTGCGTGGTGGAGCCGGTCCCGGAGCGGCGAGAATTCGCTGAGAAGATAGGTGCGCAAGTCACTGCCGCGACTGTCGGTGCGCTGCTGGGTACCGGATCTGAGCCGCACGTAGTCTTCGAGTGCTCGGGAGATAATGCGGCGCTGGGCGAGGCGCTTGACCTGGTGCGGCCCAACGGGCGCGTCATCGTAGTGGGCATTCCCGAGCTGCCGGAAATCTGCTTTGACTGTAGGCGTGCCCGCCGTAACCAGATAAGCATAACCTTCTCGCGCCGCTCGCTGAATACGCTGGAGACTGCGGTGGAGCTGATCGCCAGCGACCAAGTGGACTTGAGCGCGATCCCGGTCCGGACCTTCAGCCTCGACGAAGCCCCCGAAGCCTTTGCGCTCGCCGCCCAGAGACCGGGACCGGAGTTGCGCTTCGTGGTGCTCCCGTGAGGTGTCATTGCGTAAAATAGTTCGTAATAGCATCGTCTCGTTCTGCCACAGAATCGCGAATTGGCGTTAATGGGCTTTGAGGGGTATCTACAGGCATCTGGAACGGTTACTGAATTTGTATTCATAGATAGGTAGGCTATTTCACACGACCGAGGGCGGAAGAATTATGGCTAAGAACCTACTGTGGCTCATGACGGATCAGCAGCGGTACGACTCAATCGCAGCCCTCAGCGACCTGCCGATACAGACGCCGAATCTGGACCGGTTAGTGGCCCAGGGGGTGACCTTTGAACGCCACTATGGTGCCTGCCCGCTGTGCGGGCCGACGCGGGCTTGCCTGCATACCGGCCGCTACCCGCATAGCTGTGGCTCGTTGATAAACGGTTTCTCTACCCCGCCGCATATCTTCAAGGGCAAGAAAGCCCACGAACTGAACGCCGACGAGGTACTGATTGACGATATCCTGCACGAGTCCGGCTATCGAATGGCCCACGTAGGCGTTGATCATGTGCAGAGCATTCCTCGCAAGCCGCAGCGCTTTGAGTGGGACCTGTATCGGACCAGAGCTGACTACTCCCAGTATCTGCGTGACAACAATCTGGAGTCATATAACAAGCGCAACTACCAAGTTGCGTGTTCCACAAAGGTGGCATCGGGCGAGTTCGAGACCCAGTTGTACTCGGCGCCCAATCCGGGTCTGCATCCGCTGCCGTTCGAAGAGCAGATGGACTACTACCTGGCTCAAAGTGCTGCGGAGTTCCTGGAAACGGCGTCGGAGGACGAGCCCTTCGCGCTGTTTTGCTTTCTGTGGCTTCCCCATCCGCCGCTGGTCATCCCTGAGCCGTATTATTCGATGTATGACCCTGAAGCGATTCCGCTGCCGCCGAATATCGGCGCCTCGAACGCGGATAAGGCGCCGATGCACATGCAACATACACCCGGCCAGGTCGGAGCCAACCGTACTCTGGCGGAGTGGCGGGAGACGTGGGCGGCGTATTTCGGGGCGGTTACGCTGGTGGACCGCTGTATCGGGATGGTGCTTGATGCGCTCGACGAGCGCTCTGACGGCGATGATACCTTGGTGGTCTTTCATCCTGACCACGGCGAGCAGCTTGGCGCGCACAGCTACTTCCAGAAGATGGTCTGTTACGAAGAATCAATCCACCTGCCGCTGATTATCCGAACGCCCGAAGGTGACCAGGGGCGGCGGCGGCAGTTGTGCGGGCACGTGGATATTGCGCCGACGATGCTGGACTATCTGGATGTCGAGGTGCCCAAGCGGATGCAGGGCCGGTCACTCCGCAGTTTCATTGATGATCCGGATGCCGAGGGACCTGAGGTAGTCTTCTCGGAGTATAATGGTAACTGCTGTGTGGCCTGGTTGCAGCGAGCGGCGATAGGCGAGCGCTATAAGTACAAGTGGAGCGAAGACGGCACGCGCGAGCTCTATGACCTCCAGGAGGACCCGGGGGAGTTGACGAATCTCGCTGGGGAATCAGCGCTGGCTGACGTAGAGCAGCACCTGCGCGATGAGCTTCGCGCCTGGCAGGAGGAAACTGGCGACTTCATCGTCGCTGAATAGGGTGTGCGCCTGGGGATATAGGGGAAGAGGCACCCTTGCCTCGCAGGAGCAAGATTGTCGCCAGCGTTGTCGGGCCCGGGGTGGCGCTTCCCCAGACAGTATGAGGAGAGAGCGACAGGCGAGACGCCTGTCCTACTGGACGGCTCAGCTAGTTTGCCAGCAGATGCTCGAGCATGAACTGCTGGGCGCGGTCGAGGGCAGCCCGGACCTGCTCGCGGTCGCCGCCCTTGAGACCGTGACCGGCGCCCTCGATAGTGATCAGCTCCGCGTACACCCCCGCCTGCTCCAGAGCCTGTTTCAGCGAGACGGACTGAGAGTAGGGGACAGTGCGGTCCTCGGTGCCGTGGATCATCAGTACCGGCGGGTCGTCGGCGGAGACGTAAGTAATCGGCGAGGCCTCGCGGTAGACCTCCGGCATATCTGCGTATCCGCCGCCCATAAATGTCTTCAGCGCCGGCTCGGAGCCCATCTCCGCCTGGGTGAAATCAGCCGGGCCGTTCTTGGCGTAGACGCAGCGAAACCAGTTACTGATGGGCTGTCCGGCGGAATCCAGTTCGTCCGGCCCCGGCTCCATCAGGGCCATCATCAGTGACAGGTGGCCACCCGCTGAGCCGCCTTCGACGCCCATACGATCAATGTCAATGTTAAACTCGGCGGCGTGGCTGCGGATCCAGCGCACCGCGCGGAGGCAGTCGTCCACCGCGGCGGGATACGTCGCCACTCCCGAGAGACGGTAGTTGATGGAGAAGGAGGCAACGCCACTCTGGGCGTAGGAAGCTGCCTTCCGGCGGAAGCCGCCCTTGTCACCACCCCGCCAACCGCCGCCGTGAATGTTAATAACCGCGGGGAAGGGGCCGTCGCCCTCGGGCAGATAGGCGTCCAGCTTTAGCGAATAGCCGTCCACTATGCCGTACTCGATGTCCTGCGTCACGGTCATATTGGCCGCCTGGCTGTCCCGAGGGTGGTCACCAGCGGGCGCCTCCCCGCGCAACTGGCGGAGTAACTGCTGGGGATTGGACCAGAACTGCTTCGTGATCACCCGGCCGTCGGTGCCGATCACAAAGGCCGAGTTGGGCCGCTTGCCGTACTGCTCCCAGACGGCATTGTCCATATTGTCCACGACCAGTGGGCGGGTAATCCCCAACAGGACCTCAGCCTGCAGCGCCAGCGCCCAGCGCTCTTCGTAGATGGTGGGCTGATTCACCAGGATGCCCTCAGCGATGTTCTTGTCGTGGACCCAGACGTGATTACTGTAGGGGCTGACTACGTCGGCCGGGTGAGCTTCGATGGTGTAGACGGCCAGGAAGTTAGCTGCGGTGCGCAACTCGTTGTACAGACGCTCCATCGGCGCGATCTTGCCGCGAAAGACGGGGCAGGAGATTGAGCCGAATTCTAGGACAACCGGCTTGTCCTGGTAGAGGCTGCTGAGCGCAATAGTATCGCCCGTAGTAGTCGCCAGAATGAAATCAGGTGCAAGCTCACCGACGCGAGGCGGCTGGTCGGCGAATGCCGCCGCCCCGGCTCTTCTCTGTTCCTGGCGTTCCTGGCTCACGCAGGCCGTCGTTGTGAGCACGAACAGGGCGGCAATAAGAATTGACGGAAAGCGGAATTTGCGCATAGTAGCTTCTCCTCCGGGCTGATTCCTGGTTGCAGATGTTGTCAGGCAAGCATCGTTGAACAGTCTATTGCCCGGTATGTTACATATCATGGCGATAAAGGGTGAGCATCGGGTCGGTTTGCTGGAGCGTGGCCGCGGCTGAGGTGTCATTACGCAGATAGAGCCGCAGGAAGGCAGCGGCATAGCTGTTAATCACTGCAACCTGCCGTTCCGGAAGCGAGGCATAGCCACCCGCCCGTCGCTCCTCGTCTACTCGCTGACCGACGGTAAAATGGGTGCCGCCTTTTACTTCCAGCATAAACTTGGGCGGCTGGCAGACATCATAGGCCGCCTGGGTGAGTGCGGCCACATCCGCCAGCCCTATGCGCTCGCGCTGGCCCGCTTCACGTTCCCCGTACATGAACATGATGGGCACTGAGACCTGTGCGAAGTCTTGCGTTGGCCACATAAACACGCCGCCAGATAGCGCCAGGACCGCCCTGATGCGTGGGTCGGTCCATTGAGGATCCAGCCCGGCGACCGACAATGCAGTGAATGTGCCCAGTGAATGGCCGGCGACGGCGATGCGGTCAGGGTCAATGGCCCCGTGCAGCGCGGATGTGTCGTCAGCGTTCTGGGCGAGCATCTGGTCAATTACCGTGCGCAGGCCTGCCGGGCGGAAGGCGTAGTCGTCGAAGGGAAAATCTAGCCCAGTGCGGGCCAGTCGCAAGGCGTTGCGCAGGTATTGCAGTATGGGCGTGTTAGTGCCGCCACCGCGAATGCGCACCATCTGGTCGGGGTCGGGATAATCCGGTGAGGCGACCACAAATCCCCACGAGGCCAGGTGCTTGGTCAGGAAGAGATTGGCGGTCCCGCCGCCGCCGTAGCCGTGCGAGAAGACTACCAGAGGAAAGGGCCGCCCGGCTGGGCTCACCGGGCCATCGAGACTAACCAGACCAGTCGCGCGGCCGTCGCCGTAGGTGTACGGGGTAGGTTCGGCATCGGTGGGATACCAGACGGCGGTGGTCAAAGATTGCAGTGCGCCGTCCGGCGATACGAAGGGGAAGTCATATATGACATACCCAACATTGTAAGGCCCGGCGGGGGCCTCAGTGGCAGCGGGAAGAGCTACTAACAGTATCAGGCAGAGCGTAAGCAGTGCATTTCGGCCCGGGAATGTCATAACCATTCACCCCTGGGCTTGGTGACGCTTGCCGGCGGGGCGAGGTTCACCACGGCGCACGCAGATTGTCCAGGTTGGGGGAACGCGTAGACAAGCCCGCAAGCCCTGTCGCAGATGTGTCACTTAGGCTTCAGCCATACGAGTTTCCAGGCCTGAGAAGGCAACTGCAAGGTCACCACTCCATCGGCAACCTCGATAGGTTCGAGGCTCAGGGCGTCGTGAGCAGAGACGACTGGCGGCAGGCCGAGCTTGTCCAGGCTTAACGTGGCTTGCGCCCTAGCCTCTTCGCGGTTCAGGTTGGCAATGACTGCCAGAACTCCATTTCGGGGATGGCGATACAAACTTGCGTAACAGCCATCAGGACCAACCTGTACTAGGTCTTTGTTGCTCCAGTAGGGCAGAAATTGCGCTTGCTTGCAGCCGAATTCCTCGCGTACTCGCCAGATCGAGGACAGCAGAGTCCACTCCGGTACTCTCTGAGCGCGCGTGGGCACGTCGTGGAGCAGGCTAATGCCGGTGCAGGCATTGTAGTTACCGGTTCGGTAATAAAGGAATTCAGCGGGCACACCGATATTAGTACCGATAAATTCAGTGCGGAATCTATCCAGTGACACCGCCTCCGGCACATATTTGGTGGGAAGCAGCGCCTCGCCCTTCCAATATGATGTCGCGAAGGCTAGAGCGGGAATATTGAAGCAGCCCGACATATGCACGTCTACGAGGCCCTCGGGTTTTCGCTGCTTGACTACGGTATAAAGCCGCTTCATCAGCCGGCGGGTTGCGAACACAGAATAGGTTGGTGCTACAGTCCCATCTGGCTTCTCATATCCGCAACCGTGAAGGCGATTTGCGCACGCAAACGGGTATGCGGTGCCATCCAAGTAAATGCCATCAATATCGTACTCGTCAATACAGCGAGCGATTGTAGCTACGACAAAGTCCTGCCAGATACTATTTTTGCATGCTCGGTAGGCCATTTGCTCGTCCAATCCAGGCAGCCGAGCGATGGACTTGCCTTGCTGGGGCTTTACCAACATATCGTCTTTGAAGTATGTGAACTCGGGCGCTCGCTCCGAGAGCAGGTAGCCAGCAATGTAGGGTATGACTTTGAGGCCATACCTGTGACAACCATCCACCAGCTTAGGAAACTCCTGTTCATGGCCAATGGGCAGAGTGTAGGAGAAGACGTCCCACCACCGCATGACGAGCAAGGCGTGCCCTCCTTGCTGCTTGGCGAACTCGAGATATGGTTGCCCATTGATCTGCTTGGTCAGCCAAGCATACTCATTCGCATAAGGCCACAGCCGCTCCAGGCGCATGTCCCAGCAAGTGGGCTGCATTGGCTTTACAGGTGTTGCCTGCAGGCCGAAGCTGTAGTCCAGATATTCTCCTTGCTTGATAACAGTGGGTTTATCGATTAGGTTCAACCACACAACTACCTCTTCGGGACCCTTGAGAATCTCGACGGCCTTGCTCTCATCAGCCAAGCTCCAGTTTTCGTCCGACTCGGCCACCCAGCATAGCCCCCGCTCTTCGTCACCCAGCCAGATGATGGGCTTGAAGTCCGAGACAAAACTACTGTCCAAAGCTCCCGATTGCTTTCCGGGCCAGCAGTATAAGTATTTGGCGTAGCGTGCGTCTATCGGCAGTGCTATCTGTAGCTTATCAATGGTAACGTCTACCTTGGCTGCGATGGACCAATCCACCCGTATGAAGCCATCGTATTCGATGGTGACGTTCGTCTGCGCATCCAACTGCTGGCCGACTGCTTGCTGGCGGACCACCACTTGGCTGGGACTGTCCACAACCAGTTGCGGCAGTCGAGGTTGCCAGTCTACCGCGCGGCCGCCAATCTCGGTTACGAATTGCATCGGACGGCTGAGAAGCCCAACTCCGCCGGTCTTGATAGCGGTGAGAAATGGTGCTGAGCCAAAAACCTGTTCGCGGCCCCAGCATGAGACCTGGATTTGCTGCTGGTCACGTTTGACTACCAGCGGAGTAAACGGTGGGGGGACTTGCTCGCTGATTCCCATGTCGGTTCCCAGCCAGTCGGGTGGCGAAATACATGAAATGGGTTGGGCGTCGTACTCCACTACTTCTCCCTTCTGGTTGATGAGCTGAGCTTTCAACTGGTAATTGCCAGTCTCCACACTATCTACCGGGCAGAAGGTAGTAATGCTCGCAGAAGCGGAATCGGACCGATCATTTTCGGCGAGCGGGATTCTCTTGGCGGTGACTTTATTCCCGGCAGGTCCTATGACCTGCAGATCTATCCAGGCTCCCTCGGGCTCGATCCCCCGGTATGACAACTCAGCATAGAACGCACTCTTTGAATAGCTGAAATTGCCTCGGACCGATAGGTTTGACCCCGTCTGAGCCGTATTGGTCACCTCCCATAGCGAAAGCGAGCGCTCGCTTGGTGAGAGAAGCAGATGTCCGAAATATGGTGGATCGTGGAAGCCACGAGGTGGGCCAGCTACCGGCGACCAGTGGGAGTACTGTCTGCTCCCTATGCCCAACTTCCGATCCCGGCACACGTTAAGTCCAAGCACCTGCCCGGGCCTGGGCTCGATGCCCAGGCTTTGCCAGGACACTGCGGCCTCCACGGACCAGGTGGCCTTCCCCACAGCCACGGCAGCAGTGGTCATCCCATCCCATTGTTTGGGCAGGGCACCTCCGCTACAATCGTATATCGAAGCCGAGCTGTCCACAGCCAGGTGATAGTAGTGAGTGTGACTGTGAAGAGGATCGATGAATATTTCCACCGTTTCCCTCTTGAATATGGCGGCGTCGTCACGGGCTAAGGAGTCACTGGGCAGGTCGTCAGCATGCGGCTCTTCACAAAGCACCCCGATATACAGTGCCGCCTCGTCCCAAGTAACTCTAAAGCTGGTTTGGACGTCTGCCAACTGCTCAGGACGCTGGTAGTAGGTAAAGCCGCTAGCCTCTGTGGCCGTCTCCCAGCACGGCTCGTCGAGTTGCCCATCAATTCGCGGGGATGCCTGCGCCTGCCTGGCGCTGTATACAGGGATCGGAAAATCAACTGCGCTGGCGTTGCCCGCCACTAGCAGACAGCATAGAATGACAACAAAGGCCAGTCCTATGTGTCTGTCCTGCATTGCTAGTCTACTATCTGGGACATTTGCCATATGACCTCACCTCGGCAACTGTATTCGTTGAACAGGGTGCTGATTCCTGCCACTGATGGCAAAGGTTGGGGGAACGCGGAGAGAAGCCCGCAAGCCCCGCCCCACATGTGTCACTACTGCCGGCACTTCTTCATAGCCTGGGCGAGCGACTCTATGGCGTAATCAACCTCTTCCATTGACATCATGGGGTTGATGGGCAGGTCAATCTGCTGGTTGAACCAGATGTCCTCGCAGACCGGGGCCTCGCCGTATTCGTGGCCATAATAGCGCATATCTTCGGTCAGGTGAACCGGAAAGAAGCGGTTGACAATCTGGACGCGGTAGTCCTGCTCGAGGGTTCGAATGAACTCAGCATGATCCACCCGGACGGCGTCGGTATCAATGAAGCAGTGGAAGAGATGATAGGTCGTCTCGGCCCAGTCGGGGATTTCGCAGATGCGCATGCCCTCGATCTGCTTGATGCCTTCGTTGTAGCGCTGGGCGATCTCACTGCGCCTCGCGTTGAAGCCGGGCAGTTTCTTGAGTTGCACGCTGCCCACTGCGGCCTGGGGTTCGGTGATGCGGAAGTGCAGGCCGTAATCCCAGGCCTCGACGAGATCCCGCTCCCAGGTGACCCGGCCCTCACCGTAGGCAGGGCGGTCAATCGGGCCGATGCGCTCGGGTGAGCGGGGCGTGAATGTGCCGCAGGTCCCGTAGGAGCGCAGCGCCGGGATCCACTGGGCGAGCTCGGGATTGGGCGTGGTGATCATCCCGCCCTCGCCGAGGGTGGTCATATTCTTCAGCGACTGGAATGAGAAGCAGGCCACGTCGCCAAAGCTGCCGATCTTGCGGCCCTTGTACGAGGCGCCGACGGCGTGGGCGGCATCTTCGATGACCATGGCCCCGTGGGCGTGAGCAATCTCCAGGATCGGGTCCATATCGCAGGGCGTGCCGGCGTGGTGAACCAGCACGACCGCTTTGGTCTGGTCGCTGATCTGTTCGGCAACGGAGTCGGGATCAATATTCAGCGTGTTGGGGTCAATGTCGGCGAACTTGAACTTGCACCAGCGCTTGTAGAACGGCACTACCGAAGCGCGGAAGGTCTGGGCGGTTATCAGCACTTCGTCGCCGGGCCCCACGCGCGCCAGCGAGGCAGCGATCTCCAGCGCGCCGGTGGCCGAGGAGACGGCGAAGGCATGAGGTACATCGCAGAACTGGCTGAAGTCTTTCTGGAACTGGTCAATGTACGGTCCGTAGGCCAGCGTATTCCGCGACTTGATGATGTCAGTGATCACCTGGATCTCTTCATCACCCAGCTCGGCACCTACTAGTAATTCCGGTACTCGCCATTCGGGTGTTGCCATTACTACGTTCTCCTTATATAATCTGCGTGGCTGGGAGTTCTCGCACGCTGAGTTAGCGACCACATCAGCGGCTCTGCGAATTATATACTCTCACCGGCGCGGTGGCAAGCACGAAATCTGTTAGCCCTGGGGAAAGTTGCTCACGGCTACGCCCAATCAATTCAGGGAGGCGTTGATTCCATGTACTTGAGTTTCCGCACGATGCAGGTATTGAACGAGCAGGAGATGGAGCAGATCTGGCAGGCGGCGCTGCACGTCTGGGACCAGGTGCCGCTGCGCGCGCAGGGCACGGAGGAATTCAACGAAGCACTGCTGGATTTTGGCTGCCAGGTTGACGATGAGCAGATTCGTTTTCCCAAGGCGGTGCAGGAGCAGGTCCGGGCGCGGATCGCCCAAAGCCGTGAGGAGCACGGGCCGGGGCGCCCCGCCGAGGTGGCCGGGGAGAAGCTCGTCTACGCCGCCTCGGGCCAGGCGCTGAACTGTCACGACATCGAGACGGATACGCTGCGCCCCGCCACTACCCAGGACCTGGCTGACTGGTCGCGGCTGTGCGACTGTTTCCCTAATTTGCAGCGAGCACATCCGACCTTCATTCCGCAGGATGTGCCCAACGGCTCCTGCGACGTGCATGCGTTCGCCACTATCTTGCTGAACAGTTCGCGGCCGTGGCAGGTTTCGGTCTACAGCGCCGAGATGCTGCCGTTTTTCATTGAGCTTCAGGCGATCTACGACGGGTCGGTTGACAAGGTCAGGGAAAAGCCAGTTTTTGCTGCCAAGTGCTGGGTGAACTCGCCGTTTATGGTGACGCGCGAGAATATCGAGATCGGCATGAAAGCGCGGGAATTGCTGGACCAGCCCTTCACGATCAGCACGATGCCGGTGGCGGGGGTGGCCACGCCAACTACACTCGCCGGCGCGCTCACGCAGAATCTGGCCGAGGTTCTGGCCTGCAACACCATTACCCTGGCGCTGGACGACCGGCTTGTTGGCAACTGTGCCGGACCTTTGGTCTTTGACATGCGCACCGGTGTGCACACGGAGATGGGTCCGGACTGCCAATTGCTGCGGCTGGCGAGCGCTCAGATGGCGGCATACGTCTTTGGGGGTGAGTATCGGGCGGTGGGCTGGCCCAGTACCGGGGCGAAACTGCCGGGAGCCCAGAGTATGATGGAGAAGGCGCTCGACGCGATGTGGGGTATCTGTGCGGGAGCGCGATCGTTCGGCGCCCTGGGCACGCTCGCTTTCACCGATATCGGCAGCCCGGTGCAGCTTATGCTCGACCTGGAAATGATGAGCCAGTTCGACCGGCTGCTGGCGGGCATCGTCGTGGACGAAGACCGCATCGCTGAAGAGCTGATTGTGGAGGTTGCGCCGACCGGCGCGCACTTCTTGGAGACAGATCATACTCTGAAATACTTCCGCGAGGAGCTCTGGTCTCCCGAGCTTATGGACCGGCGGCTGGCGATGGCCTGGGCCCAGGACCCGAGCACGATGCTGGAGAACGCGCGGGCCAAAGCTCGCAAGCTGCTGGCTGAAGCCGAGAACAAAAGCTCACTTACTGATGGGCAGCGGGCCGAGGTCAAGCGCATCGTGGCGGAGGCCGACGCGCTGGTAGGCGCGACGACGCGGATGTAAATTGCGGGCGGGGCAGAGGGAATTGCGGCGAGATGACGAAGATATGGCGGGTTCGCTAGCCGGAAAGCAACCAGTCCTTGCGGTCGGGTAAACAGATACGCTCTCTGGCCGCAAGTATTTTCATGGCCGGACCCGGATAGCGGACCCGCCGTGCAACTGTCCTATAACTGTGCTGGTAAGCCAGTTAACATTCAAGTAAAGAAAGGGAGTCTGTAATGCTAAGCGATTTGGAAATCGCCCAACAAGCTACGCTGAGGCCGATCCTGGATGTGGCGGCGGACGTGGGAATTGAGCGCGAGGAGCTCAAGCTGTTCGGCGACTATATGGCCAAGGTGGACCTGTCTATTCTCGACCGCCTGGCTGTCGAACCGGATGCTAAGTTCATCTTGGTGACGGCTATCACGCCCACGCCGCTGGGCGAGGGCAAAACCGTGGTCAACCTGGGCCTGGCCCAGGCCCTGCGGCACATCGGCAAAAAAGCGATAGCCACGATGCGCGAGCCGTCAATGGGGCCGACCTTCGGGATCAAGGGCGGTGCCTGTGGCGGTGGCCAGGCTCAGGCAGTACCGATGGAGGATATCAACCTGCACTTCACCGGGGATATTCATGCCGTCGGTGCGGCTAATAACCTGCTGGCGGCGATGATTGATGGCCACCTGTGGCACAAGAACCCCCTGGACATTGACCCGTTCAGCATAAGCTGGAACCGCAACGTGGATATGAATGACGTGGCCCTGCGCAATATCGTTATCGGCCTGGGAGGCAAGAGCAACGGCTGGCCGCGCGAGGCGCAGTTTGATATCACGGTGGCCTCCGAGGTAATGGCAATCCTGGCGCTGACCAGTGGGCTTGCCGACATCCGTGAGCGCTTCGGTCGTATCCAGGTCGCCTACAGCCGCAGGGGCGAGCCGATAACGGCGGAGGACCTCGATGCAGCCGGGGCGATGACGGTTCTGATGAAGGATGCCATCAAGCCCAACCTCGTTCAGCAGCTCGACAACGGCGCGATGTTCGTCCACGCCGGCCCGTTTGCCAATATTGCCATCGGCACCAACTCGATCCTGGCCGATAAGATCGCGCTGAAGCTGGCCGACTACGTGGTCACCGAAGCCGGTTTCGGGGCCGACTGCGGCGCAGAGAAGTTTCTGAATATCAAGTGTCGCGTCGGGGGGATGCAGCCGTCAGCGGTGGTGATTGTGGCGACGGTCAAGGCGCTGAAGATGCATGGTGGGGCGTTCGAGTTCAAGCCGGGCCGCAAGCCGCCGATGGACGAGATCGTGAAGCCCAACATGCCTGCGCTGCGGGCGGGCTGCGCGAACCTGGCCAAGCATATCGAGAATATGGGGAAGATGGGCCTGCCGGTGGTGGTGTCCCTCAACGTCTTCCCGACCGATACGCAGGATGAGCTTGACGTGGTCGGTGAAGAGGCCCTGGCGGCGGGGGCCAAGGCCGCGGTGGAGACACGCGTGCACAGCGACGGCGGGCCCGGCGGTGTCGAGCTGGCGGAAGCAGTCGTGGAGGTCTGCGCGCAGGGCAACGACTTCAAGTTCCTCTATCCGCTCGACGCGTCCATCAAGGAGAAGATCGAGACGATTGCTACAGAGATCTACGGTGCCGACGGCGTCGAATACGCCCCGGAGGCCGAGCGCAAGATCCGCCGGTTCACCAAGCAGGGCCTGGATAACCTGCCCATCTGCATGGCCAAGACCCACCTGTCACTGAGCCACGATCCGGAGCTGAAAGGTCGGCCCACCGGATTCACCGTGCCTATTCGGGATATCCGGCCGTCGCTGGGCGCAGGCTTCTTGTATCCGCTGTGCGGGGAGATGCGCACGATGCCCGGCTTGCCCACCCGCCCGGCTGCGATGGATGTGGACATTGACGAAGACGGCGAAACGGTTGGTCTGTTCTGACCGACCTACGCTAGGCGCGAGAGATCATGGCAACAACACAACGCCGCCCCTCGATTTCTCGAGGGGCGGTTGTTCCTGATGACATGAGATCAGGAGACGCCGATGGGTCATTGCATGTCACATTGTGCGGGTGACTTTCTGCAGCCCTGCGGGCCGATCCGGGTCGAGGCCCTTGTGAATCGCCACGTGGTAGGCGAGAAGCTGGCCGACTACGACCGCCACCAGCGGGGAGATGTGCTCGGGCATCCCCGTGGGCAACTCAAAGGCGACTTTTGCTATCTCCAGCAGCGAGGGCTCATTGGATATGGTCAGCATCTCCGCATTGCGCTCGTCCAGGGCCATCGCTAGCTCCAGCATCGAGCCGAGCGCCTTGCCTTCGGGAGCGATGAGGAGGCAGGGCACCTCGGCCTGGATGCTGGCAATGGGGCCGTGCATAAAGTCGGCGGCGCTGTGAGCCGCGGGGACGACCTGAGCACATTCGCCGAGCTTAAGCCCAATCTCATGAGCCGTGCAGAGGTTGAACCCTCGCCCCAGCAGCACGCAGGTGTCCAGGAAGCGGTAGCGCTCGGAGTGGTCCTCGATCTGCGGCTCCAGCTCAAAGACCTGTTCCATCAGTGCGGGTACGCTGTTAAGGGCCGCAGCCATTTCGCTGTCCTGGGCCCACTGCGCGGCGAGTCGGTGGAGTACCGCCAGAGCGGTGGTGTAGCTCTTGGTCGCGGGAATGCTGTGTTCCTTGTAGGCTCGGGTGAGCAGGGCCAGTTCAGCAGCTTCGTAGATCGGCGAGTCCTCGGTGTTGGTCACCGCCGCGGTCAGCGTGCCCATGGCGCGGGCCCTCTTAAGCACGTCAATCACATCAGTCGCCGTTCCGGATTGTGAGATGCCCAGCACCAGGGTGTCGCCCAGGTCCAGTTCCGCGTCGTAGACGGTAAACAGCGAAGCGGCGACGGAGGTGACCAGGACGCCGTTGACTACTCCGAACAGATACCGGGCGTAGGTGGCGGCGTTGTCGGAAGTGCCCCGGGCTACCAGCAGCACATGGCGGATCTGCTCCGCACGCAGCCGCGCGGCAAACTGGGCGATGCGCTCGCCTTCGGCTGCCAGCGTGTCGCGGATCGCCTGGGGTTGCTCCCGGATTTCATCCCGCATTATGTGAGTCGTATCGGCTTTCAAGTCATTCACTCCTGAGTTATTCGATCTCTGCGGACATGGCAATGTAAGTGTATTGGTATCGGAGACAATGCTAACGGACAGCGGGCAAACTGTCAAGGAGGACTGCGGCCTGGCTCACCAGGCGCAGACGGGGGAAGGAATCTGCTCGGGGTGCCACGAATGTATTGTTGTCTGTGTCCTACTACCCGAAGGGAGAGACCACGGTGAAATATGTGAAAGCGTTGATGATTGGGAGCCTGGTGGGTGGGCTGTTGATGCTGGTGGTCGCGGCATCTGCCGAAGTCCCGCGGAAGAAGCTGATTAAGGTCGGCTGGGACTTTCCTCACCCGAGCTACGTCGCCGAGCATATCCGGGAGATGGAAAAGGAACCCTTCGACGGCATCATAATGGACCTGCGACCAATGAGCAACCCCCTTACCAAGATGAGATGGGATGAGAACTGGGACCACAGGTGGGCCCAGGCGCTGTGGGACGGCAAATGGAACCAGGATAAATGGGCCGCAGAGCTGGCTGCGCTCGAGCGCATCGAATGGGACAAGTTTACTGACAACTTCATCCTA
>JALGTU010000181.1 GCA_029821195.1 Candidatus Zipacnadia bacterium
AATCATCTTCGCCACACCGCCGCGCAATACCAGCTTCGTGATAGACTCGGTACAGCGCGTGGCAGACGGCTCGATTATCAAGCTGCGTGATATTGACGCGATTCTGTACCGGGGTGGGGTTGAAGCCGCCGACAACGAAAAAGCCATAGTCATCCTCAACGCCCAGATGGATGTCCTGCACTCCGGCACCGGTTTCGCGGGAAAGTGGCTCTACAACGAAGACCGCTCGCTCGGGCTGAAGATAAAGCGCTTCGACCGGCGGGGCGACCCGAATCGTCCCTGGCCGCCGTTCGGAGGCACGGCCTTCGTAGAGGCAGGTCATGACCTGGAGCAGGCGTTCACGGACAAAGACGGCGATAGCCGGGTGCTGGCTTACGTATATGAGTTCGGCCCCGGCGACGGCTACTACGTAACCCAGACCGCCTATCTGGAGAAGCAATGATCAGATGCCGGCTGCGACTAGTGCCACGACCGGCGCAGGCCCCGTCTTGGTGAAGAGAGAATAGAATCCTGGTGACGCGCCATTTTCGGAATGTCGGCTTGGGTGTGCGTACAGGCGTCCACGACGCGCAGGGAGTGATATGGGACCATGGCGGAAGAGCCAGCGGGTTGTGTCGCAACCATCGAGGATATCAGAGACAGGATGCAGGAGGCCAAGGAGGCCGACACACCTTTCGCGGTGTTGCTGGGAGCAGGCGCGTCGGTGACTGCCGGGATTCCTACGGCAATCGAGATGGCGAAGGAGGTAGCTGCGGACAAATACAGTCAGGAAACCGACAAAAAGCCGCCGGAGGATCCGGAGGTGCTCTGGTCATGGCTGAAGGGACACCCGCGGTGGAAACAGCACTTCGACGAGTGGCGGAAGCCCCACCTGGACCTGGATGACGCATTTCTGCGGTATGCCGTGTGCATGGGCGAGCTGCTGGATGCGCATGGACGCAGGAAACTGCTCCTTGAGAAATGCGAGAATGCCCGCGGCCCAAACTGGGCGCACCTGTTCGTGGCCCAGCTGATAGATAAGGGGTATGTGGACACGGTCCTCACCACGAACTTCGATGACCTGATGCAGCGCGCATTGATACTCTATCCCGATAGCCAGATCCCGGCCGTTTGCGCTCATCCTCAGAGCGCAGCCCACGTTGACAGCTCCCCTGAGCGCCCACAACTCGTTTATCTGCACGGCAGTGCGTTGTACTATGACACCTGTCACACGCCAGGCGAAGTCGAGAAACTTCGAGAGGGACTCCGGGAAGCACTGCACCGGATAATTCATGATCGCGGGTTGATCGTTGTGGGCTATCGTGGCGCGGAGCCTGATGTGATGCTGGCGCTACAGGCGCTCCTCGACGCCAGGCCGCTCGCGCACCGTCTGTACTGGATCGCTCATGAGCGCAACTATGGTGAGTTGGCGTCGCTGGCTCGTGATGGTCTGCCGTGGGGATCAGACTGCCGCTTGATGTGCGGGCAGGATGCGGATGAGTTCTTCGCCGACCTGTGCGGCTATGAAAAGGGGCTGGGGCTCGAGGTGCCCGAGTTCGTGCGGCGGCCTCTCGAGCACGGCCTACAGGCGATCAATGGCATTGCCGAGATGCCAGGGAGTCCGGGCGCCCCTACCGCGACTATCGTTGCCGAGGCCAGACGAGAACTCCAAGGTGCTGCGAACGCGCTGCGCAGCAAACACGGCAGAGAGAAGTTCCAGCAAGCGATTGAAGAGCACCGCAAAGGCACACCAGAGGCCATGCGCCAGGCCATTGAGCTGTACGAGAAGGCCGTAGAGGAGCGGCCCCAATACCCGGAAGTACTCAACAACTGGGGCACCGCGCTGGGCGAGCTGGGCCGGCTTCAGCGAGAGGAGGACCCGGCGGCTGCGCAGAACGCATTCGAGGCAGCCACCCAGAAGTTCGAACGGGCGCTGGACTACCGGCCGGAATACGCCGAGGCGCTCTACAACTGGTGCATCGCGCTGGTCGAGTTGGGGCGGCTGCAGGAAGACGAGGAGCCCGCGGCGGCCAAAGCCTCATTCAAGGCAGCGTGTGAGAAGTGTGACCAGGCGGTAGACCAGGGGCCGGAGGCCCCGGAGGCGCTGACCAACTGGAGCGCCGCGCTCATTGCTCTCGGGCATTTGGTTGCCGACAGTGGCGAAAGACACGAAGCCCAGACGCTGTTCGAGCAAGCGCGTGAAAAGGCTCAGCGCGCCGTCGACCTAGGCGCCGAGAAGGCTCCATATAACGTCGCTTGTGCCGAGGCACTTCTGGGCAACCTGGATGAGGCTTTCGAGGGGCTGCGCGAAGTGCTGGAGAGAGGCGTGATTCCGTGGCCGCATGTGGCTGATGATGAAGACTGGGGCGACCTCCGCGACGAGCCACGATACCGCGAGCTGGAAGAGGAGTTCGGCGAAGCCGACGGCGGGAACGACAACAGCGACAATGAGGGCACGGACGAGTAGCGCCAGCGCAGCAGCCGCGTGGAGGGCGTGATACATCACGGTATGTGTTTAGCGTGGAGCTTGCCGATGGTGACTCGGGCTGGAAGCTGAAAACTGAGGATGCTCGGCATCCTCAGTTCTCACCTGAGCTTTGGAAACAACACAAAGCTCAGGCCGAGCCACGCGTCAGAGGTTAGTTGGCCGAATACGCTGAACAGATACAAATCACGCCCCTACGAACAGCCACAGCCGGCCTTTTGTGACTTACCGACAATCTAAACTCGCACCCGCTGAGTGCAACTGCTGTTTGCGAATCGGAGGTCAAGATAATGAGACGTGCCGCAGCCTTATGTCTGCTGGTGTTGGTTTTTCTGGTGATGAGCATTCCAGCCTACGCTCTGCCCAACGCAACTGAGTGGTGGACCAGCAAATCCGACCAGTACCTCTGGGACTGGATACCGGATCTGCAGATTCACGGCATCGCTCACGGCACCTGGGGCTGCCCGAAGTGTGGTAAAGCCATCTTCGAAGGCCGCGGGCACTACCCCTGGATATGGAACCCCGATAAGCCCTACAAGGTTGAGTGCCCCATCTGCCACGAAAGAAAAGCTGGACACCACCCAGCCGTATGTTGACGACGGCGAGGGCTACGTCGGCGCTGACGGCACCCGCTACCTCTTCGTGAAGTACGCGGTCGGCGAGGGGTATAAGGCGTGCATCTGGTACTGGACTCTGCGGCGGGGTGTGGGCGCTCTGGCCAGCAAGTACGCCGACACCGGTGACGAGGCCTATGCCCACAAGTGCGCGGTAATCATGGCCCGCATCGCCACCGAATACCCGCTGCTGAATGCCGACCGGCCCGACAACCTCACCCAGGACCAGATCGAGCAACTCGAATACCGACGTCCGCCGAATCGCCGCCTGCACACGGTCGGTGGCTACCAGGTCGAAGCGCCCTACTTGCGCAACGTCCTGCAGGCCTATCGCCGCATCTATCCGTATCTGGAAAAGGGTGGCGATGAGGAACTGAGGGGATTTCTGGCCGAAAAAGGCCTGGATGACGTCAAGTCGCTGATTCAGTGGGACCTGTGCCACGAGATGATACTGGGGGCGCTGGAGGGTAACTTCGTTTCCGGCAATGGTATCCTGGGTCTGCACAGTGTCCTGGCGCTGGCCGCCGTGGACTGGGAAATGCACGATCCGATGAAGGGCGCTACCACAAAGTACATCCTGGACTGGATTCTGCACACCGGCCCTAACTGCGTTGACGAGTGGCTCTACAACTACTTTGACCGCGACGGCTTCAGTTGCACCGAAGGCCTCGGCTACAACTTCGGCGGCGGCATTAGCCACGTTGTGCCACTGGCCGAGGTCATGAAAACCGCCGGCGTGGACCTGTATGCCCTGCCTCGGATCCGCGAAGCGATCTGCGCGCCTATCAAGCCGACAGTCGCCGGCAAGTGGGCGCCCTCTATCGGTGATGGGGGTAGCTGGAAGGGCTCCAACACCAGGGGCTACTGGAGCTCCAGGCACATGGGGCCGCCGTTGATGGCCTACGGCGATCCGCTTCTGGCTCAGGCGATAGCCAATTCGGGCAGGGACGCGGGCGAGTACACCGAGAAGGTCGAAGAGCTGGTCGCCAAGGTCGGCAAAGAAATGACGTGGGAGAGCCGCAACTACCCGATCTTCGGCCTGGCGATATTCGAAAGCGGAGAAGGCGACTACCGACGCGGCGTGACCTGCTTCTACGGCGGCACCACCGCCCACGGCCACTACGACCGTCTGACTTTCAGTGTCTTCAACAAGCGCGGCCCGGTCACTCCCGAGCTCGGCTACCCGTACATGAGCAGCCCCGAGCGCAATGGCTGGACCAACAATACCTCCTCGCACAACACGGTCGTCGTGGATGCCCGCAAGCAGGTCAATCTCGAGCCGGCCAATATCAACATGTTCACCGTCACCCCTACGGCCCAGGCACTGGAAGTGGATGGCCAGGTCGCCTACCGTGGCATCGTGTCCAAGTACAACCGCACCCTTATCTGGGTTGACGTGGATGATAGGAACAGTTACCTGGTGGACGTGTTCCGCGTGGCCGGCGGCTCGCAGCATGACTACAGTCTCCACGGGACTGGCAACCAGGTGAGCGTGCAAGGGCTCGAACTGGTCGCCCAGGAGGGCGGCACACTGGCCGGGCCGGAGGTGGAGTACCTGGAATACTACGACAAACGGCCGAAGGGGGCCTACTACGGCAGCGGTTACCAGTACCTATTTAACGTCGCAAAGGCCAGGAGGTTTGTTACGCTTAACCAAGGAGACTTCATCGCAACCTGGGACCATTACAAGGAGAAGACCCCGTTTCTGCGAGTGCATGTCCCCGGAGGCGTGGCCGAGCAAGTGCTATTCGCCGACGGTCTGCCTCCCTTCGGCAAGCCCCAAGACGCCCTGCGCTACATGTTCCTGCGCAACGGCACCTGTCCGCCATATAACCAGCAATATGACGAGAGCGGCAGCCGTGTTTTCCCGGTCGGCGACCTGGAGAGCACGTTCGTCACCGTGCTTGAGCCGCTGTACGATGAGCCGTTCATCGGTCACATCGAACGCTTCAGCGGCACAGAGCGTCAGGACGTTGTGCTGGGCATCCACCGTGCCGACGGCGCTACTGACGTCCTGATTTGTCTGGAAAGCCCATCCATGTTCACCGATTCGGGCATTGCGTTCGAGGGCCGCATCGGTCTCTATACGCGGCGCACTCTCGGCAACGGCGGCCCCAGCCGCATGGTGCTGCTGGACGGCAGCTCGCTCTCCGTTGGCAAGTCATCTCTGGCCGTGACCGGAGCCACGGAAGGCACCGTAAGCTCTGTGGACTATGAGGCGATGACGCTGACGGTTCCTGAGAAGCTCCCGGAGGGCGACAAGCTGGCCGGTAAGACCATCGTCTTCAACACCCCGCCGCGCACCACCAGCTTCGTTATAGACTCGGTCGAAACTGTCCCCGAGGGCTCGCGTATAAAGCTGCGTGCCGTGGACGCCATCGCGTACCGTGGCAAGGTTGAATCGGCCAACAACGCGAATGCGACGGTGGTCCTCGACAGCCCCATCAGCATCCTGCACGCCGGAACCGGGCTGGCCGGGATGCGGTTGTATAACGAGGACCACTCGCTCAGCGTCAGGCTCAAGAGTTTCAAGCGCCGCTGGGATCCCAACACGCCTTGGCCGCCGTTCGGAGGCACGGCCTCGGTCGAGGCGGGTCAGGACCTGGAGCAGGCGTTCGTGGACAAGGATGGCGACGGCATAACGATAGCCTACGTGTATGAGTTCGGCCCGGGTGACCTGTACCGCATCACCTCGACGGCCTACCTGGAGCAGAAGCAGTAAAGGCACACTAGCGCGTATCATTCACCAACGCGTAGCTCGGCCTGCCCTGAGCTTGTCGAAGGGCAGGTGAGAACGCGATAGCGTTCTCAGCTTCCAGCCCGAGGTCGTCGGGCGATCAGAGTGTCTCATTTTGCTCCGCTTCGCCAAAAAGCCGCTCCATGTACTCATAGACGGCTTGCCTGTCGAATTCTGCCAGGTATTTCATTTTACTCACGAATAACGCGGGCTAGCGCGGCTCGATGACGATGCAGCAGTGATGCTCGAAGTCGCGGACCGGGATGTGCAGGTCACGACCGCGCTTGGTCGTGGCGATTTCTTCGCCATCTGCGGGATAGAAGGCCTTCTGGTCAGCGCGCTCAGTCGCAAGCAGGTTCATCCCGCTGACCGGGCCTTCGTTATCGTAATTGAGCAGATGCACGATCAGCCGCTCGCCCTGTTTGCGCAGGCCGACCTCGACATTCTCCGGAGCATTCTCGGCGCGCACTGGCAGGCGACCATCAGCCTCGCGCACGGCATCCAGCACCAGCTTGCGCAGGTTGTCCTTCAAACCCGGCCAGTATATCTTGTACATGCCCTTGTAATACTTGCTGCCATCGAAGCTTAAACCCAGATTGTGGCCTGTGAGCAAGTACGCCCGGCCTTCACCGAAGGTATTGCAGACAGCGGCGATGTCACCGCTGTCGAAATGGCCGATCACCTGTGCAGTATCAGCCGCAAGCTCGACGGCATCGTACTGCCACGTATCAGGCAGCTTGACCTCTGCGCCGTCATCCAGTTTCCAGGTCTGTGCGCCGGTCTTGGCTTCAGTGCGCTTGACGCCGAACAGCTCCGTAAGCTCGCCGTAGTCGTCGTGCTGGCGGCCCCATTGGTCGCGAGTGCCTACGCCGCCAAGTGCTATCAGGCTGCCACCCTCCTGGCACCAGTCTTTGAGCAGCGCAGCTTC
>JALGTU010000182.1 GCA_029821195.1 Candidatus Zipacnadia bacterium
CTGATCAAATGGCGCAAGCCCGACGAGTTCAGCGCCAATGAGTTTCTTGAGACAATGCCTCCGGCGCTGGTGGAGTGGCTGAATGAGGTAATTGATGAGGTCAACCTGCGGCGCCCGGCCGACCAGCAGATGCTGGCGGCGGTAAAAAAAAGCTAGTCAGCGCGGTACGCCGGCTCGCCCAGGGCCAGCCGGTGCGGATGAGCGACTTGTTGGCGGCGGAGACCGCCGCAGATGTGACGCCCACGCTGCGCGAGGGCCACGACTTTCACAACCAGCAACAGCTCCAACAGCTTCAGCCTCGCGCCGCAGTAACGCCAAACGGTCCGGCGAGTCCAGTAAGTTCAGCCGTATCGCTGGCCGCTGAACTGGCCGCGGCAGTGCTCGAGGAGCTGCGCATATTCGAATACACCGGTTGGTTCCCGGGCGGAGTAAGCTGGTCGGAGCAGCCGGCGTGGCGCGTTGAACTGTGGCAGACCTACTGGCAGGTGCAGCAAGCTGCGGCTGACTGGCCCGAATTGGATTACCCCTTAAGGGATTATTGATATGACTGACCAGACTCTCCGATACCCAACCGCCAACCGTGAGGCCGACGGGCGAGAGGCCCGTCGTACGGCAACGCGGTACTACAGAGCCGAGGCGTCACTGCGTCCAGCTCTCCGACAACCGTGGTGGTCAGGACGGATCGAGCCCAGGCCGCAGGCACTGCGGCGATCATCCAGCCGGATGAGTGCTCCTTTCACCTCCCTCCTGGCGCCGGTCGCCCCCCCAAGCGGGCGATACCCTCCCGTCGCCGGCTTGAGCGGCCGCCCACCCGATCGGGGAGCTGGACGCACCCGCCTCACTGCACAGGTCCCGGCCCGCCCACCGTACTCACCGGCTGAGGCGGCCAAGCCACAGCGCGCCAGGCAATACGCCAGCCACCTGCCTACACCCGGGTTCAGGCCAAGCCGCCAGCTTCAGCCGGTCGCGGCCATGCCGCCATCGGTGCGCGCACGGTACAGGGCCGCGCTAGACAGTGCTGCGCGCCCTGATGCAGGGCAAGGCGAAGCTGGTCCGCTCCAGGTCGCCCAACCGGCGTCGCCGGAGCGAGCGGGAGCCACCTCGGTGCCGACGGTGGCACAACGCCCACCAGGGCAATTGGCCGAACTGCCCGATGACGTTGAACTGGACTACAGCATCGAACTGGCCCGGTAGGCACTCCGATTAACCGACAGTGGGCAAAGAGACTCGCACATTGGCCGGTAGGACAGGCGTCTCGCCTGTCCCCCATGCCGACGGGCGAGACGCCTGTCGTACCGATCAAGACAGCTTCTTTCATAAAGGTGAGACCCGACAATGTCGCCCATTAACCCAGAACTCGCAGACTGGCAGGAAATAATCCAGCTGGGCGGCAAGCGCGGGCTGACTGTAGACCGGAAGCGGGTGGTCGGCGGCATCGCCAGCTTCGCTGTGCCCGACGGCGACCTCACCGCAGCCGTCTACAAGGCCAAAGACCCGGATGTCGCACTCGACGGCGCGTGGGTCTACCTGGTGGAGCAGATCAGCGACGCAGGCGAACTGCTGGGCCGCTACGCGCTGATGGTGGACGACGTCTACTGGGGCCGGCGGATTCAGCCGGCGGAATTTACCGAGCCACCCCTGACCGAGGAATTCGTGATGGGCTACCGGCTCGAGGGCGAAATCCGCCACGACGGGGTACCGCAGGACGAGGCGAATGTCAGCCTGGAGGTGACGCTCAGCACAACCGAAGACGGCCAGATACAGTTCTGGGACAGCGAGGAATACAACCAACTGGTCTGGTCGCAGTCGCTGGGGACGTACGTGCCCGGCACCACGGTGCTGGCCCCTATCCGCACCTGGCCGGACGGTACGTGGAGCTTTATCGCTCCCCAGGGGCACGGTGCGATCTACCAGCGCGAAGGCGACTTACGCGACGATTCCGACCAAACGAAAGACCAGCCACTGCGCCGATATGTCACGGAGATAAAGGCCGTCTACTGCGGCCGCAAGGAGCCGGTGGCCGAGGGTAGCCCCGCGATCATTGACATCCTCAGCGGGAAGCTGACGATCCAGGCTACCCCCGACGCCTACCTGCGGGTGGGGACGCTGGACGACGCCGGGCAGACCTACCAGGTGCCGCCCTCCGGGACGGTGCCGGTTACAGGGCTGCCCGCGGGCGCGCACAGTATCGTGCAGTTCAAACGCACCGGCGGCGGCCAGTGGGACCCGTGCTGGGGCTGCCCCCGCGTAGTAGCCGATGTCGAGCCCGGCAAGACGACGGTGGTGCAGATGCCAGCGCTGGAATACTACTCGTCGTCAGGTAGCGTAGCGTGCGGCCGGGTCTACCAGCAACCGGGGGTGCCGGCGCCGGGCATTGATATCATCATTGTGGACACCGAGTTCGGCGAGATTGTCGGCGTAGCGGATACCACCGACGGCAACGGCTTCTGGTCGGTGGCGATTCCTCCCGAGGGCCTGGGCGGCGACCTCTATATTCTGGACGAGACCTGGGGCAGCATGCCCATAATCGGTTTCCCTTACTCTGACGTGGTCCTGGGGGCACGCGCCTACGCCGGCTGGATGGAGGACCTCAAGCCGGTCTGCTGGCGCACGACCAGTCGCGGCCACCAGAACTTCCAGTATATCGAGGACGAGATTCACATCAGGGACAACGACACCGCCCGCAAGTACCCGACCGAGGAGGCACCCTACGGCGGTTATGTCACCAAAGAGACGCTGCCCAAGTACAAATACATCTCGGACATTCTCCAGTTGCTGATTTACGGGCCGCAGCTGAAAAGCTATGCCATCGTGGCCGAAGAGGTGGTGCTCGATCCCGACTTCCATCTGCGCTCGCAGTCGTTCCAGGAGCAGCCCACGCTGGCCGGAAACTTCCGCGCCAGCGGCTACTACCCCGAGACCAAGCTGCTGTTCGGAGGCAAGGTGAAAGCCAACCTGGTGGTTGACAGCAGCGAACGGATCGGGGCAGACCAGCCGGAGGCGGCGCGCGTGGCGCTGGAATTCGGTCGCTTGCAGCCGTACATGGAGCTGCGCCAGACCGGTAATGAGACCACGGCGTTCAGCGACCTGATCTGTCCCTACTGCGGGGGGCCGGCCCAGCGCAATCCGGGCCAGCCGGTGCCGCAAGGCTTCTGCCAGCAATGTGCGTACGCCTTCGGGCTGCCCCGGGCAATGGACTGCCGCAGTTTCCTGCGCAGCCGGACACTCCACAGCCAGGGTGACCGCTACCAGCATCGTCTGGTAGCCCTAAACGCCCGAGGCAGCCTCCAGCGCCAGATTGACTACCACTGGCGGCCGGACCTGTACGACGAAACCGACGCGTTCATGACCCAATCAGGCCCCGGCCAGCTCACCAACGCGCCGCGGTGGGTCGCCAAGCATCTTGACCAGGTCGCCGACGGCAAAGGGCTGGGGCAGTTTGACGGGGATCAAAGTCCGCCGTTTGTGCCCGGGCACGATCTAGAATATTTCGGCGCGCTGCCCGACATCGAGCGTGACCTGGGCATAGCACAGTTCAAGCTGGCCTTCGCGAGCAGCTATGAAGTACCACTGGAGTTCACCGTCGAGATTGACTGCAAACGGATTGACGACGAGATCGAGACCGCCACCGTCACCATTCCGCAGGGAACACGGGGCCCGTCAGGCCTGGACCCGTTCGGCGATGTGATTCCGCTGGGGCCGGTGCCCAAGCTGCGCGCGGAAGGCCAGGACGAGCCTTACCCGCAGTGCATCCTCTATCACGCAGTCACCGACGTCCGCCTGGTGGAGCCGGATGCCGCGCCGGGCTGCCGGTTCACGATAATTGCC
>JALGTU010000045.1 GCA_029821195.1 Candidatus Zipacnadia bacterium
GTGGGAGAAGAAAATCACCCACTTGCCTGCGTAGTCCTCGGGAAAACTAATTGGCCCTTGCGTGGTCTCAGCTTTGAACGACGGTGCCTTCTCGCCAATCAACGGCAGCCTACTTCCTTCGTCATAACACATTTTGCCTTCTCCTTTCTATCTATTGGGATATGCCCAAAGGTGCTCAGCTGCATTTACTTCGTATCCTCGGCGTGGAGGTCAAGATGGTCGGTCTCAATCTCCACCAGTGCGCCAAAGAACTCCTTCATCCGTGGCTCGGTCGCCTCGTCGCGGAATCTGGCGTAGGCCTGGATAGCGCGGTTTTCCCGCTCGTAGCCCTCGCACGAGTTTTCCACTCCGTCGGCGCTGCAAGTGGCCGGCGACAGCCCGGGCTTGTCAATCTTCAAGAACTTGCAGATAGCCGAAGCATGTTCGGCTTCAACCTTCATCAAGCACTTGAATTTGGCCAGCATATACTCGTTGCCAGCCGCTGTTGCTTTGTCCCGCGCGCAGGCATAAAAGGCAGCATTTCCCATCTCCAGGTCCAGCGCAGCCTCCAGGTTTTGCCGCGAGACCTCGGAGAGGTCCACGTCAAATTCGCCGCTGTCCCAGTCGTGTGCATCAATGACGTATTGAGCCTGTGCCCCACAGAAGGGGCAGTGCGTTGGCGGAGTCTCCCCGATATAGGGATCCCCACAGATTCGGCATCGGAATACCTTAACTCTCATAGTCAGCTCCTTTCTGGCGCTGGTTAGGTAAGATCCGCCCGACGCTATGCCAGCGCTGCTTTAGCTTTTGTAATACGGGACACGTGCGCTTTTTCCTCGGCGATGATCTGATTGACCTTGTCAACGCCACTAGCCGGAACTATGTCTCGCATCTCGTAGAAGAATATGATTGTATCTTTTTCGAAATTCAGCGCAAAATCGAGTATATCTTGCCCCGACATATCTTTGACCAGCGCCTGGGCTTGGTCAGGGCTTGGCATGAACCGTGAGCCTAAGAGGGCATCAATGAACTCGGCTCTCTCGCCCGGCCACTCCTTCGGCTCTATCTCGGGCAGCAGGTTTTGTCCCATATGCCGAAAAGTCTGCTCGTGGGTGAGCTCTTCGTCAGCCAGCCACTGACACAGCGACTTCACCTGCGGCTCGTCACTGTGCTGCGCAGCAGCTTCATAGAAGCTACGCCCGGCTTGCTCGGTCTGAATGGCGATATCAATCATCTGGCTTGCCGAAAACATTGCCGCTTGTGCCATGATTCTCCTCCTGTGACTCTCTACTTGGTAGACCTACATATATAATTCGTCGCGCGTGCGCTTATTCCTTCCCTGCGGGCTATTGCGAAGGGACACTACGGTTGACGATGCAAAACACAAGAAGTCCGGCAACGCGTCGAGCATGGCCGACTGGTATATCGTTCGGGCGCTGACCGGGGATCGCTCTTGCCCGCCAGCGCAGGTCCAGATAGGCAACGTACCTGTCGGGCCGAAAACCGCCCCTCGAGGGGTTGAGGGGCGGCTGCTTGGGTTAAGGACTCGTGCAGAATCCCGGCGAACAAGAAAAATTATTCTGTGGGGTCTTGAGAAGAGAATAACAATGTGGTATAGTAGTATCTAAATACCACTAAGCATGGTGATGGATATGGCGAACCTACTCAAAATCTCGGAAGCTGCCTCGCTGGCGCTCCACACTATGGGTTACCTGGCTGCGAACGACCGGCGGCTCGTTACGACCCACCAGATCGGTGAGGTTCTGCGGGCTTCGGAGGCTCATCTGGCGAAGGTGCTACAGCGCTTGGCCCGGGTGGGGCTGGTGGACTCAACTCGCGGCGCCGGGGAGTTGGCAGTGCTGTATGATGAGCGCGGGAAGATCGAGACGGCCTTCGCTGAGCTGAAAACCCATTTGCGTGGCTCCGGGATCGTGTTGCGCAGCAAAACGCCGGAATTGGTACGCCAGGAATTCTATGGACTGATCATGGCCCACTTCGCCATACGCAGGCTCATGCACGAAGCAGCGCTGAGGGTCGGGGACGATGTGGATCGGCTCTCGTTTACCCATGCCGTGCGAGTCGTCCGCCGAAAACTACTCCGATTCGTCGCTCTTTCCCCCTCAGCAGCGGAAAGCCTTCCATGAGGTGATGCTGGCTGAGTTGGTTCAAGATCCAGTGACATCTAGCCGTGGCCGGCGCAATCCGCGAGCCGTGAAAAGGAATATCGGCAAATACCCGATACGCGCCCGCTGCACAATCAAGCCATCACGCATAGACTTCGCGGCGTGTGTCAAAGTGCTTAAATGAACAGTATTACGGCTAACCCGGATAATTCATGATGAGACACGCAATCAGCGTCTCGGAGACGTGGAAGTGGCCGTCGAAACCCCTCACGTCAATTCACTATTCCTGGTGAACAACGACACCAGGCAATTGACACGGGCGTTGTTCAAGTTTCCAAGTTTTTGCCGGCTTGTCCGCCGTAGCTTTAGCGAAGGCGGAAGCACAGGCGGGAAGGGTGTGGCTTGTGGTGAGCTTCGTCGAACCGGAAACCGGCTTTTTTTGCCTAAAAAGCGGGTTCCCCACAAGGCGTTCGTAAATTATTTGGGCTAGGAGTCTGTCGGAATACCTCGGAAAAGAGCGATTTCACGCGAATTTGCGGCGCCAGTTGTATAACTTGCAAGGCGCAAACATAGGCACGGCTCATCGCAAAACTAGGTTCTCCGACACGCTCCTAGATGAAAGGAGCCAGCCCAAAGCCCAGCGACATCAACAGCCCGACAGCCAGGTGCATTGTGATAGTACCGACATTCGCGGGCAGCAGCTTGGGTGGCTCGTCGTAGTAGCGCCAGGCCGTGCGAATTGCATTGAGCGCCAGGGGCAGCGTCAGTAGCGTGAGCAAGGTCAGCGGCGGCATCCAGCCTAATGCCACGAAGACAGCAATGGACACCAGCGCGAGCACCAGCATCCCGGTGTAGATGTAGACGGCCCGGCGCCGGCCCAGGCGCACCACCCAGTGCTTCTTGTCTACGGCGCGGTCGGCGACGTAGTCGGGGAACTGGTTGATCCACAGCACGGCGGCGATCATCAGTGCTACCGGAATCGAGGCGGCGCCGGCGCTCAAGGTAAACTGCTGAGCCTGGACGTAGTATGTCCCCAGCACCGGCAGTACCCCAAAGTCCAGGAAGATGAAGATCTCGCCGAGGCCGCGATAGCCCAGGCGCAGCGGATTAGCGGTGTAGAAGAAGCCGGACAAGCCGCCGACTGCGCCCAGAATCAGGATCGGCCAACCCCGCAGCCAGACCAGAACCAGCCCAATCGCGCTGCCTGCTGCCAGGCACAGCAGCGCCGCTATCAGTATGCTGACCGGACTGGTTAGTCGCTCCTGGATGAAACGACTGCCACCGGTGAACGGCGAGATGAACTCGACATTGATCTCATCATTGCGGCTGAGGTGATCGTAGTAGTCGTTGGCCAGGTTAGCGGCGGCGTGGAGTAGGACCAGCGCTACCAACGTCGCCAGCCAATAGGCCCAGAGGAAAGCTCGCGTGTCGTGGTAGGCAACGGCGCCGCCGACGATCACCGGGATTATCGAGGCGGTGAAGAACTGAAACCGGCTGGCGCGCACCCAGAAGGCGGCTCGCCCCAGAATGCTGTGCTGTTCGCCTCTAGTGGTTGAGCTCATATGCTTGCTGTCGATCTATCTGCTCAAGCAGAGTCCTACAGGTTGCTTCCCGTCACCACGATAGTGCTATTTTACGCCAGCCCACGGAGGTTGTCAAAACCAGGGCACATTAAGGGCAGAAAATGCTCTTGACAGCGCTGGGTAATACTGGTAAAATTAGCGAGGCCCGCTTACCGATAACCCCCCAACCGTTCGCCTTTCGCCCCTGCAGGTAGTCAGGGGCACCTGAGTGTGGAGTAACGGTAATTCCGTCGGCCCCGAGCCTCATGGTCTTCGAGTTTCAACGGCAACGTAAGGTCTGAATGAACGATGGCACTTGAGTATGGACCAGTCGGCCTGTTTGTCATAGGCGGCTTTGTTTTTGCCCTTGTGGCCCTGGTCATTGCATACCTCATTCGCCCTGCCGATATCTACGACCGCAAGCTCCTTACCTACGAATGTGGCATAATCCCGCTTACCCCCGCGTGGCATCGCTTCCACATCAGCTACTACATCATCGCTCTGCTGTTCCTGATATTCGAAGTCGAGGCGGCCTTTCTGCTCCCCTGGGCCACCGTGCTGCGCGAGTTGAGTGGCGTGTGGGGTTGGGGACTGCTGCCGATGGCCGAGATGGGCATATTCCTGGGGATTCTGCTGCTGGGGCTGATCTACGCGTGGCGCAAGGGTGATTTGCAGTGGAACTGAGCATGATGGACGAACCGCTGCGCCGCATCGCCCGCAAGTACCGGGAAACACCGGCGGCGCAGGCGCTTATCAAGGTAGTGGACAAGATACTCAACACGGGCCGAGCCTGCTCGGTCTGGCCACTGGGCTTCGGGCTGGCTTGTTGCGCAATCGAGATGATGGCGACAGCGGCATCGCGCTACGACCTGGACCGTTTCGGCATGATCCTGCGGCCCTCGCCGCGCCAGGCCGACCTGATGATTGTGGCGGGCACCGTCACGATGAAGATGGCCCCGGTTCTCGAACAACTCTATCATCAGATGCCCGAGCCCAAGTACGTTCTGGCGCTGGGCAACTGCGCGATAAGCGGCGGGCGGTTCTACCGGGATGCGTACAGCGTCGTCAAGGGAGTAGACCGCATCGTGCCGGTTGACGTTTACGTGCCGGGTTGTCCACCGCGTCCCGAAGGATTAATCAACGGTCTGCTGGACATCCACGATATCATTCGCCGGGACTCGCTCGCGGACGGGCCTTATGTCGAAGGCCGGCGGCCTGAGTACCGGCAGTATCCGAGGGCATAGGCACGCTCGCCACTGTGCGGTGGGTCAGTCCTGGCCGGTAGGATAGTTCTGGAGATGGAGGTGACGCCATCATGGAACCTGTGCGACTGCAGATGACGCTTACGGCACAGCGCGCTGCCGCGCTCGCGCCGTGGAGGCCTCCCAAAGGGTACATGGTTCGTGGCTACGAACTGGGCGATGAGCCCCAATGGCTGGGGCTATTGGCACTGGGAGATTTCGGTGAGTGGACAGCCGACAAGCTGGCCGACTGGTTAGACAAGCCGGAGCGCAGGGACGGCTCGCGGTTCATTGTCTACAACAGCCAAGAACTTGTGGCTACTGCCATGGCTACCCAGAAAAGTGTGGATCCCCTGGTGGGCGCCATAGACTGCGTCGTTGTCCGTCCCGATCACCGCGGGAAGGGGTTAGGCTACGGGGTTTGTGCGGCAGTCGTCCGGTACCTTGTAGACCGAGGCTATTCGTGTATTGTGCTTGGCACTGAGGACTGGCGCTTGCCAGCCATCAAGACCTATCTCAAATTGGGATTTGAACCTGACCTGTTCCGGTCTGACATGGCGGACCGGTGGCGAAAGGTCCGTGATGCTCTGGATTGGCCATATCCGCCAGAGCTAGCGAATGCCGGGGGATGCGGATAGATGACTGACCACGAAACCACTCCCGCTTCGACGTCAGCGGGCGGTGACAACAACGCACATATCGCCCAAGCACTCCACCAGCGATTCAGCGACCACCTGCTCCGCGCGGAGGTGGACGCCGTCGGCACGCTCCAGGTGGCGGTTGACGCGGGTGTGCTCGTCGAGGTTTGCCGCTTCCTGTCTGAGGAAGCACAGCCGCCGTATCCCTATCTGTCCGATGCTTTCGGCGCTGACTACGAGGATCACTTGCAGGTGCTCTACCACCTGTTCCGAGCCGAGACCGGCGAAGGTGCTCTGGTGCGCACCGACCTGCCCCGCGAGGATGCGGTGCTGCCGACACTGACCGGTCTGTACAACACGGCGAAGTGGGCCGAGCGTGAGATTGCCGAGATGTTCGGGGTAACTTTCGAAGGCCATCCCGACCCGCGCAAGCTGTTGCTGCCCGACGACTGGGCGGGCTATCCGCTGCGCAAGGACTACCAGCGCCCTGACCACCCTTATCTGCGTCCCGAGCCGCTGCACGAGAATCCGCCTGCCTTCCTCGCCGGGCAAGCTGAACCCGAAGTGACCGAAGAATGAGCGAGACCGCGCAAGCACCGCTGCGAACCGAAGACATAACCGTTAACGTGGGGCCGCAGCACCCCAGCACCCACGGCGTGCTGCGCTTTGTTGTGACTCTTGAGGGTGAAACGATCCGAGAGTGCGTGCCTCATATTGGCTACCTGCACAGTTCGCTGGAGAAAATCGCCGAGACGCTGCGCTTCGGACAGTACATCACCAACACGGACCGCTTCGACTATCTCAACGGCCTGGGCAATGAGCTGTGCTACGTCCAGGCCGTCGAGAGGCTGCTGGGCGTCGAGCCGCCGCCTCGCACCCAGTTTATCCGCACGCTGATGGCGGAGCTTAAGCGTATATCCAGCCACCTGGTCTATTTGGGCACGTACGGCAACGATACCGGGGCAGTGACGGTATTCCTCCACGCCTTCCGCGAGCGCGAGCTGCTGATGAATATGTTCGAGGCAGTGACCGGGGGGCGGCTGCTGTACAACTATTTGCGCATAGGTGGGCTGCGCAACGATTTGCCTACCGGTTTTGACGAGCAGGTCTGCAGCTTCCTGGAGCATTTCCCGCCGCGTTTGGAAGAGATGAACGACCTGCTCACCAAGAACCGCATCTTCATCGCTCGGACGCGGGGTGTGGGTCTACTCACCGCCGAGCAGGCGCTGAGCTACGGGGTCACCGGCCCGACGCTGCGGGGCTGCGGCGTGTCCTATGATATGCGCAAGTTGCGACCGTATGCCGCTTACGACCAGGTCGAATTCGATGTGCCCACATTCCCTGAGGGCGACTGCCTCGCCCGACACCTGGTACGTATGGAAGAAATGCGCCAGAGCCTGCGGATAGTGCGTCAGCTTCTGGATAAGATGCCCGACGGCGAAGTACAGGCGGATGTGCCCCGGCGACTCAAGCCAGAGCCAGGCGAAGTATATGAGCGTGTCGAGTCGCCGCGCGGGGAGTTGGGCTGTTATCTGGTTAGTGACGGCAGTGACAAGCCCTACCGAATGCACTGGCGAGGGCCGTCGTTTTATAACCTCCAGGCACTCCCGGAGATGGTGCGCGGGGGGCTAGTGGCTGACTTCATTGCTACGCTCGGCAGCCTGGACCCAGTAGCTCCGGATATAGATCGGTAGGACAGGCGTCTCGCCTGTCCACTCTGGACCTTTACGACAGGCGAGACGCCTGTCGTACCGAAATAGACAAATGGCCAGCTCTCTGGTACACACAATCCTTAGTACGATCCGCATCTGGGCGGAAAACCTCGCCGGACGCTGGGGCATACCGCCTCTGTTCGTGAGTATTCTTGCCTGGATTGCCGCTTTCGTGTTTGTGATTGTACTCGTCCTATTGATGGTCCTGCTGGCGGTCTACCTGGAGCGGAAGGTCAGCGGCTATATCCAGTCGCGACTGGGGCCGATGCGCGTGGGGCCGATCGGCCTGTTCCAGACGCCGATGGACGCGTTGAAGATTCTGAGCAAGGAAGACATTGTCCCCCGTGGGGCCGACAAGATTATGCACACCATTGGGCCGGTCTTCTTTTTTGTGGCTGTGGTGATCGGATATGTCGTCATCCCCTGGGACCACGGGGCAATTGCGGCGCGAGTAGTGGATCTGAACATCGGGATACTGTTGATCGTCGCCGTCTCCTCGTTGGGTCTGTTGGGGATTATGGTCGGCGGCTGGGGCTCAAATAACAAGTGGTCGCTGCTCGGCGCAATGCGCGCCGTGGCCCAGATGATCAGCTATGAAGTCGCCCTGCTGCTGGCTATCGTCTGCGTGGTTGTGCAGGCCGGCTCAATGTCATTGTCGGTGATAACCGCCGACCAGAGCGGCACGCTGCTCGAGTGGAATATCCTGCGCTGGTGGCTGTGGCCGGCGCTGCTATTGTACGCGATCGCCTCGATCGCTGAGAGCAAGCGTGTCCCCTTTGATATCCCTGAAGCAGAAAGCGAACTGGTCGCCGGGTATCATACTGAGTACTCGGGGATGAAGTTCGGCTTCTTCTTCCTGGGCGAGTATGCCCACCTCTTTATTATTGCACTGATCGGCGCGGTACTGTTTCTGGGCGGCTGGCAGTCGCCGCTGCCCGCGTCGGTCGCGGACCCTATTCCCGGCTTCGTGTGGCTGATGGGCAAGGCCCTCGCCATCATCGTGGTAACCATGTGGATTCGCTGGACGCTGCCCCGTCTGCGGGTGGACCAGCTTATGGAATTTGCCTGGAAGGGACTCGTCCCGCTGGGCTTTGTCGCGATTATGGTAACTGGGCTGGCCGTTGCTCTGGGTCTGGGCGGAGGGGGGATGTAGCGGATGTGGGGCTACGTGCGCGATATCTGGCAGGGCGCAAAGAGCATCGTCGTCGGGCATATTGTGACCTTCCGCAACTTCTGGCGACCCAAAATCACCGACCGCTACCCGCACGGCAATGCTGATGAGAACTGGCAGCCCGGACCGGGCTATCGCGGTGGCTTTGCCCTGCTGAAGAGTGATAAAGAGGGCCGGGAGCTGCGCTGCACTGCGTGTATGAGCTGCGCGCGGGCCTGCCCGGTCGGCTGCATCCACATTGAGGGCGAAGGCAAAGGAAAAGAGCGTCATCCAGTGTCGTTTTACATAGATATGGGGCTGTGCGTTTACTGTCACCAGTGCGTGGAGGCTTGCCCCTCTGAGGCGCTTACCATGACCGATGAATACGAAATCTCCGGGACGAGCCGGGCAAGCCTGGTGCGCGACTTGGCGCAACTGATCGCGGCCGGCGAAGGCCAGACGGAGGTCTCGCGGGTGCTATGACCTGGGCGGACTGGTTTGACCAATTTGCCTTCTTCCTGGTCGGCGGGATTACTCTTCTCGGTGCCGTTGGGGTCGTGTTCGCCCCGCGCATAATCCACGCCTGTCTGTGTCTCCTGGTAGCGCTGATCGGCGTCGCGGGGCTGTACGGGTTGATGGCGGCGCATCTGCTCCTGGGAATCCAGCTACTCGTCTACGCCGGGGGCATCGCGGTTCTGATTCTGTTTGCCATAATGCTCCTGCATCGGCGCGGTGAGGGCGGCATCCTGGGCGGTACGCGCAACCTAATCATCGGCCTGCCCGCGACGGTGATCGTTTGGTTTGTGGTCGCGGCGGCGGTGATATTCAGCAAGTGGCACTACCTGCCCGGCGGCGCTACCGTCTCCCCGCCAGCGGGCAGCAACGTGCGCATCATCGGCGAATTGCTGCTCAGTCGCCACCTGCTGGCCTTTGAACTGGTATCGGTGGTGATGCTGATGGCGCTGGTCGGCGCGATAATCATTGCCCGGGAAGATAAGCAGCCAGGTCGCAACACTCCCGGTACGACGGGCGTCTCGCCCGTCGGGTCCAGGACAGGCGAGACGCCTGTCCTACCGGATGGAGTTTGCACTGGTGGGGAGGATGAGTCGGAATGATCCTCCCGCCGGTCGGTCTGCTACATTATCTGATACTGTCGGTCTGCCTGTTTTCCTTCGGGCTGCTGGCGGTAATCACGCGCCGGCACGCTATCGGCATTCTTCTGGGGATTGAGTTGATGCTGAATTCGGCCAACCTCAACCTGGTGGCGTTCAGCCATTTCCTGAGCCCGGACACGGTGCTGGACGGTCAGGTCTTTGCCCTAATGGTCATTGCGCTGGCCGCCTGTGAAGCTGCGGTAGGGCTGGCGATTATCCTGCGCTTCTATCGCCAGGCTGCGGTGACCGACGTTGCCGATGCCAAGCTGCTGAAGTGGTAGTTGCCGTGGTAGGACAGGCATCCCGCCTGTCCACCTGACCGACAGGCGAGACGCCTGTCGTACCGAAAGACGAACTGCTATGCTAGAACTTGCCTGGCTAATACCGTTGCTGTCGTTTGCTGCCTGCGCGGTACTGCTGTTTTTCGGCAGTGCGCTGCAGCGGCGTATGGGGGAGGGTGTGGGCTGGATCAGCGTGGCCGGAGTCGTGGCCGGAATTCCGCTGGCGCTGGGCTGTCTGGTGCAGTTGGCGCGCGGCGATAGTCCGGTGCAGTCTTCCTTCCTTTGGGCTCCGTTGGGGAGCGTCGGTGCCAATCTGCGCTTCGGCTTTGCGGTGGATGCGCTGGCCGCCGTGATGCTGGTGATGGTCACGGTGGTAGCCAGTTGTATAATCGTGTATTCGATCGGCTACATGCACGGTGACAAGCGCTACAGCCGCTTCTTCGCCTATATGTCGCTGTTCACCGGCTCGATGCTGCTGCTGGTGCTGGCCGACAATTTCCTGGTGTTGTACATAGGCTGGGAGCTGGTCGGGCTATGCTCGTACCTGCTTATCGGCTTCTGGTTCGAGCGCAAGTCGGCGGCTAATGCCGCTAAGAAGGCGTTTATTACCACGCGGGTGGCCGACGTTGGCTTCGCCGTGGGCATCCTGATGATCTTCTGCTACGTGCCCAGCCTGAATTTCGCCGAGGTCTTTGCCGCCGCGAGCGCAGGGCTGATTCCGGTCACTATTGTCGGTCTGGCGGCGGCATTCCTGTTTATCGGGGCGATGGGGAAGAGCGCCCAGTTCCCCCTTCACACGTGGCTGCCCGACGCCATGGAAGGGCCGACGCCGGTCAGCGCGCTCATTCACGCTGCCACAATGGTCGCCGCCGGCGTCTATATGGTGGCGCGGCTGTTCCCGCTGTTTATCATTTCGTTCGGGAGTGCGGTGCTCTGGGGAGTGCCGGCGCTGCTCATTGTCGGCATAATTGGCCTGATAACCGCGCTGCTGGCCGCGACACTTGGGCTGGTGCAGAATGACATCAAACGGGTGCTGGCCTACTCGACGGTCTCGCAGCTTGGTTATATGATGGCGGCGCTGGGCATGGGCATCGTCGGCTTCGCCGCCGCAGTTCTTCATCTCATTGTCCATGCTTTCTTCAAGGCTCTGCTGTTTATGTGTTCGGGCAGTGTCATTCACGGCTGCGGCGGCGAACAGAATATGAAGAAGATGGGCGGGCTGGCCCAACGCATGCCCATCACCTACTGGACGACGTGGATCGGCGCACTGGCGCTGGCCGGAATCTTCCCGCTGGCCGGCTTTTGGAGCAAGGATCACATGATGGCAGCGGTGTGGGCTCGCTCGCTCGCCGAGCCGGTCTACTGGATATTCTTCCTGGGCCTGGAGCTGGCGGCGATAATGACCGCCGCTTACATCGGGCGAATGTGCTTCCTGACATTCGCCGGCGCGGCCCGCAGCGAGGCAGCAGGGGAAGCACACGAAAGCCCGGCGGTGATGACCGTACCGCTGGCGATTCTGGCGGCGTTTACGGTGCTGCTGGGCATTGTGGGAACACAGTTCATCGGCGGGAATCTGTTCAGCAGCTTCGTAAATGTTGAGATGCCCGGCAGCATGGCTGTGGCCGGCTTGCACGGGCTGGCGCATGGTGAGCACGGCTTCAACTGGATTGTTGCCGGTATCTCCACTCTGATGGCGCTGACTGGCCTGCTGACCGCGATTGTCGTGTACCGGTGGCACTGGCTTGACACCCGCCTGCTGAAGCGCTATCTCGCGCCGTGGTATCGGGCGGCGCTAAATCGCTATTATATTGACGATTTTTACCAGGCTACGGTGGTGCGCGGTACGCTGGGACTTGCCGAGGTCACCCGCATTTGCGACAAGTACATTATTGACGGCTTGGTGAATGCCATCGGTTGGGGCACACGGGTCGTCTTCAGCACGTTGATTCGGCTCTTCGATGACTTCGTCGTGGACGGTGCCATAAACGTAGGGGCGTGGGTTACCGGCTTTGTGGGCCGGGTCAGCGCCCGGGCCGTGCACCACGGTGAAGTGCAGGAATATGTGGCGGGCTTTGCCGTTATCGCTGCGGGGCTTGCGGGAATGGTTTACCTGGTCGTTATGTTGGGCTGGTGAAATTGATGATGATATGTCGCACAACTGATGGGTCTCACCAAGTGTTAAAGGGTGGGCTGTGCTGATGCCTATACTTAGTTTGCTCGTCTTCATTCCGCTGGTTGGCGCGACCCTGATCCTGTTTATGGATAGAGACCGCCACCGCCGGGAGATCTGCTGGACGGCGACGGTCTTTTCCGCCCTGGCGTTCGTCTTCTCCCTGAGTGCGTTGGGGGCGTTCGAGATCGGCCGAGCCGGCATCCAGCTCCGGGAATACGCCGACTGGATTGACGCGTTGAACATTCACTACCATCTGGGCATTGATGGTCTGAGCCTGCCGCTTATCCTCCTGACGACGCTGCTTTCGCTGCTCTCGATAATCTACTCCTGGCGTATCACCGAGCGAATCAAGGAGTATATGTTCTTCTTCCTGCTGCTGGAGACGGGGATGCTGGGAGTCTTCACTTCATTGGACTTCTTCCTGTTCTACATATTCTGGGAGGTCAGCCTGGTGCCGATGTACTTCCTCATCGGCATCTGGGGCGGCCCCAACCGCCAGTACGCAGCCATCAAGTTCTTCATATATACCTTGATCGGCAGCCTGGCGATGCTCCTCGGGATTCTGGCCCTGTACTTCGCCTCAACACCCCATACCTTCGATATGATCGAGTTGGCGAGACAGCATCCGCTGGCGGGAGCAGGCCTGAAGGCGGCCCTGGTCTTCTGGGGCCTGTTCCTGGGCTTTGCCATCAAGGTCCCGCTGTTTCCGTTCCATACTTGGCTGCCCGATGCGCACGTCGAGGCGCCCACCGCGGGCAGCGTCATCCTGGCGGGGGTACTGCTGAAGATGGGCACTTACGGTTTCATCCGCGTGAGCTTGCCGATTCTGCCCGAGGCCTCCCGCCAATTTGCGATATGGATCGCCATCCTGGCGCTGATAAGCATCATCTATGGTGCGCTCTGCGCGATGGCGCAGAAGGACCTGAAGCGGATGATCGCCTACTCCAGCGTCAACCACATGGGTTACGTAATGCTGGGTATCGCGGCCAGCGTGGCCTTCGTCGGGCCGGAGAACATTGCAGCGGCGGTTCAGCACAGTCGTATCACCGCGCTCAACGGTGCGGTGCTTCAGATGGTGGCGCACGGGATCATCACTGGTGCGCTGTTCTTCCTGGTTGGTGTTATCTACGAGCGCGCGCACGTGCGCGAGATTGATGCCTTCGGCGGGCTGGCCAAGCGGATGCCGATATACGCCGGGCTAATGATGATGGCCTCGTTCGCCTCGCTGGGCCTGCCGGGATTGGCGGGATTCGTCGCCGAGTTCCTGGTCTTCCTGGGGGCATTCGGCATCTACAGGCTGATTACCGGGCTGGCGTTGCTCGGCGTGGCTATAACCGCGGCGTATTTCCTGTGGATGATCCAGCGCATCTTCCTGGGCGAGCTGCGCGAGCGTTGGCAGAATCTCCGCGATCTGGACACCGGCGAACTGATTGCCCTCGTGCCGCTGGCGGCGCTGATGCTGGCCATAGGCGTGTTCCCGGGGCCGATTCTAGCCATCATTGATAGCGCCAGCACAGTGCTGGTGAATAACCTGGAGCAGTTCTATCGGTTCTCCGACATCATTACATTATTCGGTGGATAGGTAGGAGACGATACGACGAGCGTCCCGCCCCTCGCTTCCCGCCTTCGCGGGTCGTGGCTCGCCAGGACAGGCGAGACGCCTGTCCTATCGGAGATTGATAGCAGGAAACAGCTATGCCTTATAGTAACCTGAGCGTATTTGCGCCGGAACTGAGCCTGTGCGGCCTGGCGATATTGGTGCTCGTCGCCGATCTGATCGTGCCGCGCGCGTGGCGGCGGGTGCCCGCCGGGCTGGCCGCAGTGGGCCTGGTGGTGCCGCTGTATTTCGTGGCCCGGCTCTGGCCGGAGCCGCTTCAGTTCGAGTTCACGGGCGCGTACGCGATTGACGGCTTCTCCGGTGCTTTCAAGATACTGCTGCTCTTCGCCGCGTTCCTGGTTATATTGCTGTCATTTGACTACCTGCGCAAGCTGCAGCGCGGTTTCGGGGAGTACTTTGCCCTGCTGCTGTTCTCGTTGACGGGGATGATGCTGCTCACCGGCGCGGCTGACCTCATTGTCATCTACCTGGCCTTTGAGATGATCAGCCTGTCCTGCTACGTGCTCACCGGCTATATGAAGCGGGACCCCAGGTCCAACGAGGCGGCGCTGAAGTATTTCCTGTACGGCGCTGCTGCCTCAGGCGTGATGCTCTACGGTATCTCGCTGCTGTACGGCCTGGGCGGCTCAACGCGCATTATGGACATTGCCGCTCGATTCATGGCCTCTGGCCCCACTACGGCGGCCGCCGTGGAGCCGGCGTTTCTGCAGACCGCGCTGGTCCAGGCCGGTGTGCCCGAGCTGTACGTGATGCGACTGACCGGGCTGATGATGTCCCTGGCGGTCGTGCTGGTGACGGTCGGACTGGGCTTTAAGATCGCGATGGTGCCGTTCCACGCCTGGGCGCCCGACGCCTACGAGGGCGCGCCCACGCCGGTGACCGCATTCCTGTCAGTCGCACCGAAACTGGCCGGTTTTGCGCTGATTCTCCGCCTGCTGCTGATGTGGTATCCTGCGTTGCTGCTTCACTGGCCGGCGCTGCTGGCTTCGCTGGCGACGATTACCATGTTCGGCGGCAATCTGTGGGCGATCCGGCAGACGAATATCAAGCGCATGCTGGCGTACTCGTCAATTGCGCACGCCGGGTATCTGCTCATAGGTGTGGTGGTAGCGGCGAAGGATCTGATGGGTTTGCACGCAATTATCGTCTATTTCGTGGCTTACCTGTTTATGAACCTGGGCGCTTTCGCGATCGTTCTCCTGGTGGCGCGCAATATGGGCAGCGAGGAAATCTCTGATTTCTCCGGACTGTATCACACGGCACCGGCGCTGGCAGCGGTGATGATCATCTTCCTGCTATCGCTCACCGGGATTCCGCCCACCGCTGGCTTCCTGGGCAAGCTGTTGATTTTCGGGGCGGCTATCGGCAGCGGCGAGTGGGCGTGGCTGGCGGTGGTGGGCATCATTAACAGTGCGATCTCGGTGTATTACTATATGAACGTCGCCCGGGTGATGTACTTCGGCAAGGCGGGCCGCCAACAGGTGACGGTGTGGCCGGTGGGCGTGGTCACGGTAACCGTGGTTTGCCTGCTCGGTACATTGGCCGTCGGGCTATTTCCCCAGGTCATAATAAGGCTCATCCAGCAATATATTTAGCCAGAGGGCGATGTCCTGAAGATCTCATGAACAATCAGAAGTACCCAACAGATAGTGCTCCTCCGGCAGACAGCCGCTGGCGGGAACTCTTCGCGCCTGTGCAGACGGAGCTTGAGCAGACCGAGCGGCTCTTGATGGAGTTAGTGGAGAGTCAGTCGCCGACCGTGCGCGATGTAGTCAATTACACAGTGGGCTCTGGGGGTAAGCGACTGCGTCCCGCGCTGGTGCTGCTCTGCGCGCAGGCCTGCGGCCAGTGCGGGGGGCGGGCGGTGCGCCTGGCGGCGGCAGTGGAACTGGTGCACTCCGGTTCGTTGCTGCACGACGATGTCTTCGATGGCTCGGAAAGGCGCCGGGGCACTGAATCAGCGTGGCGAAGGTTTGGGACTCCGGCCACGGTGCTCGTCGGTGACTTCATGGCCGCGGCAGTCTATCGGCATCTGTGCAATGACGGTGACAACGACGTGATGGGTATTCTCACCGATGCGGTCATTGAGATGTGCGAAGCGGAGCTGCTCAGCCTGGAGCGGGGCAGCGAAATTGACGAGGCCAGCTATCTGAGGATTATCGCTGGGAAGACCGCTGCGTTGTTCGCGGCCAGTTGCCAGATAGGAGCGCGGGCCGGAGGCGCTGGCGCGCCGGTGCAGACGGCCTTAAGCGCCTACGGGCGTAATGTGGGGATGGCTTTTCAGATAACCGATGATTTGCTGGACCTGTATGGCGACCCGGACAAGCTGGGCAAGTCAGTGGGACAGGACCAGAGCCGCGGCCTGCTGACGCTGGCGGTAATCCACGCCATGGATAGTGATAGCGGTGCGGGGATTGCCCGGATGGTCAGCGACCTGGCGCAAGGGCGCGGGGATGCTCAGACGGCTGCGCGGCTGGCGGAGCGAGTGGCGCAGGCGGGGGGGCGCAGCTATGCCGAGAGCCGCGCGCACCGATATGCCGCTAGCGCTCGGCAGCACGTAGAAAAGCTGCCAGCTTGTCCCGGGAAGCAGTCGCTATTGTCAATCCCTGAAGAGATCGTCGGGCGCATTACGTAGCTGGCTGCCAGCGGCCACTGCAGCCGTCGGCGTGGGGCCGCGAAACGTGCGCACTCGCTGCTTGACAATGTTGCCAATTAGATATAAGATACCGGTGTTGGCTTTGGTGGACAACCGGGGGTGGTACGAGAATCGGAGTGTGCTTTTCGGCTCCGATTTTACGAGGTGGGTGCACAAGCAAATACAGGTGGACTTACCCACTACACTCGAAACTAAATGATGTGTGATAAGCTCACTTCGATGGGAATCTCCGGGGATCGCGATACAGGCGCATCGGCCAATGAGTGACCGACGAGCTTCGGTAGTCGTAAGGAAGAGAATGACCAAGACTACTTGGTGCTGCACAGTGTGTCAGCGCGTAGCTGTGTTGGAGGCAAGCTGGGTACGACCAGTGCCTGTCAGCGGGCGCGATGAATAATGGCGTACCTTGTGAGGGCGTGCCGTTTTGCTTCTGTTGACCATTATGGTGGCCAGATAACCAGGATGAAGAGGGACTCAGCAAGATGAAAGATGTCGCCGAACGATCCGTTGACAAAGCTGCACAAGAGATGATTGCGCTGGCCCGGGATGAAGAGGTAGGTCTTGCCTGGGACCGGTACGAGGAGATGCAGCCCCAGTGTGGCTTCGGCCAGTTGGGCATTTGCTGCCGCATCTGCCACATGGGGCCGTGCCGGGTGGATCCGTTTGGTAGTGGGCCGCAGACGGGCATTTGCGGAGCGGATGCTAATGCCATTGCCGCCCGCAATCTGGTGCGGATGATTGCGGCGGGCGCGGCGGCCCATTCCGACCACGGCCGTGACGTGACGCTGGCGCTGTTGGAGGCCGCGCGCAATCCCGACAGCGGTTACGAGATTCGGGACCCCGACAAGCTCATGCTGATTGCGGAAGAGTACGGCTTGGAGACTGAGGGCAAGTCTGTACGCGAGATTGCCGAGGCCGTGGCTGAGAGGACGCTCCTGGAGTTTGGTCAGCAGGAGGGCGAGGTCAAGTTCGCCCTGAGAGCCCCGGCGCAGCGGCTCAAGGTGTGGCGCGAGCAGGGGATTATGCCCCGGGGTGTAGACCGGGAAATTGTCCAGATAATGCACCAGACTCATATCGGTGTTGACGCGGACTACAGAAACTTGCTCAAGCAGGGCCTACGTTGTGCGCTGAGCGACGGTTGGGGCGGTTCGATGATTGCCACCGACCTGCAGGACGTTCTCTTCGGCTCACCGGAGCCGATTCGTTCCAAGACGAATCTGGGAGTCCTGAAAGAGGACCATGTCAATATCGTTGTCCACGGTCACGAGCCGGCCCTCTCGGAGATGATAGTCGAGGCGGCTCGCGACCCTGAGCTGATTGCGCGCGCTGAGGAGCTAGGGGCAGAGGGGATAAACCTGGCTGGTCAGTGTTGTACGGGCAACGAACTGCTCATGCGCGCGGGCATTCCCTCGGCTGGCTCGTTCCTCCATCAGGAATTGGCAGTAATGACCGGGGCCACTGATGCCATGGTGGTGGATGTCCAGTGTATTATGCCGGCTCTTGCCGCTCTGTCTGAGCGCTTCCATACCAAACTTCTGACTACTTCTTACAAGGCGAAGATGCCCGGCGTCCAGCACCTGGAGTTCCACGAGGACCGGGCTCTGGAGATAGCCAAGGAAATCGTCTCGGTGGGTGTGGAGAACTTTGCCAACCGCGACGGCCAGCGTGTCCAGATCCCCGCCGAACAGATGGACCTGATCGGCGGCTTTACTGCTGAGTACGTCAATACACTGCTTGGTGGGCGCTTCCGGCCTTCGTATCGCCCGCTGAATGACGCGATCATGACCGGGCGGATACGAGGGGTTGCGGGTGTAGTCGGCTGCGAGAATCCTGAGATCCCCCAGGGCTACGGACATGTGGAAATGGCCAAGGAGCTTATCAAGAATGATGTGCTTGTCCTCGTTACTGGTTGCTCGGCTCTGGCGGACGCACGGGCCGGCCTGCTCCGGCCC